>CAZDTO010000012.1:5724-19650 GCA_964508395.1 uncultured Gammaproteobacteria bacterium | reverse complement strand
ACTCAAGCTAAAGAGATAAGTTTAGGCATTTAATCATTGACCGCGGCCGCTTGATATGGTTAAATAAATTTATTTTATTATGAAGAAATTATTAAGATCCCGCGATATATTGCTTTTGGGTTTGACTCATGCTTTAGATCTATTCGAAGAGATAAAAGATCCGTTGCATCTTGTAAGCAAAAGCTATGAGAACATGTATGGATGGGTACCCAAACAATACAAAAAACATCAGTTTAATCACTTGGTCTGGAGGACATTAAGAGCGGGTTATATAGAAAAAATAGAGAAGGAAGGCAAAATGTATATTCGGATAACATCCCAAGGAGCAAAAATGGCTCAAAGAGATTTCCCGCTATTGCATTTGCAAAATAAGAAGTGGGATGGCAAGTGGAGGATTGTTATGTTTGACATTGCAGAAATTCAGAAAAGGAAAAGAGATTATTTACCCCGTTACCCAATGCCCCATCCGTTAGGATGCGGGTTTCTAATGGCGTGAAACGAAAATTCAATAATGCCCCGACCATAAGGTCGTGGGTAACGGGGTTTACGAGAAAAACTGAAAGAGTTAGGGTTTGGCATGCTTCAAGAATCTGTTTTCATAACTCCTCATGATATTATCAGAGATTTTTCAGAGTATATAGAGAATGCTGGTTTGCAAAATTCGGTCGATATTCTTGAGGCTACATATATTTTAGGAGACTCAAAAGAGTTAGCAAAAAGAATATGGAAGATAGAAGAGCTGAACGAAAAGTATCTAGAAATTTTGCAAAAGGCACAAAAAATGAAAAATAGCCATTTAATCACAACACGCGGCCGCACGAAACAGTTAAATAGCTTAAATAGTAAAGTAAAGGAAATAAAAGAAAAATATGTGAAGGTGTTATTGGGTGATCCTTTTTTGCCCTCAGCGCTTCTTCCAAAAAATTACAGTCGTGATCAGGCAGGAAGGCTTATAAAAGAACTATTTTAAGCTTGTTACGATTTAAAGTTGACGTAGACGTACACCTTGTCTTTATATATCCGCACAATGCCATTCTCGATTTGAATCTCCTTATTCTCCCGTAAGGTTGGATGGATTATCACTTTTTCTTTTATAAGAGTAATAAAATTTTCGTGTCTGGGTAAAACATCAAAAACACCCTTTTCATTCACAGAGGTTATCGCAGCAGCCTGACCGCTATACAGAACTTTTTCTTTATTTCGTATTACAACAGTTAGATTAGTTGTAGAGTTAATCATTCTTGATTTCTTATCACTTGCTGCTTATTTCTTGTATGCTGCCGATAAAGCTGAATTTATCATCTGTTATGTCGTCATATTTTCCGGATAACAAATCATTTACATCATTGACAGTTGTCTCCCGAGGGACATAGGCGCCTTTTCTTCCCGTCTGATTTTCAGTAACGAAAAAATTTTGGGTCATAAAATTGCGAAGTTTTTTTGCTCTTTCATAAATAAGCTGATCCGCAGGAGAAAGTTCGGATTCTCCAACCAATGAGACAATTCTGTCTAAAGCTGTTGCCTGTTTTAATAAATTTAAAGCCTTTAGGGCAACATCATAATGAAGCTGTCCTACAGTTTCAGGATTTAAGTTGGCTGATGAAGAAGAAAGAAGATCTATCGCGGGAAGAAGACCCTCCTGATAAATACTTCTGGACAGCACAACAGATGAGTCAAGGTATGGGAAAATTGCCTGTACGCCTTGATCGAGAATATCGTCGTTGGGGATATAAATTGCCTCGATTGATGTTATTGAATTATCTTTGTTGGAAACTAATCTTTCATGGAAAGATGCCATTTCGGATGTTAAAGTTGCCTGATAGCCGTCTTCAGATGGAATTGTGTTCATCAAAACGGAGAGCTCGTTTCCGGCTTGGGCAAGCCTAAAAACATTGTCGATAAAGAATAATACATCCTTTTTAAGACTGTCTCTGAAATATTCTGCAAGAGCGACCGCAGTGTACCCGGTTAGAAACCTGACAGCCGGGTTTTCTCCCATTGTTCCTAAGACCAAAGAAACAGAAGACAAAACTTGTTTTTCGGCAAGTGTTTCATAAAGCTCATGACCTTCCCTAATTCTTTCCCCAACCCCTGCAAAAACAGAAACGCCCTTGCCTTTGTGCAAAACGACAACGTTATGAATAATTTCAGTAAGAAGAACTGTTTTTCCAACCCCTGCGCCTCCGAAAAGTCCAATTTTTCCTCCCCTAATCATCGGGGACAGAAAATCAATTGCCTTGATTCCTGTTTCCAAAATTTCGTTATGTTTTACAATCTCGCTGTAATCGAGCCCTTGCGCGTAAATAGGCATTTCCCCGTCTTTTTTTATTGGGGGAAGCCCGTCAATCGGCTCTCCAAATATATTAAGAGCCCGTCCCAAAACTCCGGTGCCTGTTGGAATCAAAATTGGTTTTTTTGTATTTATAACCTTAAGTCCTCTATGTAATCTTTCAGTTGTTGAAAGACTCAGACAGAAAAATGAGGAAGGACCTGATGGAAGAGCAACTTGCATTTTGATATTGGGATCATCCTGCAGCACCAAAAGATCATGAACGCTGGGTTCGTGATTTTTAAATTCAACTTCAATAATTTGCCCCTGAATTCCTATGATTTTTCCAGAGTTTTCCATATTTGTTTGGAATCCTTGATGTTAGATATCTTTGACATTCTTGACCTTGACGTTTTTGAAATCTTGATATTTTGAAATCTAAAATTCTATTTTTCAAATATTCAAAGTGTCAATCCACGATCAAAATCAAGAACATCAAGAACATCCCGCTTCAAGCATGCTAAATCCAACTTCAAAAATTCTATTTCCAGAGTTTCATGCTTGCGAATTTTTCCAATTGTCTTTTGTTTTCCTCCTGATGTTTTATTCTGTTTTTCTGCAGAGTCACCTGTTTTAGCCTCAATTTAGTATTGTCTGTTGCGTAGTCCAGAGACACCATACGGGCTGCGAATTTAGCGAGTTCAGATTCAAATATTGTCTGTTGGAAAATGGAGCCGAAGATTTCTTTTTCAAAAAATTCCATGATTTTTTCAAGGGACGGCTCAAAAAAGTATTTTGCTTCCGGTCCTCCTTTTTCCCAAGGCAGAGGATCTCCGGATATATTAGTAACAATAGGGGATTGATTGATAACTGTGTTGAACTGTTCGTAAAAAACAAGCACTTTCTCGTATTGAATAATGTGCTGTATAATTTTTTGTAAAATCGCATTGTCGATTTTATTATCCGGAAAGTCAAAATAAGTGTAGGGCAGGGTAACTTTGTCAGCTTTATAAATTTCAACTCCCAGTTTTCCTATGATCGCTACATCTCCAGGTGTTTTTTTGAGATTATCTATGAAAACGTCATACGTTTTCTTAATAATATCTCCATACAGCCCTGTATTTGCCGAAACAAAAACGTACAAAGTCCTGCCATTTCTTTTTACAAAGGTAAGTTTGGTTGGATCTTTTATTTTTTTCTTCTTCATTAATATCTCAATTTGGGCTCGGTAAGATGATTTAACCTGCTGAAAGATGGCGTTTATCTCCAAAAGAAAATCCCGGCTTCCCAAAACAGAAGTTCGGATACGGGCCATTCTGGTCGCTGCAATTTCTTCGTATGTTTCCAAAATAGTACGAAGAGTGTTAAGGAAATCTATTTCTTTGCTAATCTCTTTTTTAGTAATCATAATCCAAGATGAAAAATGAAAGATGAGAGATGAGAGATATTTTTATTTCTCATTTTTCAACTCTCATTTCTCATTTTTTATCAAGCCTTTAGGCTTGACAACAAGCTCTCTCCTTTCTCTCTCATAACTTTCAAAAGGTCGTTGAAAGATTTGGCATCAGCTATGGTTTGATCTATTGCTTTGCCTATTTCAGGTTTGGTCAGGTAGGTATTGATAATCTTATTTATATCTTTTCCAATTGGCTCAACATTTTTGTTCTGCAAAATGTTATCCCAAAGCATGCTAAAAAGAAGTATTTGGAGATTAATAGGCATTGTATTGGCAATTGCCTGATCCAGAAATTGAATTACTTTGTCGGCAACTGCCAGAGTTACCTTGGTGCTTTCAGTTAACTCTGCGCCAAAATGAGTAAAGTTCTGCATTTTCTCAGAAATCGTCAGGAAAGAAAGGATTTCCCGGTTGATATCTCTTTTCAGAGTCGATTGCGTCTGTCTTCCGACCCTGGTTACTGACAAAAAAGGATTTATTGCGGGCCTTCTTCCTTTTGCAAATAGATCCGAATCAAAATACAAATGTCCATCAGTCATAGACATGATGTTGGTCTGGATGTAGCCAGACAGATCTCCCTGTACAGTTTCAGCAACAGGCAGGCAGGTTATAGCTTTTTCGCCCTTTTGTGTTACGAAATTTCCAGCACGCTCCAAGAGTTTTGCATGAGTGTAAAAAATATCCCCGGGATATGAATTTCGGCCGGGGAACCTTTTGCCCAGAAGTGAAATTTCTCTATAAAATTTGGCATGAGTTGTTAAATCGTCCAGAACCAGCAAAACATCATACCCCTCGTCTCTAAAATGTTCGCTGATTGTCATGGCGGAAAATGGAACCAGAAAACTAAGTCCGATCGGATCGTCAAAACCAGTCGCAACCAGAATTACTTTATCCGCAATCCCCTGCTTTCGGAAAAATTCCTCAGCATCTTTAATGTCCAATCTTTTTTTTCCAATTGCCGCGTATATACATATGTGCTTTTGTTTGACTTGAGCCAAAATTGCCTGCATCAGAAAATTTGTTTTACCTGTTTTCCGGTCTCCTATAATGAGTTCTCTCTGACCAAAGCCAAGCGGCATGACCAGATCCACGATTGGAACCCCTGTTTCAAGCTGTCTTGTGATGGTTTTCCTGGAAAGGATTCCGCCGGCAACAGTATTTATTCCTCGCAAGGCTGCAGGTTTTTTATAAGCGTTCATTGCGGTCAAGGGATTTCCAAGAGGATCAATTATTCTTCCAAAAAGCTCTGCGCCCACTGGTATTTTGAGAAATTCATTCGTTCTGACCACTTTTGTGCCATGACTTATAGGTTCTTTGGAAAAGGTAAGCACCTCTACGATTTGCGGACTAAAGGATAAGACTATTCCTATTTTTCCTGTCTCAAACATAACGATTTCATCGGTTTTGATTTTTGGAAGTCCGCTCACGTACACGATCGCGTTACTTGCTTTCTCAACAAAGCCAATTTCCGAGATAGAATTTAAATAAAAATTAAAATCCCTCATAATTTCCCTTCTTTAAGTTGCCTAAGTTACTTAAGATACTTAAGTGACTTATTTCGGCGGGCAAGGAAAAGATTTTCTGTAAAACCTCCCTCTTGGATAAATTTCGCTTCCATTGCTTTTATCTGTTTATCCAAAAGATAAGTTATCTGATGACAGAGAGTAAGTAAAAAATTTGCAGCATCCTGCGGGCTGTCTGGAAGTCGGGGTTTCTCGATTAAGTTACCTAAGTCACTTAGGTTATTTAAGTTACTTAACCGAAAGGCGGTTTTCCGGAAAGCTGTCACTCGCGGATCATTTTTTGAATAGATTTCAAAATTATTTTGTCTTAAAAAATCTTCGAAGTCAGTTAAAAGCTCTTCGAAAGAGGCAAGAGCTACTCCGAGCAGTTTGATTTCTCCTTTTTTTGATGTCGTGCTTTGACCAACTCCTTCAACAATATTTTGTTTTCCGGATCTGGCAGCCTGATTCATTTGGTCGGCCTGACGATAGTCCGCTTTCCCTTTTAAGTTACTTAAGTTTCTTAAGATGCTTAAGTTACCTAAGAGGTAGGCCTTCGTGAATTGGACAGTTAAGTCGTGAATGATTTCAGAATAGCGATAAGTTAAAAGATATTTGACTTTATTCATAAGTTGCCTTTCTTTTTAAGTTACTCAAGTTACTCAAGTATCTTAAGTGACTTATTCGCAAATACCTCATCTAAAGACTTCTTTAAAGTAAAGTCCTTGTATTTTCCGTTAAACATAACTGCCGCGCCGGCCAAAATACTTTCGTCGATCTCAATATCTAAAATATATCCAATGCCAATATTTTCGGATATGAATTCATGAATTTTCTCAATGGTTTTTAGAGTTGGATCAAAAGCTAAAATGAGCTTAATAACTTTAAATTTCTTAAGTAAATCCTTCAAGGTATCCAGAAAATCTGAAACTATTTTTTTATCCTCAATATCAAACTTATTATTTGAGAATATCTCTTTTATCTTTTTAGCCGAATCCGAACTAATTGAGTCCAATGCTTTTTCCAAAGACATTTTTTCAGACCCGAAAAGTTCGGATGCCAAAGTGTCAATTTCCAAAGAGAGATCATCGACTTCGCGTGTGGTTTTCAAAGAAGTAATCAGATCAAAATATATTAAAACATCTCTCTTCATATAAATATTATTTATAACTTATTATTTATTATTTTGGATTGGGAAGTTTTTACAGACGATATAAAAATTTTTAGATATGATTCAGTCTCTTCAACTAGAGATTGTATTTCTCTTGAAAAACTAGTATTTAATCGTAGTAAAACCTCTAACCAATGGAGAGTTTCGGATGTTTCTTTCTTGCAAATGTTCAAGCAGTGAATGAAGTCCGCCCTAGTTAAGGCAAAAATTGCCTCTGCGTAATTTCCCCCTATTGAAGTAGATGAACGAATAATCTGATTAAAAATAATCATATTTTCCGACGTTTTAGGAAGTGTTTTCGTCAGTTTAATAATCTTAATCGCAAATTCGATAAGCTTTTTTCTAAATTCATGACTTTGTTTTGTCGCCATATAATGATAAATATTATTTATAGTTTATTATTTATTATTTGTTCGAGTTTCGATCAATATTATATTTAATAAATAATAATTAATAATCAATCAAATGTTCCTTCTTTTTTAGCTTTTTCCAGAGATTTTTCAATGAGATCCTCATGTTCCGAGAGGCTTAATGCTTTTCCCAGTGCCAGCTTAGATACCTTTTCCAAAAGTTCGTAAATTTGTTGATCTACTTTTTTCAGCTCTTCTTCTTTGTAGGTTTCGATTTCCTTTTTTACACTTAAATAATCAGCATCAATTTTCTTTTTAACCAATTTTTGTGAGGAGGCAGTTAGTTCTCCCATAGACTGAATAAAGTTTTTTATCTCTGTCATCGTATTTACTTCGATATCTTTTGATACATTTTGGAATACTTCTATGTTTTTTGATTTTAGGTCTTGAAGAATCTGGGTATATAATTTTAAGAAATCAGAAGTTGCTTTTTCGAATTCCTTGATCTGTAAAGAGGCAATACGTTTCACCTCCTGATTGAAATTATCACTCGCAATATTTGTCGATAAATTAGTCTTATTTATAATATCCATTGCCTTGCTGTTCGCATCATCGATAATTTTTACAGCTTTTTGGCGGGCTGAATCTACAGATTCGGAAGATTCCTGAGTGGAATGAAGTTTTTTTATAGTCCGAGTAAAAATAAAAACAACTCCCAAAAGAGCAATAGCAAAAACAACTATAATCGCAGCCATCTCAAAAAATATTATAGGCTCAATATTCATAATTTAAAGTTAAAACTCAAAAGTTAGAAGTCAAAATTTCAAGTTAAAAGTTAAAAGTTTGGTTACTTTTTAATTTTGAATTGCCCGCTTCGCCGAAGCTTCAGCGAGGCGAGTATTTTTTGAATTTTGCATTTTGACTTTTGAATTAGAGAATTAGGATCATATAGCCGATTCCGAGTCCCGCAATTATAATAACAATCATAAGAATCAGGTTAAAGACTAGCGACAGTTGGATAGTTCTTGAGGCCAGAGGATTTCTTCCCAATGCCTCAACTCCGCTTGATGTAACCCGGCCAAAGAAAATAAAGCCGATTCCGAATGCAGCCAGCACAATTCCCGCGGCTACAACGTAGCGTAGAGACGTGAGCTGAGTTAGGGTGGTAGGATCAGATGCATTTCTTAGGACCTCAAGCACGTTGGTTTTTGTGTCGGCGAAGGAAGCGTTGAAGTGGGGATTGACGGCTACTTCGATCTTGGCTGTCAGCTTTTGGTTGGAATTACTATAGTTTTCAAGCGCAGTTCCCAAAACCATGCCATTTCGGGTTGCTTTTTGTCCAACGCCTGCGATTGTTGAAGTAGTTATAAAGTCATTTATCTTTATGTTTCCATTGATTGAGGATACCAGAACAAGAACCTTCCCTGAGGCGGTAACAGGTTTTAAGTCCGGATTTGCAGTGTTTTCCAGATAGACAGAAGGAGATTGCGTGAAAACTCCATACATATTGGTATCGTAAGTGGTGGTACTCAAGGCAAATCCGGTAGGTGTTGAAACAATAATGTGGCCATCTTTCGCATTCTTATCACTTATGGGGACAGAGATGGCTGTGCCGGCACCCGTGCTTTGAGCGTAAACTGAGACAGGGGAGGCAAGACCACAGAGAAGACCGAATATAAATACAAAAAGGGCAGCATATTTCATATTAATTTATGTTTTATATGTACATTCAGTTTACGTTTCTTTTTCATCGAAGTCAAGCTATCCGCCAGCTTCTGCAAGGCGTCGCCTTGCAGAAGCTTGAGGAGGCGGGTGATTGTGGAGGGGGAGATTTTATAGCCCATTTCCCTTAAAATTTTAGCGATTCTTACCTTGCCAAGCCGTGGGTTTACGTCTTTTAATTTTTTGACAGTTTCAAGCTGAGCCTGCTGATGCTTTGAAAATCGGGTTTTGCGGGGCTTACGAGTACGAAAATCATCCTCAAGGCTTTTTAGATTCTCTGGATTAAATCTTCTTCTCCACAGATAAAAAGTATCAGGGGAGATGCCGAAGTGCCGGCAGGTTAACCGGGCATTGCGGAACTTGCCAAAATGTTCCATCCATTTGAGCCGTTGCTTGGCAGCCCGGGAAAGCGTCACAGCCCGCTTCGCCCGCCTAGCCGCGAGGCTGGCCAGAGCTCCAGCGAGGCGAGCCCGCTTCGCCCGCCTAGCCGCGAGGCTGGCCAGAGCTCCAGCGAGGCGAGCCCGCTTCGCCCGCGAAGCGAGGCGAGCCTCATGAGACAGTTGTGTACGCGATGTATCTGATCCATTTTTAGTACTCATAAAAACTTGTACAGATAGCCTAAAACTTGGACATCTAGCTTCACAATGTCATCCTGAGTGAAACGAAGGATCTGGTTTACTGTTAAGAATCCATGGGATCCTTCACTACGTTCAGGATGACACTATGTGTCAGATTTTAGTATAATAAACTGAGCGTCCTTTGCCATGAGAAAACAAAAAACCCAAATTTATAAGTTTTGCCAGGTCACGGGACGCTGTTATCTGGGATGTTTTGAAATGTTTGCGGATCTGACGATTTGTTATCGTAGCCTGGGGAGCATCGAGAAAACTAAGTATTGATTTTTGCCTTTCGTTTAATTCCCAGAAGGATTTGCGTAAATCCAGCGTGGCAGCTTTTGGTTTTTCTATCATCTGGGCAATAGTTTCAGCCTGCCGTAATATGCAGCCGGCAAAATACTCAAGCCACAGCGTCAGGCTGACACTTGCCAAAGCCCGATCGTGATTGTCTCTAAAGCTATTGCTATCTTCTATCCACTCTGTTTCGTAGGCCACAAAGCCTCTAAAATCATACCCGTGTTTGTAGAGAAAAACCAGCGAAGCAATGCATGATATTAATTTATTTTTTTCTTCAAAAAGCTGCATTTTTTCTATCTCGATAAATATGATTCCTGCTTGTATGATCGGATTTTCGGGGCGGGCCTGGAGATAATTCAGAAGATGCTGCAATCCTGCCTGAGGAACCCTAAGACGGCCGCTGCCGATTATCCGGCTAAGCTCGATAAGACCGGAAGCGTTTACAGCCGTATCTGCCCCCAGCCAGTTTTGGGATATATAATCCAAAGCAGATTTGAATTTAACAACTTCTTGCTGGTCAGATTCCATTCTTCGGTGGGCGATCTCAGTCAGAAGCTTGAGCATTTCTTGTTTTTTAAGGGGATTGTCTCCTAACTTCACGCAAGCATAGATTCGGTTAAAAGTTGCCTCCCATCGAAGCTTGAGTTCCTTTGCTGGAGGAATAGGGGTTAGGAGAATTTGCTTTCTCAAAGTCTCAATTTTGGTCAAATGTTCTTTTAGCCTCGGAGAAATTGTATAACTTATGTTTAGCATACCGATTTATCTCTTTTGTATCATAATCTTATCACTAAGTCAATAGGTGTCCAACTTTTGCTTTACTCTAAAAACGAGGCTAAATTGGACTTTTTTGATATGATTAAGATAAGATTAATCTACCCCTTGACAAGTGCTGTGAAATATGTCGTAATAATACTTGGACAATGTTGGACATTTAGATTCGGGATGTCTAACTTTTTGCCCCTTCGCCCATAAAGGGCTACGGAGGCACAAGTCTGCCCTGATGAATAATAGACTATATTCGATCCAGGATGCTGCAAACATTCTGGGAGTATCTACAAAAACACTCCGTCGTTGGGACCAACGGGGGCGTTTTGTGCCAACAAGAACAGCTGGAAACCAGCGCAGATATACACAAAGCCAAATCGAAGAATTCAAAGGTCAAAAGGCAAAAGTCAAAACTTCCTCTGAAAAAAACTTAGAATCTGCGAGAAACGCCGCGAAAGTCGCACCATTATTTTCAGAAAATGAAGCTCCAAAAGAGTTCAAAGCTACGCATTCTCTTCCGCCAGCTCTTACCGGCCTTCCTTCCGGCAGCTTTCTCAAAAATCATTTTCTCCTAAAACACAAAGATGAAATTATCAAAACCGAATCACAAGAAAATTTGGAAGGATCTGAGTCTGCAAGGCGACGCCTTGCAGACGTCGTAAAGCTAGATAGGGATAGATTTAAAGTTAATCCAGCCAAAATAGGGTTTGTCTTTGGGATACTTGTTTTATTTCTTAGCTTTGCGGGAGCTGTGATTTTGGTGAAATACAATGTCACGTCAAACGTGGCTGCGGTCGTTGCCGGACTGTCCGCGACAAAAGATCAGTTTGCAAAATTCATATCAAATCTGCCCCAGATAAGCCTTCAAATAGGTCCAAGAAAAACGGATTTAAGCTTTGTCCCCCAGGTGGATGCCGGAGCTGTTTTGGCAGCAACAACAGGACAGGACCTTCTTCTCAAAATCAATATCCCGGTAGTTGTAGGAGCGAAGGAACAGGATGCCTCCGCAATATTTGAAATTGCATCTGAGGATAAAGGTTTTCTTGCCCCAAGAATGACAGAGGCTCAGGTTAATGCAATAAACACTCCTGCAGCCGGTCTCTTTGTATATAACACTGATACAAACCATTACAATATGTATAATGGCACAGAGTGGCAGGGGGTTTTCACATCCATAGGAGATTCAACAACGGGCGAGGCATTTACAGAAACAGGAACCAGCGGAACATCAGTATTCTTTTACGATGCTGACGGCCGGGGACAGTTAACGATTGCAAATCTATCCGGTGTCAGAAAATATACTCTGCCAGACGCGTCGGGCGAAGTATCACTTTTGGGACAATCAATTTCCAATGATGAACTTGTCAACTCAAAAGTCACAGTGTCTGCCGGAACCAATATGACAGGGGGAGGAGCAGTATCGCTGGGGTCATCAGTCACATTGACGCTTAAAGATTCTATTGATCTATCGGGAACCTTGATTGCGGGAGGAGCGACAACCTTAAAGGGAGCATTAACTGTAACAGGAGCAACGCTCTTAAACGGCAACGTCGGACTGGGAGATGCAACATCTGATGCAATTACATTTACAGGAAGAGTTGCAGAAGGGTCCAGTCTTATTCCAATCGGAACAACCGGCGCAAATGACTTGGGAACTTCAGCTCTTCCTTGGGACAATGTTTACGCTGATAATGTGTTCGCAGCGTCAAGCGGGTTTTCAGGATATTGGCAGAGAAATTCTCAGGCTTTGAGTCCAACAAATATAACAGACGACATCTTACTGGGTGCAACTAGTACATCTTCTGCAAAAATTGCTTTCATAAATATTGCAGGCGGAACTCCAACAGCAACAATAAGTGCCAATTCCGGCAACAATGCAACTACGCTTACAGGCACAGGAGTTTTGGGCACAACAAACATGCAGACTTTGACGCTTGGGAATTCAACAACAGGAAATGTTGTTATTGATTCAGGATCCTCAGCAATAACTTTTTCCGATACAGCATCTCCAACTACAAGTGATGGAGCAGCACTTGGTACATCCGCTTTAATGTGGAGCGACTTGTTCCTGGCCTCAGGCTCGGTAGTTAACTTTAATAATGGGGATGTAACTTTAACACACGCCAGCAATGTTTTGACTTTTGCGGGAGGCAATGTTGGTTTTGGCGGCCAAACATCTCCATTAGCAGAACTAGACGTAACAGGCTCTGCATCTTTGTCTGCAAATCTTTCTTTAAGAGGTAGTGGAACAGCACACACATTTAATATTTTGGACAATGGAAGTCTCAATTTTCAAAGAAGTATTGGCGGAAATGCGGGTTTAGCTACTTCCTTATTTTTCCAAAACGACGGAAATGTGGGTATCGGGACAACTGCTCCTTTGGGAGGATTAGATTTAAGAAGTTCTGCAACTGTTTCCGGAGGATTAACATTTACCACAACGCCGACAATTCAGTCAACAGGACTTCAAACGTTGACAATCGGCGGAACTACAACCGGAGCAATTTCTCTTTCCCCAGCCTCAGCCACCCCATCGCTTTTTGTCATGAATGGCGGAAATGTGGGAATCGGAACTGTAACTCCGACTACCTTCAAGCTTGAAATAGCTGGAATTATAGGCCCAACCGTAGGCTCAACACATGATATTGGTTCATCTGCCAAACGTTTCGCAACTATTTATGCGGATACTGGTAATTTCACAAATATTGCCGGAACAGTAACCGGCGGATCAACATCAGCTGCCGATTGGTTAATTAACTCAGACAACGCAACAGCAGATACTGAAGATGCGACTCTGACTTTTGAAAGAGGAACTCCTGCTACAAATGTTCAATTCAAATGGAATTCCACAACCAAACAGTTGTCGACTAACACCCCGTCCTTTGCTATTCTGCCAGATGCGGGAATTGCATTTTCGGGCACTTCGGCATTGATAGTAAATCAAGTACAAGCGCAGGATATTCTGACCGCCTCCGCCTCAGGAACAACCAGATTTGTAATAAATAATAGCGGAAACGTTGGTATTCAAAATTCTACTCCTCTCACAGCTCTTGATGTAACAGGCTCTGCATCTCTCTCAGCAAACATATCTCTAAGAGGATCAGGAACTGCCCATACATTTAATATCCTTGACAATGGTTCACTTAACTTTAGGAAAAGTATTGGCGGAGACGCAGGAGTTTCCAATGTCTTATACCTTGAAAACAGCGGAAACATAGGAATCGGCAATACTGCTCCATCCGCATTATTTGCTGTTGGTTCAACTTCTCAATTCACTGTGTCTTCCGCAGGAGCAATAGTTGGAGTTGGAGTTAATTCAGGATCAGGTCTTATTCAAGGAACAGGAGGAATAACAGTTACAGGAACAGGGAATATTAACGCTACAGGAACTTCTGCTACCAACATTGGCAATTCAACAGGAGCATTAGTTATTGCATCAGGAGGAACATCAAGCTGGACAAATACTTCAGGCAACCTCACCATACAGACAGCAACATCTGGAACAATGGCAGTTGATTCTGCAGGCGCATTGAATGTCGGCCCAACCAATGCTACATCCTTAGCTATTGGAAGATCAGGAGTAACAACTACTGTTAATGGAACTCTAGCCACTACTTCTCCTGATATCACAACCTCTCTTACAACTCCCTCAACCACTTTTAGCTTAGTCAATGCAACAGCAACAACAGTGAACCTTGCAGGAGCGGCAACTACTTTAACTGTAGGCGCAACAACAGGAACAGCAACCATCAGAAATGCAACAGTTAACTTTCCCAA
>CAZDTO010000012.1:0-5624 GCA_964508395.1 uncultured Gammaproteobacteria bacterium | reverse complement strand
TAGGCGCAACAACAGGAACAGCAACCATCAGAAATGCAACAGTTAACTTTCCCAACGCAACACTTATGGGTATTGGCAATACTGCTCCATTAACAGCATTGGATGTAACAGGCTCTGCATCTCTCTCAGCAAACATATCTCTAAGAGGATCAGGAACTGCCCACACATTTAATATCCTTGACAATGGAAGTCTAAACATTCAAAGAAGTATTGGCGGAGACGCTGGAGTGGCAACAGCTCTATATATCCAAAATGATGGAAACATAGGTATTGGAGACTCCAGTCCTTCTTCAAGATTTGAAGTAGGGGATGGAACAGACAGTCTTAGAGTTTCCTCTGTCGGAGATATCACTTTTGTTGATGCTGACGGAGCAGCATCTATCACAGGACCAGCAGGAGGAGCATTCTCTGTTGTAGCAGGAGCTTCCCGTGCACTGACCCTGACAGGAAACCTTGGCTCAACCTGGAGTCTTACATCAGGAATTCTAGCCATCAACACCACTTCTGCAAACATTGATCTATCTACAACAACATCAGGAGATATCACATTAACAACAGGCGCGGCAACAGGACTGGCAAATATCCTAACAGGCAACCTAAAGGTTGGTAATGGAACACCAACCATCACTCAGGATGGTGAAGACACATATCTAGAAGGAGTATTGGAAGTAGACGGAATTTCCACATTTGGAGGAAATGTGGGCATTGGTATCACAACACCATTAACAGCTCTTGATGTAACAGGCTCTGCATCTCTCTCAGCAAACATATCTCTAAGAGGATCAGGAACTGCCCATACATTTAATATCCTTGACAATGGTTCACTTAACTTTAGGAAAAGTATTGGCGGAGACGCAGGAGTTTCCAATGTCTTATACCTTGAAAACAGCGGAAACATAGGAATCGGCAATACTGCTCCATCCGCATTATTTGCTGTTGGTTCAACTTCTCAATTCACTGTGTCTTCCGCAGGAGCAATAGTTGGAGTTGGAGTTAATTCAGGATCAGGTCTTATTCAAGGAACAGGAGGAATAACAGTTACAGGAACAGGGAATATTAACGCTACAGGAACTTCTGCTACCAACATTGGCAATTCAACAGGAGCATTAGTTATTGCATCAGGAGGAACATCAAGCTGGACAAATACTTCAGGCAACCTCACCATACAGACAGCAACATCTGGAACAATGGCAGTTGATTCTGCAGGCGCATTGAATGTCGGCCCAACCAATGCTACATCCTTAGCTATTGGAAGATCAGGAGTAACAACTACTGTTAATGGAACTCTAGCCACTACTTCTCCTGATATCACAACCTCTCTTACAACTCCCTCAACCACTTTTAGCTTAGTCAATGCAACAGCAACAACAGTGAACCTTGCAGGAGCGGCAACTACTTTAACTGTAGGCGCAACAACAGGAACAGCAACCATCAGAAATGCAACAGTTAACTTTCCCAATGCAACACTTATGGGTATTGGCAATACTGCTCCTCTTACCGCACTTGATGTCACAGGCTCGGCATCTCTGTCTGCAAATCTATCTCTTAGAGGATCGGGAACTGCCCACACATTTAATATTTTGGACAATGGAAGCCTTAATTTCCAAAAAAGTATTGGTGGAGATGCGGGGTTGGCAACACAGCTTTATCTACAGAACAGCGGAAATGTGGGCATCGGGACAACGAGCCCAGGGCGAGAACTGGAAGTAAATGGCAATATTAGACTGGCGACAGGTGGGAATCTTGAATGGACCGATTCGACTACTTATATAGAAGGTGACGGTTCTACTGATAGGATATCATTTGTTACTTCTAATACGGAGCAGGTAAGAATAGATAGTTCAGGTAGGGTCGGCATCGGCAATACAACCCCTCTCACGGCTTTGGATGTCACAGGTTCTGCTTCTTTGTCAGCAAACCTTTCTTTAAGAGGATCAGGAACTGCCCACACATTTAATATCCTTGACAATGGAAGTCTAAACATTCAAAGAAGTATTGGCGGAGACGCTGGAGTGGCAACAGCTCTATATATCCAAAATGATGGAAACATAGGTATTGGAGACTCCAGTCCTTCTTCAAGATTTGAAGTAGGGGATGGAACAGACAGTCTTAGAGTTTCCTCTGTCGGAGATATCACTTTTGTTGATGCTGACGGAGCAGCATCTATCACAGGACCAGCAGGAGGAGCATTCTCTGTTGTAGCAGGAGCTTCCCAGGCATTAACTCTGACAGCAAATGCTGCTTCAACATGGACAATAGGAAATGGAGGCATTCTGCAGTTTGCAAACGGCAATAACAGGATTGAAATGAGCGGCACAGTCATGAATTTCATGGCAGATGGCGTAAATCGGTTTCTGGTTCAGGGCGAGACAGACCCGATTGTTGATGTGATGATAAGAACAATGAGCGGAGTGTCTGGGGAAGTCAGGCACTTTAGAGTGGATACCCGCACTGTCAATTTCAGTTCTGGCACGCAACTCTCAGCTTTCAGAAAGGTTAGCATCGGGCAGGATACTTTTCAAGGCGTAAATGGCGGCGCTGCTGAAAGCGTAACCGACACTACCACATTCTATATCGCAGGAGCGCCAATAACGGGTGCGGACATAACTCTTACCAATTCCTACGCCCTGTGGGTGGATGCGGGGACTACAAGATTGGATGGAAATGTAGGAATTGGAGGACAAACAGCTCCTCTTACGGAATTGGATGTGACAGGCTCCGCATCTTTGTCAGCAAATCTTTCTCTTCGAGGTTCAGGAACTGCTCATACATTTAATATTCTTGACAACGGAAGTCTGAATTTTCAGAAAAGTATTGGGGGAGATGCGGGGGTGGCAACACAACTTTATCTTCAGAACAGCGGAAATGTGGGTATCGGGACAACGAGTCCGACAAGTAAACTTCATGTAGTTTCGGCAGCAGCAGGAACATTTTTCACTGCTACCACAGGGTATCATTTATTTGATGTAACAGGTACGATACCAAGTAATGCAATTTTGGAAGTGAACGATGCTGGGAATGCAGGCAATGATTTAGTAAGGCTCAAGAGGAACGGCAATAATTACTTTGCTTTCAGCGGGGGAGGAGCGGTAGCCAGCATTGCAACTACAGCAGTCGTATCAACATGGAATCTGATAAACAATGTTGACGCATTGAACATCGAATCAAATCTGATGAGCTTTGACGCAAGCAATAGCAGAATAGGCATTGGGACAGCGGCGCCTGGCTTAAAGCTTGATGTTCAGGATTCTCAAGATGCGACTGCGGCTGCGCAAATTTACAACACAAGCACAAATACAGGCGCTGATGGTTTGATAATCAAACTTGGCAACACTTCAACAACAGTTGTCTCCTCAACCAATCATTTTATAAGTTTTGAAACAGCAGGAATCGGAATTGTCGGATCTGTTCAGGGAAATGGGGGAACAGGAGTGACGTATGCAACTTCGGGTATTGCTGACTTTGCAGAATACTTCAAAAAAGACCCAAACCAAAACGTAGAATTTGGTTCGGTTATGTGTCTTAACGAAAGCGGATTTGCAGTTTTGTGCAATTCACTTGATAACAAGATTTTGGGTGTTGCCAGCGCGCGTCCGGCATTTCTGGGAGGAGAAAATCTAGGAGACAGATCAGTGGCAGTCGGATTGGTCGGACAAGTACGAACAAGAGTGTCAACTGCAAATGGGGAAATAAAAATAGGAGATCCGCTGACTTCGTCTTCTATTCCGGGGGTAGCGGTGAAAGCTACGACTGTTGGCCAGATTTTAGGCAAGGCCATCGAACCCTTTGGAGGCGAGGGGGTTGGGGAGATTTTGGTTTCGGTAAATATAACTTGGTACAATCCTTCGGTCTTTGTATCATACGATGGGACGCTGGCTGGAATGGCTACAACAGTCGCAAGCATAGGAGACCAGTTAACCTTGCAGGGAGCAACTTTAGCTTCAGCCTCGGCTCAGCTCGCGGCAAAGACAGATTACGTGCTTGAAAATGATCCGTTGTTCCAGGGATTGAAAGATAAAGTTACACAGTTGGAATCCAAACTCGATTTATTATCGTTGCAATTTGAACAGCAAGCGTCGATATCCGCATATCTTACAGAGATTGTAAATACCCAAGTTCTTGGAGCGAGTACATCCGCAGAGCTTAACCTTGGCGATGTTGAGATAGATAACGCAACAATTACTGACAATCTGATGGTTTTGGGTCACACAACGGTAACTTCCCTTGGAGTAACAGGCAATATCAATGCAGGCTTGTTATCAATCCACGGCTTGGATGGCGAGATAAATACTCTGGCTGGAGATTTATATCTTCAGAAAAATGCGCTTGGCGCAGTCAATATATTTGATGGGTTGATTGTCATGGATACAGCGGGAAATCTTAAAGCTGCCGGAACGATCACTGCCAAAGCGGTTGAGGCTGAGAACTACACAGTGTTAGGACAAGAAAGCATTGGATCAGCAACAATTCCTGCGGGCGCAACATCTGTTGAGGTTAATACAGGCATTGCAACTTCGAGTTCCAAAATATTCCTGACAACAACATCTCTGACGGATAAACAAATTACAGTTGTTGCGAAATCAGATGGTAAATTCAAGGTTGCAATCCCGTCTCCGACGTCTGCGCCGATTACTTTCGACTGGTGGATAGTCGGGAACAAAAATAATTAAAATGGAAGGATATAAAAAACTTACAACCTATATTTTGGCAACAGTTATTTGCGATTTAAATGTTGAATTTATCAAGCGTTGGATCAGCTATAAATCCAGAACACGCGATCAAATGGAACAAGCAGGAAGATCTGGTAAGCAGAATATCGCTGAGGGATATACAATACAAAGTCTGGAAAGTTATATAAAACTTTTAGGAGTAGCGGAAGGTTCTATAAAAGAATTGGCTGCAGATTACGAGGATTTTCTAAGACAGAAAAAACTTTCTACTTGGTCGAAAGATGATGGGAAAATTAGGGGATTTAGGAATTTTAGGGCGGTTTGGGTAAAATTTAATATCCCGAATACCCCAAATCTCCCTAAAGACCCCGAAGAGGCAGCTAATATGTTACTGACTTTTTGTCAGATGGAGTCTTATTTGCTTTCTAGGCAAATTGCTGCATTAAAAAAGAAGTTTGTTATGGAGGGCGGGTTTAGAGAAAATCTTTTTAGGAAAAGAATTGAATATTTGAAGAAAAAATAATTTTTAGGCTTTGGCTTGGATTCCGAGTAACCAGCCCACTTCGCTAAAGCTTCGAGGGCCAAGGAGGACTTTATACTTTAGCTTGTATACCTAAAAGCCACAAAACCGCTTCCTTCTTGTATCTGCGGTCTCCCCGGGAATTGATTCTTATTGCTGGCAATTTTCCTCTTTTTCCCCATCTTTTGATTGTCAGAGGGGAGACTCTGAGAATTTGCGCAACCTCGCGGACTGTCAGAAGATCAGGAAGATTGTCAATTGATATTGTTTGATTGATCATTAGTCTTGGACTATAACTTTTATAATCATTATAATCGTTATAGCAATTATAATAATCTTAAAATAACAAAGTGTAGCACTTTTGTCAAGGAGCAAATTGGGCAGTTATCCCTTGACAACAAGTAAATAGTGTGTTATACTACCCTCATGAATAC
>CAZDTO010000011.1:0-19826 GCA_964508395.1 uncultured Gammaproteobacteria bacterium | reverse complement strand
GAATCGGACCCATGACCTAGTCATTACCAATGACTCGCTCTGCCACTGAGCCACGTCGGCATTTATAAATAGTGCTGAGTGAGAGATTTGCACTCCCGTAGGCCTTTCGGCCGCCTCGTCTACAGCGAGGTGCGATTGACTACTCCGCCAACTCAGCAGATTAATAACAGAATTATACAATTTTTTGAGCCGAGACCGGGATTCGGACCCGGGACCTATTGTTTACAAAACAATTGCTCTACCACTGAGCTATCTCGGCGAGCGGTATTAATAAAACAGCTTGCATCATTTTACCAAACCCCCCACTCTTGAGCAACCACACCCTTGTCTTATTACAGTTCAAATGTTAAAATAGCTAAGCTTACTAAGTAAAATTTTTCGGATTTCGAAATTTGGTATTCGAATTTCTTTTCTGAAGGAAAAGCTATATGGCAAAAAAAGGTGAACATCGGATCAAAATCGGGCTTGTGTGCCCTGTTTGCAAGAACAGAAACTACATCACGCAGAAAAATAAAATGGAGACGCCTGAGAAGCTTGTGCTGAAGAAATTCTGCCGCCACTGCCGCAAGGCTACGGATCACAAAGAAAATGATAAGTTAAAGTAAAAAAACCTCAACTTATAAACAATATTCTACTTATAAAAATTTTCTACCATTGACAAAACTTAAATAAAATCGTACTCTAACTATAGTTTATATAACTTCTATTTTATGTCCTATTCTTACATTACTCACGATAAGGCTATATCCTTACGAAAAAAGGGTTTTTCACTCAAAGAGGTATCAGAACATCTTCATATATCAAAAAGCACTGCGTCTATATGGCTCTCATCAATCGAACTTTCTTCAAAAGCGCAAGGTAGACTTGCAAATAAACAAATACTTGGACAGTACAAAACTGTTTTACTTAAAAAGGAATATCGTGATAAACAAATGAAAAAATATGAATTCTTAGCGTCACGAAACATGAAGAATATAATCCTATCAAAAGACCTTAGTAAGCTTCTTTGTACATTGCTCTGGTGGTGTGAAGGCAATAAAGATACAAAAGTTGTACGCTTCACGAGCTCCGATAAAACTTTAATCGCTAATTTTTTACATGTATTTCGATCAGGTTTTAACCTAAATGAATCAAAATTTCGAGCACTTGTTCATATACATAATTATCACGACGATCTAACTCAAAAGAGTTTTTGGAGCAATGTCACAAAAATACCGCTGAAACAATTTTACGCTAGTTTCCAGAAGAAAAACACCGGGAAAAGAATTCATAAGGATTATGCAGGCTGCATAGCAATTTCTTATTACGATGCAAGAATTGCAAAAGAGCTTCTAGCCCTCTATAATGCGTTTACGTACAAACTCGGGGGTGTTCGTTAATGGTAAACGGTCCGCCTCCAAAGCGGATCCTGGGGGTTCGAATCCCTCCACCCCTGCATAGATTCATATAGCAAGACTATTTAACCTTTCAGTTTACTATTCCACATACTAAAAGAGCTTGAACTTGTCTGCTATAATTACTGGACATGAAAATCATTTTCTTAGGGACAAATGGATGGTATACGACAGAGACAGGAAATACTCCCTGCATTCTGATCGACAGCAAAGAACGTTACGTTATCTTTGACGCGGGCAATGGTTTCTACAAACTTGACAAACACATTACTGAAAATAAACCGATTTCGCTTTTCATTACCCACTTCCATATAGATCATGTCTCAGGATTACATTCTCTTCCTAAATTTACATTCAAACAAGGGATTGACCTCTATCTTGCGCCGGAAAGAAAAAAAGATTTTGAGACACTGGTAAATCCTCCTTACACAATTGGACACAAAGCGCAGCCAAAAAATATTGTGAACTTAAGAATGGATATTAGAGTTCACCAGCTGAAAGAAGGTTTAAATAACATCCCCTTCCCTGTTGAAGTCATTGAACAGTTCCATGCATATCGGGACCATGGATACCGAGTAACACTGGACGGAAAAACAATTGCATACTCAGGAGACTGCGGAAAAAGCGGCGCCAACGCTCCTTTGGCAAGCAATGCAGATCTTCTTATCCACGAATGTTCTTTTATTGATGCTCAAAAAGATATCTGGGGGCATGTAGATCCTAAAATGGCAGCACAAATAGCAAAAGAAAATAACGTAAAAAAACTCATTCTCACTCACTTTGACGCCAGTAAATACACGACAATCGAAAAAAGGAAAAATGCTGAAAAAATCGCAAAAAAGATTTTCCCCAATACACTTGCCGCAACTGATGACATGATATTTGAAATGATGTAGATTATCTCTTGACTACAGTCTGAGGCTTTTCATTATTTTTATTTTTTTCATTCGCAATCTTCTTCTTTTCAGCGGTGTTCCAACAAGGCATCCCCTCCCCCTCAGCCCTTTCAATGTCACGCCTATCCTCTTCTGTAAGTTCAGGTGGGTTCAGTTTGACCTCTTTTTTTTCTTGCGCTGGTTGCAAAACCTCAACGCGTCGCATATTTTTTTCCTCCTTTAACAAGAATTGCTGCGCTCAGTAAGCCAAAAGAGATGCCAAGCATTGCGCCTCCTATCACATCCGACGTCCAATGCTCTCCAAGATAGACGCGCGAGAGCAGCATAATGAAATCAAAAAGTAAAATTCCTGCTACAAGCGCTGCTTTGGCTCCCCAATGAATCTTCCTGGATGTAATAACCAGCATAAGAAGCATTGTTGATATCAACATGGTTCTGCCACTATGACCTGAGGGATAAGAAAACTCTTGCCTGATGTAAAACTGCGGGAACTCAAACGGCAGATCAGTACGAAGCATAAAATGCGGCGGTGGTAGATGTTCAAGAGTTATTTTGCCAAACAATTCGACAAAATGAAAAATAAAAAAGAGGAAAATAGCCCAAACACCCCAAATATTCCTAAGCAACATAAGTAACAAAAGCAACGTAATTAGCATCACTTCAAAATTCCCAACTAAACTAAAAAGTGAAAAAAACTCATCAAACCGCCGCGGTATGTTATCCTGAAGCCTGACTGTCGTATCAAAATCAAACTGTGTAAATATATCCTTCCCAACCAGAAATGAAAAGAAAAAAAAGAAAACAAATGTCACAAATCCCGCTATAATAAAAATTAGTCTCTGATTTTTCAGCACAGAATATAGTATACACAACGTTACCTATTCTTGCTTTTATAACCACTTTTGTTACAATAGAGCATCTAAAAAACTATGAGTCCACTAGAGCGGGAGAGAAATCTACAACTAGATCGCTACAACATTCCACTGCTGACTGCAGAAATGGGAAAATACGGATATGATATTGTTTTGCATATGGCAGAAACCATAACAACCATGGAAGAGGCACGAAAACTTGCATTGATAGGAAACGGTATGCAAGCAGTCGTCATTGCGGATCATCAGACACAGGGTGTTGGACGAGACGAGGGGAAAAAATGGCACGACAGACCAGGATGTTCAATTCTTGCAAGCGTCCTGCTTCATATTGATGACTCCGTCATATACGAATTATCTGATCTTGTTGCGCTTCACTTATGTGGACTCCTACGCGAAACAACAGACAGCCAAGCAATCAAAATAAAACCTCCAAATGACATTGTTGCCAATGGCAAAAAACTTGCTGGCATACTAACACAAAATATCTATGACGTTAACCATCGATATAAAGGTACAAATGTAGGTATCGGCATTAATGTGCACTACACACAAGATGAATTAGAAACGTTTCCAGCTGACTACGGAGCAACTTCACTCAACCTTCTCACAGGGGATGTTAATACACGACAATCTTTGCTCATAGACATCCTTCCTGCTATTGCAGCAATTGGACCTGATACAGAAGTAATCAACAAAAATCAATCTGTCCGAAATGAATATGATGCTAGATGGCAATACTTCTCATACGTATTGGGACGCTTTGTGCGGGTATATAAAGATGAACAGGTAGTCACAGAAGGAGAAGTTATTGATACCGGCGTGGGTCGTGGGATTCTGATTGCAACAACTGATGGCTGTCTTAAAACAATATCGCTCTTTGACTCGAACACGAAAATCAGAATAAGTGATTAATATGGCAATTGAAACCGAAAGGCGTGTCGCCAAAGAAAATCTCTCCCGTATTGAACGGGTGCTCCCAGAAGAACTGCATCCTCTTGCTGGTGATCCAGCCGAGAAGCTCAAACTTCTTACTCATATTATCCCAGAACACTTTGCTCAATCGCTTGAACGAATTGTGCGCGAAACATCAGCAAACGTGCAATTGTCACATACCCTACGGGGTGATCCTGACCAAACGCTTACAATACGTTTTCTAAAGCACAATGCAGATAGAACATTTAATATTGCACTTGAGGGCGATTTAACCCAGCTTATAGCAGAGGTCCCGCGGGGTATTCCTCTTATCGCACAGTTTCCAAACGATAAAGAAGTATATACTGCATATCGCAAGGTAAATAATCAAGCTGAAGAGACTATTGCTTCTGAGGGAAAAATACTGATGCCCGGGGATGCGATCCTCATACTCATGAAGGGAAAAAAGATTCGCTTGAATTATACATTGCCAAAAGAAAAATTCCCAAATGGTGGAAAAGTAACTGCAATCACTGTCCCTGATGTGCCCTCAGGATTTGAGATAAAAAACGGGGACATCATTGGGTATATAGAACCAATTAACTAGCATGCCTACACACGAAAAACTCACTACGCCTGAATTAATACGACCAATAAAAACACTACTTATAGCCAATAGGGGTGAGATTGCAGTTCGTGCTGCAAAAGCTTGTGAGCGTCGAGATATTCGCGCTGTTATCCCATACTCAGAACTTCCCTCGGAACGAGAATCCTATGCCACTCGCTTGGCGGATGAAAATATTGAAAGAGGCTGGGAGCTTGCACCTCTCCCAGGAATAAATCAAGAAGAATCATACGCAAATCCGCATGTTATGATCCAAACTGCAAATACCTTTGGCGCTGATGCAGTCTTCCTAGGCTACGGTTTTCTTGCCGAAAATGCAGAGTTTGTCCGCATGTGTGAAGAAAACAAACCCCCTATCCGTGTGCTTGCGCCATCATCAGAAGCAATGGATAAACTCGGTAATAAAATAAAAGCAAGAGATATCGCAAAAAATGTAAAAATCGGCAAAATTGTAAAAATCCCCGTACTTGAAGGGACATCCCTCCTGACAACATACCAACAAATGACAAAAGCCGCAGAACACATTGGTTTCCCCATTATGGTCAAAGATCCCGACCTTGGCGGAGGCATGGGTAATCTCATTGCACGAAATAGAGAAGAGCTTGAGAATGCGTATAGACAACTCCGGATAGGCAAAAATAAAGGACTATTTTTAGAACGGTTTATCGAGAACGCAGTGCATGTAGAGATTCAAATTGCCGGTGATAACTATGGGAATGTCATAGCGCTTGGAGAACGCGATTGTACGATGCAGCGAAAACATCAAAAGGTTATTGAAGAATCTCCTTCTCCATATATTACTGACCATATGAGAAATGATATGCGCCTGTCTGCGGTAAATCTTGCCAAAGAAGTCGGATACGCTGGCGTTGGCACAGTGGAATTTGTCATCGATCGAGACAAAAAACACGGTGATGATCTTGCTTGGTACTTTATGGAAGTAAATCCTCGAATTCAAGTAGAACATCCTGTAACGGAAGAACAAACACGAATTGTCACACCAGTCGGGACAAAAAAAATTGACATCGTTGATCTCATGATAGATATTGCCGAAGGAAAAAAACTACCCTTCACCCAAGAACAAATTAAAGAACAAGGACATACTATCGAAGCCCGCATCTATGCCGAAGATACTTCTAGAGAATTTATCCCTCAGAGAGGCGAATTAAATGAATTTAAGATACCAAAGATTTTAGGAGTCCGAGTTGATAAAGGTTATGAAGAAAATGACCAGATAACTGAAGACTACGATTCAACATTATGCAAAGCAATCGCCCACGCAAAGACAAGGGGTCAGGCAATTGTCCTACTGACGCAATTCCTTCAGCAACTTGAAATTGCAGGCGTCACAACAAATCGCGAATTCCTCATAGATGCTTTACGGGATCCATTTCAGAATCCAAAAGCCACAACGACATCACTTGAGGATTGGTGGATGCACCGGCAAACAGAAAAGGCACAACCAATACATGAATTTATTGACAATCATCCATTTACGCGTTATACCCCGTCAAGAAGCCTCAATCTTAACGCACTACCTCTTAACCTCACTATTAAATCGGCAAACTCTGAAAGAGTCATGACGTATGGAGAATATCTGCAAAAATATCGCAAGGAGACAGGCCAAGATACAGCAGCAGAGTTTGGTATTTTGAAACGAGATGGTATTCAATTTGTGGTGTACTACCTAAACAGTGACTTTATTGCTGGAACCATAGGCAAAGCTGAAGCATCCGCATTTCAGGATGCATGCAGGCTGGCTCATGAAAAAAACCTCCCACTTGTCACCATCTCAACTTCAGCTGGTATGCGCCAGCACGAAAATGACCATGCACTACAGCTAATGAGCGGTATGGTTGGTGCGCTTTCCGACTACCCGCCACTGTTCCACGTAGATGTAGCAGTAGGACCAAACTATGGCGGCTTTCTCGCATCAGTACAAGGTAAAGCCGATATCAAAATTGCTGTTGACGATCCCGAAGAAAAAGACGATAAGAAAAAAACGAAAATAGGATTCGCCTCTCCATATGCTGTCGCACTCGTTGAGGGGAAAAAACCAGCCACTACAAACGCCCAAGATGCATACAAGGTAATGGATGCAAGCACCCATTCAGCGCCTAGGCATTTTCAAAAAAGAGCTGCAGCAGACATGGTATTATCAAGTCCCAAAGAAGCCTCAGACAGCATCACCCATATTCTCCACCTTCTCAAAAAGAAATATCCAAATGTCGCTACCGATCCACACCTTGTTTATAAACCACCAGAAGAGAGTGGCTTCATACGAAGCGCAAGTCAAGCAGCACGATATGATGCTCCTGATACATATCACCCAAGTTGGATACCCAAACAAATAAGTAAACTTTGGGATCACTATGGACATCAAAACTCAGAAGAGATCATTTTCGTGTCGGAATATGAGAATACTCTCTCTGTGCTTGATCGCAGGCGTATCATTAAACATCCCGGTAGACCAACAGCGCTTGATATTATAGCTTCTCGTGCACGCGTGTTTGATGACAAAGAATTGCTAACTACGATTAATACTGTTCGTGATGCAACTCAAGTTCCTCCAAATATCGAAGCGCTAGTCACCCTTGACGGAGAACCGCTTTTTGTTATGGCACAAGAAAGACAGCGGAAGAAAAAAGTCTCGGAATATGACCCGCAACGACCCGCAGATTGGCGACATACAAAACGAATGCTCAAGTTTGCCCAGAAGCTCAAGCTTCCCGTACTACTCCTAGGAGATACCGAAGGAGCAGCATGTGACACAAAAGCCGAAGATGAAAATCAAGTAGGTGAAATTGCCGAAGTGCTTGACGCAATGTATCAATACCCCTACCCTATTATAAGCATTAATATTGGCAAGAAGGGTAGTGGCGGAGGCGCCACCTATATTTGGCATGCGGATGCAGCGGCAGCCTGGGAGAATGCAACATTTTGGGTCTCAGATTTACCAGTACTCTATACCATTATCACAAAAAAACCCTTTATAGATGAAGAACACGCTACCAAAGCACAGATGGCCGAACTTGAAACTGTTGCAAGACAACTAACCGATGCTACTGCACAAGGACAACAAAAAGCTGGGTATATTGATCATGTCATAAGAGAGGGCAAGGGCGGCGCACACGTAGATCCCCGAATTGTGGCTTCAGAAACCAAAAAATGGCTACGTAACATTCTTCCAGGGCTAAGAGTTATACCACCTGAAGAATTAAAACGAAGACGAAAAAAACGAAGAGAACGGATAATGGACGCTGGAACTGTGACACTATCTAAAGGTCCAATCCTTTAAGAAATTCCCGGAACTTACCATTGAGCTCTTTGTGTTCGAGTGCAAAACGAACAACAGTCTTCAGGTACTCAAGTTTATTACCCGTATCGTAGTACACTCCTCCTTTAATCTCGCAGGCAAGAATCCTCTTTTTGTCATTCAGCATCAATTTCAGTGCATCATTGTAATAAAGTTCTTCATCTTCACGAAGATTTGCAAGCGCTTTTTCAACGTATTCAAAGATATCAGGAGTGAGTAAAAATCCGCTAACATTGGCAAGGTCTGAAGGAGCAGATATTTTCCCCGGCTTCTCAATAATCGTATTAACATCAAGCAATCCATCCCTAAGCTTCTTTCCTCCTGCAAATCCATACCGGTCATAATCCTCGTCTTTTGTTGCTCTTACGCTTGCAAGAATCGAGCATCCAAATTCATCATATACATCAATCAGCTGCTGGAAACGGGATTTTGGTGAGGCTTTGATAAAATCATCACTCCAGGTATAAATGAATGGTTCATCGCCAATAAGCTGCCGAACATTTAAAAGCGGTGTTCCGTTGCCGTATGGGCCCTTTTGGCGGACATAGACAAAATTTGCCATTTCTGAAATTTTTTCTATCTCCTGAAGAAGCGGAAGTTTTTTTTCTCCTCCCATTCGAAGATTTTCAATCAGCTCCATGCTCGGCCGGTCAAAATGATCCTCAATTGTCCTCTTGTGATATCCGGTAACAATGACTATATCTTCAATTCCCGCACTTACTAACTCTTCGACAATGTATTGAATTATTGGCTTGTCTACAACCGGGAGCATCTCCTTGGGCATTGCCTTTGTTTGAGGCAAGAAGCGGGTGCCAAAACCGGCGGCTGGAATAACTGCCTTCCTGATTTTCTTTACCATTTCATTATTTTACCCTCTAGCAACTTTACATGTCAAATGGGATCTGCTAGAATTGAGGCTCTATGACTACTCCTCTAGCGTTTTTAAAGGAGACGAGGGATGAGTTGAGGAAGGTTGTTTGGCCAACAAGAAGTGAAGTCATAAGGCTGACCTTTATTGTCATAACAATAAGCATTGTAGTCGGCTTCTATATTGGAGGCCTTGATTACATTTTAACTAAGATAACGGAGGTAATATTAAAATAAGCTCAAAACTCAAATCGCAAAGCGCAAAACTAAATCGTAAAACTTAAAACTTTTGAATTTTGAGTTTTAGTTTTGACTTTTGACTTTTAACTTTTTAGTTTTATTATGGATCAGGTAAAAACAGTTCAAAAAGACGAACAAACAGAAAAAAAACAAGCTGATAAAAGCCAGGCCAGATGGTACATTATTCACACCTACGCTGGACATGAGAACAAAGTGGCAAAATCCCTCAAACAGCGGGTTGAATCAATGGGCTTTGAAGACAGAATATTTGATATTCTCGTTCCTACACGAAACACCATCAAAGTTTCCCAAGGAAAAAAAGAGACAGTAAAAGAGAAGATCTTTCCAGGATACGTTCTTGTCAGCATGATTCTGGATGATGAATCATGGCTTCTCGTCCGCACAACGCAAGGAGTAACTGCATTTATTGGCGCAGGTAGCAAACCAACACCAATTTCAGATAAAGAAGTTACCGCTATCCAGGAATTTATGAAAACAGAAGAACCTATTTACAAAACATCATATGCAACTGGTGAGGCGGTAAAGATTGTTGATGGCCCATTTGCAGACTTCCTGGGTACGATTGATGCAATTGATGAAACAAGAGGAAAACTCAAAGTACTGGTGAGCATTTTTGGAAGAGAAACTCCAGTCGAACTCGATTTTCTCCAAGTAAAGAAACTATAAATCGAAAATCGAGTGAGATCCCTTGATTTTTTACAAGTAAAAAAGTTATAATAGCATTAATCATACGGGAGTTTTGCCAGCTGGCCGAACGAATGTACCTGTGATTGACTACACTTCTGATCTTCAGAATACTCTGTTGTCAATTACAAAAACTCTAAATTTAACTTATGAATGAAAAAGGAAGAAAATTTGAACTAGCTGATGGTACAATTTTAAAACTTACTGGAATTGATGCAAATGCTGAAATTATCGCTGAACAAATGAATCGAGGTCTTATTGCTTCGGGTGTCGCTCGAAAAGGGTTTTTTGGCAGAAAAGACATGCGCGTAAAAGAAATATCTGACATCCCTCAAGCATCACCAAATCTAGAAAGCAATAAGAATTGTAATGGCTAAAAAAATAAAAACACTCATTAAATTACAAATTCCTGCTGGCAGCGCAACACCGGCACCACCTGTTGGTCCTGCTTTAGGCCAACATGGATTGCCAATAATGGAATTTGTCAAAGCCTTCAATGACAAAACAGCCGATCAAAAAGGCAACGTCTTGCCTGTTATCATAACTGTATACGAAGACCGCACATTCTCTTTTATCACAAAAAAACCTCCTGTTGCTGAAATGATCAAAAAGGCAATGAAGAAAGATAAGGGCGCAACGAAACCCGGAATTGAAACTGTCGGATCGATAACAAAACTGCAGGCACAAGAAATTGCAAAACAGAAAATGGATGATTTAAACACACCGGATCCAGAAATGGCGCGCAGGATTGTCGAAGGAACTGCTAGATCAATGGGTGTAGAAGTAAATTAAAAATGCAAAATGCAAAATGCAAAATTACAACTCAAAATTCAAAATTTTTAACTTTTCATTTTTAACTTTGAACTTGACTGACCGAAGGGAGGGAACGTGGGTAAAATTAGAGTAAAAACACTTGGCATAGAAGAATCAGAAAAAAAACAGCAGAGACAAGCAAAGATACGTCAGGAAAAGAAATCCGCCAGTCGGCGGACCGCCAAAGCACCGGGTCTGAAAGGCGGAGAGCGTGTCGTAGCAGTTGGCCCAAGCGAGGAAGAAATCGCGCAAGAAGAACAGTCAACTCAAACACCACCCTCCTCGCAAAAAGATGCAATAAAACTAGAAAAAGCAAAAACAAAGAAGCAAGCGAAAAAGAGGACACGTTCCAAGCGGTATGATGTTGCTGCAAAGCTTGTTGATAAAACGAAGAAATACTCCCTATCAGAAGCACTTGCCTTGCTGCCAAAGCTTCATATTGCAAAGTTTGACGAGTCAATTGAACTTCATATCAATACTCTTGAGCAGGGAGTCTCAGGAATCGTCTCCCTCCCTCATGGAACGGGGAAAAAAATTCGCGTTGTAATTGCAGACGACAAACTTATCGAAGATATTATTAAAGAAAAAATTAATTTTGATATATTGCTTGCCGAGCCGTCAATGATGGCAAAGCTTGCGAAAGTTGCAAAAATTCTTGGCCCCCGAGGCCTCATGCCAAATCCAAAAAATGGCACAATAACAGCAAACCCTGAGGACGCAATAAAAAAATTTAAGGCAGGTCAAATACGATTTAAGACGGAAACAAAAGCACCAATCATTCATTTGACAGTTGGAAAAATTTCATTCGGTGAAAAAAAACTTACTGACAACATCACGACAATCTTAAATGCTGTACAAAAGCAGAAAATTAAGAATGTGACCCTAAAATCTACCATGTCCCCAGGCATAAAGCTTGACATCTCAACAGCATAGTGTTAAAGTTTCAACTGGCTCGGAATACAATGAGGTGAACTGAGCAGGTCGAAGACCTGCATGTCTGCATTACAAGAAACTCTTAAACATACCTCTGATAAACATGGAATAAAAGACCTATTTCCCTTTCGTTTGAACGGCCGCAGTAGTGGAAAAGGGGGAAAACAACTCCCCTCTGATGCATTCCCCGAGCTTACGAAAGTACAAAAAGCGCGCCTCCACGCTACGTACCAACCAATCAAGAAAGACATTGCTTCTTCTCTTAATTTACAGCAGAAAATGTCTCGAAGAAAAGCTATTCAAGCATTAGTCCTTGGTGGAGTCGGGACTGCGTTTGTCTTCAGCAAGGTATTAATAGATAGAAGTGAGGTGTTCGGTGAAAAAAAAGAAGGGTTAAATACCTCAGAAAATACAGAGATAAAAAAGCTACTCCCAAATCCTCTTGAAAAATTCAGCTTTAGCGATGGGTCTGCTTTTATGATCGAGCTTGATGCTTTTGAAAATCATGTTTATGGATTACCATACGACACCGGTGTTGTTATCGGACGAAGCGATCCTGATCCCGGGAAGCAAGACTCATATATATCAAGTCCTCTTTTTAGCATGACGAGCGGAAAAAACAATCTGAAGCCACTAGACAAATCAATTACAGTAATATCTGGAGAACAAGACAGTAAATCATATATTGTATTCCATAGTTATAACTATAACCCACATACCCCAACGAGAGTCACCTATCAGCGGTCAGACAATGTTCCTTTTGAATCGCTTGATTTTGCTCCCAATTTTGACAAAATATCCAAACAGCACGAAGTGTATGCGGAACACAGATCCTCTGAGGATACAATCGCAATGAGTAAAGCATTGAGTAAGATTGTAAATTTGTCGACAATTCCTCTTGAGCGATTTAGTCAATTTCGCAATGACGCACTCCTTATCCTTCACGAACTCCCTGCAAACGCAAAAGATAGCGACTACACATATATACCAGGTATTGGCATTGCCCTAAAGCAAACAGTAGCCAAGCAGCCGGACGATCGCATACTCGATGCGGTGTACGGTGCACTAGGTCAGGAGTTTTTTTATGAAATGTCTCTTAAACAAAAGGATGGTATGGATCAGTACCGTAGACTCCATGAATCCCTCGTGAAAAACGTTAAGCAGGTCTCAGCGATTCCAGGCCAGCATCAAAACGTCTTTGAGATGCTTGATGCTATCAATAAACGACAAACGTCATTTCTGGCACTGCCGCAGAACTTTAAAAATGAACAGCTTGTGTATGAAGAGGCATTCCGGGCTATTTTTATGCACACGGATGCTGTGATTGCCCGATTTAAATATGGTTCTCCCTGTTACAACGAACAAGACAATGCAACACGGGCAAACCTCACGTTATTGCTTCAGTCAACACTTTCTAATTTGCAATCGATATCCAGTGAAAAAAAAGACATTGAAGCGTTATTTTTAAATATTGATCGTGTCCTGTCTAGCTTACTGTCTGCAGGGATTCTTAATGTCGATTACATAAAAAGAATAAAAAATACTACAGCGGCAACCCGTTATCCGACATCAACACCAAACCCTTACTACTCACCAACACCGGAAAAAGTTGGACTAGGCAACGATACACGCGGAATAAGCATTTGGGGAAGCAAGCCAACACAAACGCCAACCCCCACACGTACTCCCTTACCGACACGTACTACTTCACCAACACAAACGCCAACCCCCACACGTACTCCCACGCCTACACCTGCATCCATAGGAAAAGATCATGATAGCGAAAGCGGTATGTTCGTTGGGGAAGCTCCTTTCTCAACGCAAACGCCAACACCCACATCAACTCCTACTCCCGGCCCATCGCTTGCTGACATGTGCAAAGCATAAAAATACAACACTTTTATCCAAAGGGGGATATTGCTACAGTGCCATATGAGTGTTAGTATTATCTCTAGATCAGAATACAATGTAGTGAGCTGAGAAGGTCAAAGACCTGCATGTCTGCATTACAAGAAATTATTCCACATAATCCCGGCAACCATAGGATAAAAAGGATAAAAGACTTATTACCCTTTCATTTGAACGACCAGAGAAGTAGTAGTCGTGAAAAATCGAAAGAATTTTCAGTTACAAAAAAAAAGTTAATTATTCCTCAAAAAACCCATATTCCCTCTGATGCAATGGATTTTACTCCTAAGCAAAAAAAACAGCTCCAAACCTCACATCAACGAACTACAAAACATATTTCGTCAACTGATTTACATCAGAGAATGTCTCGAAGAGAATTTGGCAAAATGGCAGCCTTAGGTACTGCTGGAACGCTATTTGTTTTCAGTAAGATCTTATTAGATAAAGGAGGTAATTTAATAAATGAAGGACAAACTGAATCAAAAAAATCAGAAGCAGAGAAAAAGAAGCTGTTGCCAAATCCCCTTGCTAAATTTAGCGAAACTGATGGAGTACTATTTATAATAGATGAGGAGATTCTTAAGCATCATGTTGCAGGGTTGCCTCAAGGTACATCTGTCACTCTTTCGCAAAGGAAAATAATCTCTCAGGAGAAAAAAGATCCCCCACAACAGCTGCTCCGATTAACAAGCGGAGAAAAAGATTATAATTTGTTTACATCACAATTGACGAGAATAAAAAAGAACGATGCTGATTTCATTGCATTTACGAGCTATGATCCATACTCTAAATTTGAAATTTTGTACGAAAACGATACACCTGGTGGTAAAAATGTAGAGCCTATTTCTTTCACTCCAGACTTTATCAATATCTCTTTAAACACACCAGACACAGTAAACGTATTTGTTGAGAGAGGAAGCGGCCGAAGCAATAGTGCATACACCGCTAGAACTCGATTTGATCAGGCAATAGATTTTGCTGAGAAAAAATTGGGTACTTTTAAACCCGGGAATCTTCTCATTCTTGAAAACTGGCCGGAAGGTGTCATTGGCGATAGCATATCTATGCCAGGTATTGGGGCTGCGGTACCCGCAACAATCGCGTCTCTTAAACGGGCTGAGGCAACCGATATAGTCACAAAAGCAATGCTTGATTCTATTTATGAAATACAGAACGCGTCACAAAATGAAGGGATAAAACAATATCATGATTTCCATCGTTTACTAAGTGATTATACTGCTGCAAACCCTGGCGTATCTGTGGAAAAATCCGTTACTCTTTCTCCCGATGTAAATACAACAATCTGGACACATCCGAATCCATTTGTGACGCTTGATGCAATACGGGGAAGAGGAAAACAGAACCCATTCATCGCCCTTCCTGAAAATTTCATGAATGCTAAATATGTCTTTAAAGAGGTGATGGCTGCATATCTTCTACAGACAAAAAGGGTCCTTGCCTATTTTGACTACAACAACAAATGCGCATTTGGAAAAATAATATACGAAAGTAGCTACGAAAACAGAGATAATTTAAAAAAACTTTTTGCTAGGGCATTTGCTATTTTATTAGCAGTAGAAATCAAGCCAGATAAGGTTCAAGCATTGTTTAGTTCCAGACAAGAGTTTAATGCCTTAAAAAGCTCAGGGTTTATGGATTACAAGGAGTCAGCAAGAGACGAAAACATATCTATCAAAATTCCTCCAACAGCAACTTCATCACCAACACCCGGATTTACTCCAACTTCAACACCTACCCGAACTCCGACTCCCACTCCAATTGGCACTGCAACACCGACACCGACTTATCCCCCCACCCTTACACCAACTGCTATTCCTGCAGATGTACTGATTAAGGAGTGCGAGTCATGGCTCTAAAGCCTAATGCAAAATAAACAAAAGGCCTCCCAGCAAAAAATCTCCTGCATAAATATCATAATCGAATCGTTGACAACAGGAAGCCATCATGCTATCATAGCCTACATCCAAAGACAGTGGGTCGGAGATGCAAAGCATCGTAGATCCTGAGCGAATGCGAAGGACCGAAATTATTTCCATAAATCCTACCGAGGAGCGAATGCACCCCTCGAGGTGTTTTTTTCATATATGAGCAAGAAAGCAAGAAGTAAAGCGCCGGTTGCAAAACCCTTGCGCGGAAGAAAAAGAAAAGAAGAAGTTGTTGCAATGCTTTCAGAAAAAGCAGCAAAGGCCAAGGGGCTGGTATTCACAAACTACCAGGGCCTGACCCATCAGCAAATGGAATCCCTGAAAAAGGCCGTAAGGACAGGTCAGGCAGAGTACATAGTTACAAAAAATACCTTACTTAAACGGTCGCTTGAGAAACTCTCAACTCTTCTTGCGGAGCAAGATCCCGCTTCGCGGGACAACTTGCTTTCAACTTTTCAACAACCAACCGCCACGCTTTTTCTATACGAGGACATTATAGAGCCACTTAAACAAGTAGCAAAAACAATAAAAGAACTTACGCTCCCACACATTAAATTTGGTTTTATAGAAGGAAGGGTCCTAACAGCTGATGAGGTAGTAAAACTTGCTTCTCTTCCACCGGTTCCAGTACTCCGTGCCAAACTTTTGGGACAAATGATGTCCCCTATTACCGGCTTACATAGAGCATTGAACTGGAACATACAAAAACTGGTAATGACATTAAATGCTATTGCACAAAAGAAGCAATGATATTGAGAGATTAAGATATTGAGATATTAAGTATTACAAGCAATTTTTCTTAATATCTTATTATCCTTGTATCTTAATATCTTTACTAACGAAGGGAGGTGACATATGGCAAAATTATCGAAAGATGAACTTATAAAAGCAATTGAAGAGCTTTCTGTTTTAGAACTTTCTGACCTTGTGAAGACTCTTGAAGAGAAATTCGGTGTCTCAGCCGCTTCAGCGATGGTTGTAGCACAACCTGCAGCAGGTGGAATATCCGATGCTGAACCGAAAGAAGAACAAACTGTTTTCAATGTGATGCTGACCTCATCAGGCGCGAACAAAATTGCAGTAATTAAAGCGATTCGGGAACTTGTACCAACACTCGGACTTAAGGAGGCAAAAGATTTGGCTGACGGTGCACCAAAAGAAGTTATGACACAGGTTAATAAGAAAACAGCTGAAGAAGCAAAAGCGAAATTAACAACAGCAGGAGGCACGGTAGAACTTAAATAGAAAAATCGCCATACATTTTAATCCTTGACAGAACTGTTACAGTTTGTTACTGTATAAATCATATTGAATAACAAAGTCATAGTTTTTATGTATGGTTGATCAATCGATCTCGATAAAAAATCTCCCAGATCTTCTTACTGTTCGGGAAGTTGCGCATGTATTGCGGGTATCTCCGCTTACAATTAAACGCTGGGGTAAACGAGGTAAGTTGCCAGCAATACGCATCAATTCAAGAGGCGATAGAAGATATAAAAAAGAAGCAGTACTCTATCTTTTGGGTATCCAGCAAAAAAACGATTAACTAGGCTGACCTCTTGTATGCTGCCTGATGCTCTGCAAGGATTTTTTCTTCATCCGGATTTTCAAAATGTTCCTTAATAAACCGGATCGTTTCGATCGGATCCTGGGTATTAATAAAGACACCAGTTCCAAGCTCAAATCCGCCAATAGACTTTAACCTTGGAATGAGACGCAAATACCAATCACCACCTGGATATATATGAAAATTAAACGGAAACTCTCTACCATGCCGCAAATCAAGAATTCGAATAAGCCGGTTTAGAATATATGCAAGGTCTGCGACTTCCCCATCTGTCACCTCACCAAATGCTCTTCCCCTATTCTTAGGGGCAATCCATACTTCATCTGGCCAGGCGCTTGTCTTGGGACAAAAAAGGTAAAAAAAATCAGTCTGCGTTGCTATCTGTTCTTCAAATCCTTCGCCGGAAGAAGTGATGCTAATTGGTCTTGCAGCAACTCCGTATGATGCGTTTGGATCCAACCTTGGCATGTCCATTTTAACTTCAAGCGGTATAACAGTAAGCTGTGTGTGGGGATGGGGCAAGCTTTCTCCACCAGCTTCACCCCTATTATGAAAAATGAATACCTGACCTTTCTCTTTATGTGCAATATACCGTTGGCGGTATGTTTTAACAATAAGTTCAACCTGAAAAAGAGGTAGCTCATCAAAATTTTTATGGTGATCAGGGGAATGGATAATAAGTTCATGTATTGGAGCAAATGGATACTTATTTGGCAGGACGCGAATCTGCCAATTTGCATCACCCTCCTGTCCGCCCACTCGGTATACTTCCTTTTCGTCTTTTTCGCGCCCTAAACAAAAAGGGCAGACTGGCTCAAACCCTTTTGCCACATCCGGCCGCTTTGCGCGTCTGGGGGCAAGGATAATCCACTTGCGCGAAACAGGATTTTTTAGAAATTGAAAATCTTCCATCCAGCATCTCTATTAAACGATAATAACTAATGAAATGCAATACTTTTTCAATATGATACAATCTTCATCGTGAACAGGACCCCGCAAGTATCAGTCATCATTCCTACATACAATGAGGAAGAAAACATAATCCGCTGTCTTTCGTCAATAAAAAAACAGAAGTATTCCGGAAAAGTTGAGATTATTGTTGTTGATAATTATTCAACTGATGATACCGTTAAGCTTGCAAAACGTTTTACATCAAAGCTACTACTTGTCGGCAAAGAACGGTCAAGACAGCGAAATGCAGGGGCAAAAGCTGCTGCTGGATCGTGGCTTCTTTTCGTCGATGCTGACATGGAACTTTCAAAAGGAGTTTTGCGTGAGTGCGTTGAACTTACAAAAAACCATCCGGTTACTCCTGCAATTATTATTAATGAAAAATCGGTCGGTCACTCATTTTGGGGACGGGTTTTTGCCCTGGAGAGAAATTGCTATCAAGATGCTAGCTGGCTTCAGGCAGCACGATTTTTTCAGACAAAAAGTTTTTTGAAACTTGGCGGTTATGATCAAAGATTATTCGCCGGGGAAGATTGGGATATTACACAACGGTTCAAACAAGAAGGATTTCCTCTTCTTATTACCAACAAATCATATCTTATTCACCATGAATCAAGCTTGAGCTTAATTGATTCCTATCGAAAAGAGATCTATTACATTAAAAATATCCACCGTTATGCCAAAAAACAGCCGCTTGCCTTTTCATATCAAGGCAGTTACCTTTATCGAATTCTTACATGGGCCAGGTCATGGGAAGAGCTTCTACGTCATCCGCTACTGACAACAACATTTATATGTTATAAATTCACTGTGTGGCTTCTCTGGGTGATGAAAAAGAAAGTTTAATCATCAATAACTTTTTTATAAATTGCAAATAATTTTTTATTCATAATATCAATATTATAATACCGCAAAAACCGTTTTCTTGCTTCTCTACTCATTCTTTTTCGCAACGATCGACTTTTGATAAGTTTTTCAAGTGCTAGTGTTAACGACTCGATGCTCCCTGGCTTGACAACAAAACCAGTTTTTCCATCCTCAACTAATTCCGGTAGCGCGCAGACGTTGCTGACAATAATAGGGAGACCAAATGACATTGCCTCCAAAACAACCATACCGTATCCCTCGACTTTTGGCGGAACTAAAACAAAGATATCAGCTGAAGGATAAAATCTGCCTGTTAAGTCTTTATATGAAACGAAATTGAGTTGTTGTATATCCTCATTATCCCTTATAGCGACATTTTTGGGTAATGGACCAAGCAGAATAAGCCGGAGCTTTGGATAATGTTTTTTTAAGTTACGGTATGCGGCAAGAAGTATGTATCCACCCTTGCGCTCAAACCACACTCCGGCAAAGAGAATATTAACAACTTCTCCGTGTACACTTCTCCTTTCCACCCTCTTTGGCAATCCCGGAGGCACAACAGAAATTCTTGAAGGATCTGCGCCCAAATCAATATGCAGACTTCTTGCAAATTTGGAGAATACAAGCAATCGTTTACAAGAATCAAGATGCAATTCCTTGTCATATACACCAAGAGATGTATGGATAAATTTCCGCAGCCAATAGTAAATTCTGATTCTGTTAGGACTCCAGCCGATATAATCCCTCAAAAATAGCGCGTTGCTTGAACTATCACTCAGAATAACAGGCGGTCTTATATTACCGTTTATTTTAAGACTGTATGCATGACAATGAATCAGATCAAATTTTTTTCTGAGCCTTATACAAAGATAGCCCGGATCTGGTGGTAAAATTCTTGCTTGAATAACAAGAGTAAGAAATCGCTGCCAAAACGTATAAGTAATTTCGCCCTTTCTTAAAGCATCTGTCATGTATGTATAACGGACGCCTTTTGGCCGGTACTTAAGAAGC
>CAZDTO010000010.1:0-20018 GCA_964508395.1 uncultured Gammaproteobacteria bacterium | reverse complement strand
TATTTTTTGGCAATATCAACTGTCTTATCGCCCGACTCATTATCAACGAAAACGATCTCATCCGCCAAATCTTTCACCGACTCAAGACAATCCTTTATCCCCTCTTCTTCATTAAACGCAGAAATAACTATAGAAACCGTAGGCACAAATAACCTCCTCAGGTTTATTGTATCAGGTGGAATAGGTTTGTCAAAACATGCTCACCTGGGAGGTGATTTAGCTAGGACACCTAGGAATTTATTACTTTCCTTTCCGGTGCTTAAAAAATTCAACTTGCCGCAATCTTTTTACTGCCTCTTCTCTAGTTTTATATGGCCCGCCGAGATTTCTCCTGGTTTTCTCAGATAGCACATAATATCCAGCTTTTCGTTTTACAATCATAAATTATTTTCTGAATTTAGCTATGATTAACGCAAGATCTTTGCTAACTTCTTGTTTTGCAAGCATGTAGAACAAGATACAATAAACTGTTGCGCCCAGAAGAACTACAAAAAGAAGTGATATGAAATCGTGCGCAATCGCACTAGCGCTGAAATATACAACAATGCTCATGAATATCGTGGCCATAACAGGCTTGAAGATACTTTGTAAAAAATTAAAAGCGACAACTTTCTTCAATAGGTAGACGGTGAAACCAATCGTCAAAGTCACCAAAAACGAAGCGATTGCGACTCCATTGTAGCCAATGCTAAAAATCAAAATCGGCGTCAGCACCCAAGTCAAAGTTGTCCATAAGACCATGAGTTTTAATGTCGTCTTGACTTTTCCTGTAGCATCAAGGACAGTAACCATCACGCCTGAGAGTGAGGAAACCATTGCGTTAAGGCAAAAGAAAATTAAACTAATGATCGCCGGCTCCCATTTACCCTGCCAGTTTGGAACAAATCGGATAAAATATGGCGCTGTAATAATAATGCCTGCAAGAATCGGGAAAACAGAAGCGCTGACGAAAAAGAGTGATTTTTCAATTGCTTTTTGCAAAACTTCCCTGCTCTCCTGAAGCCTTGCATAAGTCGAGAAGGTAACTTTTGTGACGCTGTCAACAATATAGCGGTAGATGAAGAATGCAAGCCTCTGCGCAAACCCTATGTAGCCGATTTCAGTAAAACTGAGGAACTTCACGAGAATCACAGTTAAAAGGTCGTCTTTAATAGTCGCAAGGATATTTTTTGCTTGAAATTGTATCCCGTAACGCAGGTGATGAAGAGATTCTCTGTCAATAGAAAAGCTGATTCTCCATGGTGAGATAAAGTAATACACCGGTATGCTTGCAATGCTTGCAATAAGAAATGCGTAAGTAAAACTCTCAATCGTATATCCCTGGAAAATCAATAAAACGAGAATGCCGTTAAAAAGAATTGACTCAGTAAGCTGGGGAATAATAAGTTTTTGAAAATGTATATCTCTCTCAAGAAGTATTGAGGGTATGATCTTAAATGACGATAAGAAAATGGTAAAAACAAGGACGATAAGAAGCATTGTTCCCTTATCACTTAAGTGAAAAAAAGATTGAATAAATCCGGAAGAAAAAAATACAACAAAAAATACTACTAGCGTAAGTAGAAACTGGATAGTAAATGTAGTTGTAAGATCTCTTTGAGAAGGCAGCTCTTTTTTCTGTACTAGTGCTGCTCCCAATCCAAAATCAGTAAAGAAGCTGACTAGCCGCTGCATAGCAATTACTGCCGTAAAAACACCAACTTCGCTTTCCTTAAGCTTCATGGTGACCAATATCCATGCCGCAAACGAGATAATGTTAATAAACATAGTCCGCGACATAAGCGCAAAAATTCCCTGAATTGACCGCTTTCGAATAACTCCTACGTCAACAGTATCTATATTCATATCCTTACAATTTCTCCCACGGTCTTTCCCGGAAAAGACGGAGCATCGTCCTCATATCTCCCCAGATTGTCGAAACCAGCCGAACAGTTGAGCCAGGATTATCTAGCCAATGCACCGGCTCTTCATAAATACGATGCCCGCTTTTTTCACCTACAATAAGAAGCTCTCCATCAAAAAACCAATCATTCTCTTTTATATGAGGAATCAACTCCTCTACAACCTTTTTTGTTACTGCCTTAAAACCGCACTGAGCATCGGTAAAATGCGTTTTGAAGAGCAGTCTAATGAATACAAGATTGAGTGCCCGTGACGTAATTTCCCGCAAGATTGTCCTGCCTTCAACTTTTGCACCCTTGAGCAGTCTTGATCCAATGGCGATATCATATCCTTTTTGCAGAGCGGTAAGAAGCGCTGGTAGATGCACAAGATCGGTTGAAAGATCCAAATCCATATAGAAGTAAAAATCAGCATCTGTCCTGCTCCATGCCTGTTTAACTGCCCTACCACGGCCTTTCTGTTCTAGTCGAAAGAGAGATATATTGCGATACTTCTTGGCAAGCATTGATCCTATTATTGGCGTATTATCTGTTGAAGCATTATCGGCAATGGTAATATGCCATAAATAAGAAAAGAGCTTGCTTTCACAAAAAGTTATAATGCGCTTAATATTTTGCTCAAGCTCTTCTTCTTCGTTGTAAACTGGAATGGAAATTTCAACACGTAATTTCTTCAATATTTACTCCTTACGTTTGGCGTTTATTATACCAACAACAAGAAGGGAAATACCAATCAGTGATAGGAGGTTGCCAAACTCCTCAACCGTTGTCGCTTTATATTCGACACTGACCGTATGTTTCCCATGAGGTAGCGAAAACTCAATTCCATTATTTTTATTCCATGCCTTGATACCGCCCCCGTCAACAGTTACCTCCCATGCAGGGAACGGCGCAATCCGCAAAAGGACATTAACATCTGTCAGAGCATCAACACTGAACGTTATTTTCTGTGTTTTTTCTACAAGATCTATTACCTTTCCGGTACCAGCAATAATGACAATTTTTTCATAAATTACATCTTCAGGAGTTTTTGTTTTCTCAAAGCCCTTTGGCATAAATTCATCCGAGATCTTTGATGCAGTCCAAAAAAGCGCCTGTCTACTTGTATAAACTGATGAATCGTTTGGCAATATGGTCTGCGGTGAAAAGAGCTTGACATTAAAAACCAGAAGAATAAAGATTATAATCACCCCAAAAGTTACCGCTTTTTTCTCTTTTAAATTTATCCATAGCCCTCCTGAAAGTATTGATGTAAAGAAGGAAGTCAGGAGAAGAAATCTCCACGGATATTGAAAGTAGGCCATGAAATAAACTGATTCCCACACAGACCTTGATATCTCAAGCATAAGAATTGCCGAAATTGACAATCCTGCAACGGCAAACCATATAATTCCACTACTACCAATATTCTTCTTTCTAAACAATTTTAGGTAGATAGATAAACCAATAGTTAATACTGTAAGCAAAATGTGTAATTTGCCGATTTTAAATGATAGGCCATCAATACACCCTGGCGCAGATCCTCCAAAACCCCAATGGCTATCCCACAATTGCTCAAAACAGACAAAATGATTGCGAAAATCTGCACCGCCCTCAATTTGCGAGACAACATTGGTATACTGCATTTCCAAAATCGCCGGAAACCAATAAAACGCAGAAAGAAGTAAACCGAAAATAAGGGCGTATAGCATATAACTAATCGCATATGGTTTCTTGTTTTTGATAGCAATATAACAATTTAATAATATAGCAACGATGAGAAACGGTGTCACCATCATTGCGGTAAGATTATGAGAGAGAATAATTGCTGCATACCCGATACCCGCAACCAGAACCCATATCCAAATTTCATTTTTAGTTTTAAGTTGTAGTTTTGAGCTTTGAGTTTTGAGCTTTGAGTTTTGAAACGTTTTTGATTCAATACTTGCTATAGAACACCTAAAGATCTTATATATTCCCAAAAACAATAAAGGGATAAACGCGTATGCCCAAAATTCAGCAACGTCACCCCTTATATAAATTTGTACAGCGTGATAGGGAGCAAAAACATAAAATAACCCTGAGATAACTCCTACTGTCTCGCCCCAAAATTCCCGCGCAAGCATGTACATAAAAACGCCAGATAGCATAATGCCGGTTGCCATCATGAACTTTGTCGCAGTCAATGCGTCAACGCCTAAGAATATAAAAAAAGCGCCGGCGTAATATGCAAGCGGCGCATAGAAATTAAATATCGGATACCCGTAACCGTACCCGAGATCGGGAACCCATCTCACCGGAAACATTCCGTCACGTAATGCTTTCCACATTTCATATACTCTTGCAACTTGCGTATCATCATGCATGGGGAAAAAACCAGAAACAAGAAGTGGCCTGATTGAAAAAAAAGATAATAGCAAAATAGCAAAGATTCCCCAATTTTTTTTAAGAAGTAAGAAAATCCTATTCATGTATATTCACTACTTTAGCTTTCCAAGGCCTCGCCTTGGAGCCTTAAAAAAAGTTAAGACCAAAAGAATCACAATGCTTACCAATGAAATTATATCGCTTGACAAACGCAAAGATGTCTCAGAGAAGTACACACTAACACCATGACTCCCTTCAGGAATAGAAAATCGAATCGTTCCCTGTTTATTCCCATAGTCGATTTTAACTTCTTGACTATCAACTACAGCTCTCCAACCAGGGAAATATATCGTATTAACAGTAATTTTGCTCTCCTCATCTGTTTGTGCAGTAAATTGTATCTTATTCGTCTTTGCAATAACATTTGAGACCTCAACGCCATCTGCCACTACTTTATTTTCTGGACGGGAGATTGGATGGTCTTTCACCCATTTTGGCATGTATTCATTTTTGACCGTCGTTGTGTCCATGTTTGTCGCATAAAACCCCTCCCCCTTATCAAAAAAAACTCCTGGTTTGAGATATGGTAATGCGGAAAAAACCAGGAGGAAAAAAATGATAGCTCCTAGGATATATCTTTTCTTTTCTGTAAATGAATTTACCAAAAACGCTCCAAGAAATGCAGTACAAATAATCATTATAGACAGCAAACGGAATGGAAATTGAAGAAACGAAACTGGAAGTATATTCCATAAGGAATAACTTATTGAAAAAGAGGCAAATAATGTAATTATTCCCACAAAAAATAACATAAGAGTCATTCTGTGCTTTGATGCCTCTCTTTTCATAAGAAAGAAAAATAATACTAATAATAAAATTATGAACGTATGAATCCCTATTAATCGATAACTAGCAAAGTACTTTTGCCACTCAGAAATTTTTATCTGAGAAAATACCGTATATTGCAGGTCGTAAATCGCCGGAATCCAGAAAAATGCTGCAAGTCCTGCTCCCAGCATCAATATAATAGTATGCTTATAAACTAATTGCCTTTTGTTCTTTGCAGTGACATAGATATCAAGAACCATATACAGAAAAATCAATAGCAAAAAGAGGAGTGCTAATGAGTTATGAGCTAAGATAAGAAATCCAAGGCTTAAGCTTCCCCAAAATATGCTCCTTCGCTCAACTTGCCAAAGAATAAATGGGGCTATTGCAAGTGCTAAAATTTCTCCAACTGAACCGCGGACATAAATATCGTACAGATGATACGGCGCATACAAGTAAAGCAAAGCCCCAATAATGGCTGCAAATATTGTAAAAAATCTTCTCAGCCAAAAATACGAAAATATTGCAGATCCAATCATTGATATGCCAAGTATAATTTTTATGGTGTCAACAAAGCCAAAGCCTATGAATTTTATTGGCACTCCAAGATACATAAATCCAGGATAGAGAAAGCTAGCAACCGGATAGCCGAATTCATAGTTGAGACTTCCTAACCAACGAACGGGAAATTGACCATCTGCAAGAGCTTGATAGAAAGACGAAAATCGAATAACCATCCACTCTCCATCATCTGTCTGAAAAAAACCGGAGTGAAATAGCGGAAAAATTGACGGCAATGATAATATCAATATGATTACAATTATTAGAAATCGTGACTTCATAGACCCTCTTCTGTTAACTTCTTTGTTTCCATGATAACAAACATTGTTTCGCCGTTAGCAAGATTGATGACAAAACGGTTATATCTTATATTGTTATTTTTAATTGATTCGGGAATATAATTTGGCGGAGCAACTATAAGTACATTTTGCATCAATAAAGTTTGCGGCCAATCTATTTGCTTAGGAAATTCATAACGGTCAAATGATTTAACGTGAACAAACCCATCGTTTGTATGTGGATATCTTTTCGCAATTTGCTGATAATGAAACGGGTCATATGTTTGATAAAAAAGAAGATATATATATGGAGATTGTTCACTGTTAACCATGATCACTCTTTTTTTATTAAACCTATCCTGAGATAAAAAATTAACTAGTTTTTCATATCCAACTCCCCAATTTTCTCCTTCATTTATTGGGAAATGGACAAAGTATCTATCTACATATAAAGTGAAATTAAATGCGAAAAGAATTCCAAATACGCCATACATGACCTTTTGTATCGATCGATTATTAATACTCTCCTTTACCCATTCAATGGTTTGCCCTATCCCCAATCCGGTAACCAGAGGAAGAATTGGGAAAATAGCAAACATACGATTTGTATGCGGCGCATCTTTTGTAATACTTGCAGGAATTGCTGCAATCAAAAACCACCAAAGAATGAATTTTGCTTCACGCGACTTACGAATTGCTATAAGGCGTATAAATCCGGCAAGTAAAAATATTGCCTCTATAAGATACATGTTCCCAAAATTAGAAATGTTATGCGCTCTATTTGTTCCTCCTTGCACAAAGAGAAACTGCGGTGAAAATGCATTGAGATAGTTCTGTGTTATTTTTTCGATTGAAAAAATAACCTTATTGTGAAATATTTTCCCCCATATTTCACCAGAGCCATGATCTACACGTCTATTTTCTATATTTACATGGACCGCAGCTGGGTCTCCAAAAATGTTAATTCCAGATAACTTCACTCTATCTGCCGCAAAAAGCGTGTTATATAAGATAAACACTGTCAAAATACTAAAGATCGTCAGGCCATACAATGTATATTTATTATGCAATATGAATTTTCGATAAAGAAAAAAGATTCCAACCAATAAAAGTGTAGTAAAAATATGGTTTCCGGCGTATATAAAATACGTCAACGCAAAAGCAATAAAACTTACAATAATAAGCCACGCTTTACCTTTTATGCTCTTAAGGAAAAATATCGCACCTGCTGTGACAAAAAATACAGCAACATTAGATTCAGATTCCACTCGAGAGAAATGAAGATGCCATGGGGCTATTGCTACTAAAAACGACGTTAATAGCGCTAGTTTTTTATCTTTAAGTAATTCAGCTACTAATATGTAGGTAGTAAATACAGTTGCTATACCAAAAAGTGCTGATGGGAGTCTGACTGCAAATTCAGAAAGGCCAAATAGAGCTACAAATGGGACTGTGAGATATATATAAAAAGGTAATTTCCAATCGCCGAAAGATTCAAACGACATAGGAAATAAACGGCTATACTCGTCATTGCCTGTTTTTAATAGGGAATATGCTGTGTAACCGATAGAAGCCTCGTCTCGATTTACCCCTGGCGGAATATCGTTTATTCTATAAATTCTTAAGAATGCCGCCAAAAAAAGTATTATAAAAAAAATAAAGAATATTTTTTTATTCACAATATATTATTTCATGCGATTAAGCTTTTCCGTTTATGAAAAAAGTAAAATACCAGTGCCGTACCAAATATAAAACTGCCTAGCGAAATAATTATTCCGCTAGCAAACCAATCTGGTTCATATCTAATCTCTACAACATGTTTTCCTTTTGGGATAGCAACTGCTCTAAATGCATAGTTTGCTCTATATATTTTTGTCTTATTATTATCTAGATATGCTTTCCAGCCCGGATAATACACATCTGATTGAAAAAGCAGAGTATTATCTTGAGCGTCAGTTTGAAATATAACTTTATTAGGATTATAAGAAATAATTGTAAGATTTTGTTTGTATTTCTTTGATGATCCCGCATTGAGCTTGAAATCACTTATAGAATCTTCCAAAAGCACAGAATCACCGGAATAAAAATTTTTAGCAAAAAATGTCTTTTCGAATTCATCATTATTGCTGAAGATATCATAACCTGAGGTTAAAAATGCCCGGGGAAATACCCTAAGATTTTCAAAAACTTTCCATCCATCTCTTTCATAAATTAATTTAAATCGTTCAGTTGAAAATGTTTTTTCCGTACTTGCATTTTCTTGCCTATCAAGAACATATTTTACTCCCAAAAGATCTAAGACTTTAAGCCGATACATATTTGAAGAAAGCTCAGTTTCTCCAGATCCGGGAGCAATAAAAGCATCAGAACGAGTATATCTTGTAAATTTTTCTTCTATTTTGCCGTTTTTTGATGCCTGGATAAATTCTCCATAACGCTTAGGATAAAGAGGATCATAGCCATCTACCGCGTTGATTGCATATTGGGTAGCAAAATTTGCTTCAATATTTGCACTTCCGTATCCCCAAACTCTAAAAAGTCCTGGCTGTTTTTTTATAAATTCAACTATCGAAGCATCTGGAAAGACAAGTTCGGATGGAACAAATGGATTAAATTTATCAAAAGACCGGAATAGATCTCCTGTTTGTATAAATAAGAGGATAATTAAAACCCCGAATCTCAATTTACTTTTTAGACATCCAACAATAATTAAGCAGGCACCAACGACGACAATTACTGTTGCGTACAAAAGATTACGATAAGCTATCGTAATATGATTTGTAAGAGTGGCAGAAATTATTTGCGGAGCGAAAAAAACTACTAACCACAAAAATATAAATAAAGCTAATATTGGGACTAAAAAACGCACTAATTGCTTGACACTAGCTTTTTCATTTCTCCAGAGATCGACTCCAATCCCGGCAAGAAGACTGGCGCAAAAACAAAATAAAAAAACTGATAATGTTGGAGAGCTAGTTGAAATAAGCGGTAGGTTTAGCTTGTACAAAATTATGGTTACTGGATTAAAACTTGCCAAAAGTAAAACAATTATTATACTTACAATAAATAACCTAGTTAATCTATTGCGTAAATTCTTTAAAGAAAAAAAGGCAAAGAATAGAGGAATAATTCCAATATATGTTACCTTGCCAATATACGTATCATCAGGCCAATAATTACGTGTTGCGGGATTACCAAAAAAATCTGGAATAAACATCATGATAAATTGCCATGGTTGAATAAGAATTTTATGCATTAAGAAATCAAAATCGTGGGAGACTCTTGCAGACTGCTGTATTAACTCAAGACCGGAAATAATTTGTATCGCTCCTATTCCAATTGGCAATGTCAAAAGCAGTAAAAAAAATAATAACAAGGCTATTTTATTTGACTGTTTTGAGACAACAACTCTATTAAGAATATATATGACGATAAATATAAAAGAATATATAAAAACTTGGGGGTGTCCGGCAAGTAAAGACGCAGCTTGAGAGAATATAAATATTGTTATCCAACGTGCCTCACGTTTCAAAAGTAAATGCTCAAAAGATAAAAGTGTGAGCGGCAGCCATAAGATGACTTGTCCAATTGTGTTATATTCAAGCCAAACATTCATAAAGGCCGATAATGCAAATGAAATTCCAGCAAAGAATGAACCAATTTTGCTTATTCCAATCTTACGCGCATAAAGAAAAGTAAAAAAAGCAGCAAGAAAAGTCTGCGAGACTACAAGCAAAGACCATGCTGTTACTTGTGGCAAGAAGAAATATAAAATTCCTAAAGGGTAAAAAACAGCTGATTGAAAATTGGCAAGAAGTGGTGCTCCTGAAAAATTATATGGGTTCCAAAAAGGAATTTGTCCAGATTTTATTAAATCAATGGTAAAAGTTTTCCACGGATAGAGTTGGCGCAAAACATCAAAATATTGAGCTTTATTCGGATAAGAACCGGGACTGTACCCAAGGTAGGAATAGGTTTTCCATGGATTATATTCTGCGATTAATAAATCTCCCGGGAAAGGAATTTGGCCAAAAAAAATAGATTTATAAAAAAAAACAGCTATAACTGCGGCAAAAAAGAAGAGTGCAATACCTAATTCTTTCCTACTCATCAAAGTCTATAATCACAAAGTGCAGCATTTAATCTGGTATAACTTGGTATAATCGCATATACGAATTTCCTACTCCTTTTCTGTATGAGGCAATTGCACTAAGTGGCCACTCCGGTGGAATATTCTGGGTCTCATTAAATATAAAATACACAAGCATTGTTTTTGACTTAATAACAAGGTCATCAGGAAATCCTTTCGGCAATGGCCAGATACCGCCTCGCCCAACATTCTTATTGTCTCCAAGATATATTTCAACAGCATTGGTAGCAATCGCGCCAAATGTCCCTTCAGATGCGACATAAATTTTTTCCTTTTTTGCTTGTTGCTCAAGAAAAGCTATAATCTCCCGTATCCCTCCTCCTGCCGGCCAGCTATTGATGTACTGTTCGCGATCCAATTTGGGAATTGGTGACCTTGCAAAATTTGTTAAGATCATCTGGTCGACGCGAATCGGAAGAATGAAAAGAATTGCATATAGCAATATGACAACCACCTTGTTTTTGATGAGATTTGCTATTTCAAATAATGTGGCTGCGGCAAGAGGGAGAAGGAAAATCGCCATAGCAAAAATAAACCTCGGATAAAGGGTCCTTGCAAACAGCGCAAGAAGTACAAAAGGGATAAAAAACCAAACAGCAAGGACCAGTTTCTGCTTGGTAAAAGAACTTCGAATTAAAAATGAAACTATGCTTAAAATAAACAGTGGCCATGTCAAATATGTAATGAGCCAATCCCATTGTCCATTAATGTTGCCAACAAAAAAATTAAACGGATGGGTTATCCATTCATTAAATGGATATACAAAGACAGCATTCTTCTGATTTATCATGTAGTTAAGAGGGGCTAGGCGAAGGATTGAATAGTAAACGAATGCTAAAATACCCGCAAGTGTTGCCAGCATAAACCACATCGCAAACCGTTTCAATCTATGCAGCTCTTTCAAATCAAATAAAATAAGTGAAAACGGCAGAAGGTATAGATTGAAGAATGCGCTTGTCTTGGTGAGCATTCCGCCTCCAAGCACCATACCCAAAAGCAACGCAACGTCAAGTCGAAGTGTGCGAATTAATACAGCAATTAAAAAAACACTCCAGACTGAAAATGCACCAACAAGACTTTCATAAAGTGCCATCCGGTCATAAACGATTGCCATAGGAAAAATTAGATACAAAAAGCTTGCAAGTACTCCCGCAAGATTACTCCGAAAAAACTCTCGTGTCAGGAAATATATGCCGATCAGAGTTGCGAATCCGGCAAAAACCGATACCAACCTGCCTGCAAGCAAAGGATCCTCGCCGACAAACCGCATGACGATCATTGCTGCCCATATAAAGGACGGCTGCTTCCCATCTTCAAGGGAGATAAACCGTTCTTTGGCGTCGAATCGCGCGATCTTTGTCCATCGTGCATATATTGACTCATCGGTAAACATTGGCAAATCCATGATGCCGTAGAACCGCGAGGCAAAATACACAAAAACAATAAGCGTTAAAACAAGGACGATCACGCTGTGTCTTCTGATCCATTTCATACAATATTATTCTATCACTTAAGATGAGTTGTCAACAAAAAAGATTTTTTGATCTTAAAGTAAAATACCGAATAGAAAACAACGAATATAAGTGAAGAAAGGGTAGCTGACATAAGCAGTAGATAAATAATAAGTGGAATCGGATAATCCCAATTGCCAGTATAAAGAAATGGGGCATAAACAAAAAGCGAGAAAAAAGAAAAAATAATAGTTGGTATGAAGATATAATATTTTCTTATGATAAAGGAAGCAAAGGGTAAAAAATAAAGAAGATACCAAGGCTGAAAATTACCTTCTCTATTAACTGCCAAAATAACAGGAATAACCATGGCAATCGATGTCATAAAAAATAAAAATTCAACATATTCCCTCCGTATTAAGAATCGCATCTTTTGAAAAAGATACGCAATAAAAAACATCGGTAAAAGAAAGATTGTCGCAAATTTAACTCCTATTGAAATGAACAATAATAGAAACGCAAGAGCATATTTCCTCTCAAGAAGCAGATATATGCTCATCAATGCAAAAAACATCATCACAATGTCATTGTGCGCTGAGACAAGGCTCTCAATAATAACTAAGGGATTAAGTCCAAAAAAAACAATACCAAGTAACTCATCTTCGGGGAAAAAATGTTTATATATCTTACCAATATAATAAACCGTTCCAACAAAACTCGCCGCAGCAAGCGCTTTAAAAAGCACGACTGTCGGTAAAAAAAACTGCATACCGATGAATGATAATGGCACAGTTAGAATAAGCCAAGTCGGGCCATACGGATAAACTCTGTGCGTCCAGTGCATGAATGCAAGCATCGGATCACCCTGGTAATCAAGAGCTTTATGCTCATATGGGTTTTGCTGATAATATGTTACTATCCTCGCATCAAAAATATAATTAAAGAGATCATAAGAAAACGCATTATATGAAAACAGTAAAATGAAAGTTGTAATGCCGATCACTTTCCAAATATATTTGACTTGTATCTCCTTTTTTAATACCAACCAAAGAAAAGAAAAATACGATACAAAAAGAAGAAGAACGATAAGTCCATAAAACGCCGTTGACAATGGGCGATTGAAATAGCCGATTGACTGGAATGACTGCTGTATCCCCTGCCAAAATTCCCATCGCATGATGGTGAGCCCCAGGTCAACCTGCGTAAACGAATAGAAAAAAAGGGCAACAACTGCGAAGACATGAATAGCTGTCACTATCCGAACGAATATATTATTTTTCATGAATATTTATATAAGGCGTTTGTATCGACCGTGAAGATCGTTTACTCGTATCCGGATAAGATCCATGAATCCATCAATAGAGTCTAAAACTGGATTTACACGCCTTGTCTCAACATATAACCAACTGACTGGTACTTCGTGGATTTTGTAACCCAATTTTTGAGCAATATAGAGAAGCTCTACATCAAACCCGGCAGAGACACTTGAACCTGAAACTGAATGAAATCCACCATGCATTTTTTTAATTTCAGTAAAAAGCCTATTTGAGGCTTCTCTTGTAAACATTTTAAACCCGCATTGTGTATCTGATATTCCGTGTATTCCGACTATCATTGTCCGCAGAATTATCATCCCCCTTGCCATAAGTTTTCTGGTCCACGGGGCACCTTGTCTTTGAGACCGGGAACCGATGACAATATCAAAACCCTTGGCAAAAAATGGCAGCAGCTTATCAATTTCCTCAATAGGCGTTGCCTGATCCATGTCTGTAAAGAGCACATATTCTCCTTTTGCACTCAACATGCCAGTAGTCACAGCACCTGCTTTGCCTAAATGGGGATTTTCAATAAGATGAAAACTAGGGTTTTCTCTTGCAAATTTCTTAATAAAAGTACTGCTCCCATCCTTTGACCCATCATCAACAATGATAACTTCATAGCCAAGCTTTTTCTTGTCCAAGAATCGCTTCACCTTCTCAAGCACCCCTTTTTGCAGATTCGCCATCTCATCATATGAAGGGATCACCACAGAAAGATATAGAGCCTTACTCACAAATAGATTATACAATAATCAGAAGGTTAATAAAGGAACTTTACGGCCTACAAGTTGATGATATAATTACAGATATGGCTGAATCCACGCCAAGTATATTTGAACGGGCACGTGAAAGAATCCGTGGACCCAAAGAGGTCAAATTCAGTAATGGCTTACGGCTGATTGCATCAATACACAATGCTGACCCTTCAATCAGGCTTTATAGAAACAAAGAATTGCTTGAGGATTTAAAATCCTATGCACCTGCGGAAACGGTAATTAAAGTCGATCCTAAAGGCAGATGGGCAGCAGAGATCGGAAGCTCATCATCAAAACCAATATTAACTATAGGAAAGTTTAAAGGTGTCGATGCAATCCTTGATTTTTTACACGAATGCGGGCATCTGCAGGATCCAGTATCTACAGATCTTGCATTAACAGCAAGGAACCAATATGCGCAGAAATTTTTTAGGGAAAGTTCCGATAATATAGACCCAGCTCGCTTTGCCGCACTGCACGAAAGGGACCAAGCAGTCCAGAAATCTGAAAGAAACGCATGGGCGTTTGCTATAAGAATTACCCGACAACTCGATCAAAAATATGGTTTAGATATTATTAAACGCATAGGCGGTATTGACGGGATTTTTAAATATGTTAATTCTTACCTTGGACGATACGAGCAGCAAACGATAACTGAGCTGGAATATTTAGGATTTGAGGTATATTCAAAAGCACAAATGGAAGAAACTCTGCGTGATTGGATGAAGCAGTAACCTGGCATTCAGCTAATCTCACTTAAGTTTCCCAGTCCTTTGGAAGAAATTTTAGTGTAGACTCTACATCTTGAAGATAAACATCAACCGGTAGGGGTTTGAGACTTACATAAGGCAATGATCTTAAAACGACATGCGTAAAATCAGCTACCGCTCTAGTTGTCATGCCGTTAACATCGTTTGTTCGATCATTACTCTCTACCATCATCACATTGAAATCATAACCATATTTGCCAAGACCACCATGTGAACAGATACAAATCTTTCCATACTTTTTGCTACGTTCAATACCAAAGGTTGTATAGAACCATTTAGCAACATCTTCAGATGAAACGCCAGCCATTTCTCTATTTAGCAGTGCTAATAAATGGTCACGGTAACTATTTGTAGCAAAATCACGATACTTTTCTTGGTCAATCTCACCAAAAACAGTTGAACTTAAATAAGCTTGCTGAACTAATACCTCCTTAGGGATAGGATCATTGAGAGGAATATCCATCATTACTTCTCCAAAATCAGTATTAACCAGGGCATATACTTTTTTTGATTGATCATCACGTAACGCAAGTGATGCAACATATCTGCTGCGGCCATATAAATCTTTACCTAAAAAAGCTGGTTCCCATTTTTTTGCTTCTTCATCTGAATTTTCTGTTCTTCTTTTTAATATCTCAATTGGCATAGCATTGCAGACGGGTAAGCCATTAGTCCCGATAGAGCAAAAATAGTACCGCGTAGGGGATTTGAACCCCTGGTTTTCTGGATGAGAACCAGATGTCCTGGGCCACTAGACGAACGCGGCACAATAGGTCGCTAGATCATATTTTACCCCATCCAGCCAGCGAATACAAACAAAATTACAACATAAAAAATAATGATGAAAACAATTGGACTACAAAATAACCCTATAGTTGAATTTATTAAGTGAATCACCTATAATTGTCCATATGCCTCAAGAACGCGAAGCAATTATTGGATTATTTTCTGCAGATCACACAATAGGCTGCTCTCCAACAAAGCAACTCCTTAAGACGTATTGGGAAGAAGGAGATAGACCCCTGGAAACTGATGAGATGTATGAGTCAGGACACGAACTCCTCAATTTTTTTGGTCTGGCGTTTGGAAACAATTTAGAATACTTAAAAGCAGCTGGAAACATCCCTACAGCAATGATGCCACAAGAAGCGTTGCAGAAAAGAAAAGGAGTAAAAGAAGAGGTGTCATTTGAAATCAATGGGGACAGGTTTTTAGTTTCTTCACATGCTGATATGAGACACAGAGAAGTGATGTATCACTGGGAGGGTATCGATCCTCGCACTAGAAAAAGTGCATTCGAAACGCTTGAGATTGATGTCCCCTGGCCAGAAGTCTCATATTCAGCACGCATGCGATACGAACATGGTTATGGAGAGAGAGGTGCCGGGCATGTAGAAAACATAAACACACTCTCTGCCATTGATAACGCAATCCGCTTTTACCTAAGAACAACGCATATCTTCTCCAAGGGAACAAGCATCACTTCTCTTATCCAAAATAAACTCCTCAGAGAGCATGATCTTTTCTAATTGGATTCTCAAGCTATTTTTTCCAATCACCACGGTTGCGTCGGTTTCTGCCTTTGTAGTGCCAGTCATGCGGATCAGCAGTTTGAAGCGATCTCCAGATTGCCTTTGCAGTTTTAGTGTAAAGCTTGTTGCTTGCAACAAATTCACGAATCTCTTTCCATCCGCCTCCCTTACCGATATTATTGCCCTTTGATCCCTGCTCTCGTAATTCAAAATCAATAGCAAGGTTATCAGCATCTTTCACGATTTTTGATTCAAGGGTCTGTCGCTTTTCATATTCCTGCCAAATCTCCAAAAATTCTTTTTCTAATGCAGTGTCTAAAAGCATATCTCTTATGCCCAGCTCTTCATTTCGAACCACATACTGTCGGGAAAGATAATCTACGTCTCCTGTCCTGCTTTCTGCAAAATCATGAACGAGCGCCATTTTTATAATTTTCTCTGTAAGCTGTACTCCTTCATGTTTTGCTATCAACAAAGCAATCCATGTCACGCGAAAATGATGTTCTGTTAGGTTTTCAACATCAGGGTTTAAAAACCGCTTCCAGGTCCGTTGGATAAAGCGTAAACTGCCGATCTCAAAAAGAAATTCAATATCCCGTTTCCCTACTTTATTTTTGATTTTCATCGAGCCGATTATAGCATTGAAGCACTTCCCTGCACAAAGCCGAGTGAATCAATCAGCCTGAAACGGATGGGGAGCGTGGAGGACTTGGCGCTGCTGAATTGGCTGCGGGATTGCTTCTTCTTTCCTTTTCACCGGACGGACAAGCGCCAGATCAAGCACCTCATCCATGTGGGAAACGAACTTGAATGCAAGATCTTTCAGTACTTCTTTGGGCACATCTTCAAGATCTTTCTTATTGTCTTTTGGCATGATGATCGTCTTAAGCCCTGCCCGGTGTGCTGCAATAATCTTTTCTTTTACTCCGCCGATTTCAAGAACTCTGCCGCGAAGCGTCACCTCTCCAGTCATCCCGACCGTCCTCTGAACGGGAATTTTTGTCAGCGCTGAAACAATTGCCGTAGTAATCGCTGTACCTGCAGATGGACCGTCTTTCGGCACAGAGCCCTCGGGCACATGGACATGCACATCAATTTTCTGATAAAACTTCTCAGAAAGACCAAGGTTTGCTGCACGGGCACGGATGTAAGACATTGCCGCCTGGCAAGACTCCTTCATCACATCGCCAAGTTGTCCGGTAAGGATAAGGTTGCCTTTTCCCGTCATAAGCGCTACCTCAATAAAGAGAATATCGCCTCCTGCCTCTGTCCAGGCAAGGCCCGTTGACATACCGACTTCATTTTTCTTCTCAACCAGAGTTGAAAGGAATTTAATAGGACCAAGGTATTTTGCCACTTCTTTTGCGGAAATAACAATTTTCTCCTTTTGCCCCTCAGCAACTTTCTTTGCGACTTTTCGCATGATTGTTGCTATCTTGCGTTCAAGATTGCGGACACCGGCTTCACGCGTATAATGCTGTGCTATGTACTGAATCGCATCGTCGGTTATCTCAACTCTTTTTTCATCCAACCCATGATTCTCAAGCTGCTTCTTCATAAGAAAATTGCGGGCAATGTGGAATTTTTCATCGTACGTATAGCCGGCAAAATGGATGATCTCAAGCCTGTCACGAAGCGCCGGCGGGATCGTATCGAGAACATTGGCCGTGGTGACAAACATCACATCTGAAAGGTCAAAAGGCACCTCAAGATAATGATCTGAAAATTGTGAATTTTGCTCAGGATCAAGCGCCTCAAGCAGGGCAGATGACGGATCTCCGCGAAAATCAGTCCCTACCTTATCGATCTCATCAAGCATGAAAACAGGATTTCTCGTCTCTGCGTCTTTTATCCCCTGGATAATTCTCCCTGGCAATGCGCCGACATATGTCCGTCTGTGTCCCCGAATCTCGGCTTCATCGCGGATACCCCCAAGCGACACCCGGACAAACTTGCGGCCAAGAGCACGTGCGATTGATTTGCCAATCGATGTCTTTCCAACACCAGGCGGCCCGACAAAGCAAAGGATCGGTCCTTTTATTTTCCCGGCAAGCTTATGGACAGCCAGATACTCAACAATCCGCTCTTTGACTTTGTTTAAGCCATAATGATCTTCATCAAGTATCTTCTCAGCGGATTTGATATTTCCGGTATTCTTACTCTGCACGCTCCATGGCACGCTTATCAACCAATCAAGGTAATTTCGGATATAACCTGCCTCAGGATTGTATTGATTCATGCCTTGGAGCTTCTTGACTTCTTTATGTGCCTTCTCCTCAACATCCTCGGGCATTTTTGCTTCTTTAATTTTCCTCATTAGCTCTTTTATTTCTGAGTCTTCTTCATCACCCATTTCGTTTAACTCATGCTTTATCGTCTTAAGCCTCTCACGCAGCATCGCTTCCCGCGCACCTTTTTCAAAACGCTCCTGTGTCTTTGACGCGATTCGCCGCTCAAGCTCCAATACTTTCATCTCTTGGGCCAGATAGTCTGCGATCTTCTGCAAGCGATCTTTCACGTTGGTCATCTCAAGAAGCTCCTGTCGCTCCTGTGGCTTAATATCAAGGGCCGATGCGACAAGATCGGCAAGCTCAGAATGAGAATTTTCAGACATGATATTCATAAACAGGAGAAAATCTGTTGACTTGCCAAGGCTCATTGCACGTCGAAATTCATTCTTCAAGTGGTTATATAGCGCTATTGCTTCCGGAGCATCATCAGAAACTTCAGGGATATCCTCAACCCGTGCCAGGAAAAAGGCCTCATGACTCTCAAACGAAAGGATCTTTACTCTTGAAAGTCCTCTGACTTGCGCATTTATCTCGCCGTCAGTTTGCACCATGCGCTCTATACGCGACAATGTCCCGATTGGGTATAAGTCTTCCGGTGAAGGTTCATTTAAACGCGGATTTTTCTGAAGGACAAAACAGACAATTCTATTATGATCGTATGCTGCTTTAAAAGCGGCTAAACTTTTTGGCCGGCCAAACGTTAAAACTGTTTCCGTATTGGGAAAAATGATGCCGTCTCGTATCGGAATAACTGGAACAATTTTTTCCTGCTGATCCATAGTGTGAAAAATTGTATTAGCAGACTAACACATTGTCTGCTAGTTTGTCAAGCCCCGATATTTATCGGAAAGAAGACCTAGTGACATGCATCCGCGAACCAAAGTCCTTTCTCTTCTTCCCTTGCTATTGCCTGTGCTTTTTTAAATTCCTTCTGGTATTGATATGGTAATTGATATGTATATTCAAAAGCAAACCCTTCCTCAATCAATAATTGATTAACGAATGTTCCGTCTGAAAGAAATACATATCGGAGAAGGCGGCCGTATTTATCACGATTACTCTGGCTTTCATCATCTTCAAGGCGAACCATTTTTCCAGAGAGCGTCTCTAGTGTTTTTCGTTTTGCTTCCTGTCCGAAACACTCAGCTTTTGTATTGCCATGCGTGATCTCAGGCGTATCAATCCCGATCAGCCGGACTGTCTCATCCTTGCCGCTTAGGCCAACAACAATCGTATCGCCATCTATGACCCGCTCAACGGCAACGAGCGACTCGCCCTTAACCTCCTGTTTGTTTTCATCTAAAAAACGCTCTGATACGCCACCAAACGCAAGGAGAAGAAAAAAAATAACTAATCCAATAACATTCTTTTTTCGTGTCATGAAAAAATGGAGTAGATTATTATAATGCTGGGGTAGATTTGCGTTCTATTTTATCTACTCTTTTTTCCAAAGCATTGAATTCTTCATTAGTTGGCGTATCGTCCTCCAAGTATGCAAGCTGCCTACCCAATTTATCTATTCTTCCAACTAAGTTTTTTTCAACACTATCTATTTTTCCATCTAATTTCCTGTCTACCTTATCGATTCTTTCCAATATCTCCCGCTTCAAAGCATGTTGCCCATTAATAATAACCTGCAGCATTTTTTTAGTATCACTCATTATATAGAAAGTATATATTGAAAAGCATATTATTTTCAACGGCCAAAAAGGTAAAGTGTAAAGTGGCTTTTTTGAGGCAATTTTTGTACAATTGAGCATACACTCCGGGATCGTCCAATGGTAAGACGCATGGCTCTGAACCATGTAATCTACGTTCGAATCGTAGTCCCGGAAC
>CAZDTO010000009.1:10585-21790 GCA_964508395.1 uncultured Gammaproteobacteria bacterium | reverse complement strand
TTGAGGACAAAAGGAGTCACGCCGAATAAACGGTCAATTACTTTTTTCTTCCTCTGAATACCAAAGTGTCTTCATGGAACACATCAGGCAATTCCTTTTGTAACTCAATGTCATTATAACTCTTACCGCAACATTTCGTCAATTACTCGCTTTATCGTCTCCCAATCAAATCCCCGCCGCGCCAACATCCCTCCAAGTTTTTTATAGATCTTCTGTTTGTCTAAATTTCCTAGCTTACTTATCTTCTTACTTACTATTTTCCTTGCCAATTCCAGATCTGTCGATTGTCGTTGACCATCAGTCGTTAGTCGATCAATAATTTCTTCAGTTATTCCTTTTTGCTTAAGTTCTAACCGCAATAGACGTTTACTCCTTGGCTTTGATCGGTTCCGACTCTCAATCCACATTCTGCCAAACTCTTCGTCGTTGATAAATCCCAAACCTTTGAGCTTAACAATCACATTGTCAACGATTTGAGGATCAACAGCTGTTCTTTTTGACCTTGGAAATTTATTGAGCAAATGGTCGCTAACTTCTTTTTCACTTCGCTGGCGGTAGGAAAGAAATCGTAAGGCGCGGTTATAAGCAGCTTCAAACGGATCCATCTTCTTCAACGCCTACTGCCATAGGAGTAGAACCCGTTTTGTTCCTGGTCATAATTTCAGCAAGAATTTTTTTTTCAATATCATGATGTTCTTTCAAATACTCCATTGCCGCTTGCTTGCCCTGCCCAAGCATAAGCTCACCGTAGCGGAAAAACGCGCCTGATTTAGTCACGATACTAAGCTCAAGTGCAACATCGATAATTCCTTCCTCCCGCGATATTCCTCCTTCCAGAATAGAAAACTCGGCAATACGAAACGGAGGAGATACTTTGTTCTTCACAATTTTGACCCTGTGCCGGGAACCAATAGCCCTATCCCCCTCCTTAATCGTCTCTATTTTTCGGACATCCATTCTGACGGTAGAATAAAACTTAAGAGCCAAGCCTCCGGTTGTTGTCTCGGGGTTACCAAACATGACGCCGATTTTTTGCCGTAATTGATTCGTGAATATTGCAACTGTCTTTGATTTGGAAATAACGCCGGTAAGTTTGCGCAAGGCCTGCGACATAAGCCGTGCCTGAAGACCCATCATTGAGTCACCCATCTCTCCTTCAATCTCAGCCCTGGGGACAAGCGCTGCTACGGAATCAATAACCAAGACATCAACACCACCGCTTCTTATCAAACTTTCTGCGATCTCAAGCGCCTGTTCGCCTGTATCAGGCTGGGAAATAAGAAGCTCATCAAGCTTAACGCCGATACGCTGCGCCCACAACGGATCTAAAGCATGTTCTGCATCGATAAAGGCTGCAATACCGCCATGTTTCTGGGCTTGGGCAATGATTGATAAACAGACGGTCGTTTTTCCCGATGCCTCAGGGCCAAAAATTTCAATTATTCTTCCTCTTGGGACACCACCCACACCAAGTGCAAGATCCAAAGGTAAACAGCCTGTAGAAATTACGGAAATGTCAAATTTACTCCCTGCATCACCAAACCGCATGATCGATCCTCGTCCATACTGTTTTTCAATCTGCTCCATGGCAATCTTAATCGCTTCATGTTTTTGGGTAGAGTCTGATGTTTGATTGGTAGTTTTTGCTTGTGAATTGCCTGGAGGCCGTCCCATAAGTCAATTCATATTATCAACTTTATGATAAAATGCAATAGGTAAAATAATAAACGAATAATCCAATAAGCAAATAGTCAATCCGATAATGAGCAATACACATGATATACATGAAAGGATTTACAGATTTGTTATTCGAGTACTAAAACTGGTCAAGCAATTACCAAAAACGCCGGAAAATTTCATTATTATCAATCAGATAACGCGCTCTGCTACATCAATGGGAGCCAATGATAGAGAAGCAGACGGAGCAACAACTAAGAAAGATTTTATTCATAAATACAGTATTGTAAGGAAAGAGGGTAAAGAAACCGATTATTGGTTACATATTATCGCAGACACTAATCCGTCATTTATGCCGCGAATGGACAACTTAATTAATGAAGGGGTTGAAATAATAAAAATTGTCACCACAATCATCTATAATACACAAAAGAATAAACCAATAAACAAATAAAGAATACCCAAAATGACACATTGGATTATTTGCTTATTAGTTTATTAACTTATTTTATCGTTGAGGTTATTCTTTGCCTTTGGGCAAAGCGGGGTGTGGTTTAATGGTAGAATGCGCGGCTGGGGGTCGTGCGGATGGAGTTCGATTCTCCACACCCCGACATTTGTTGTAAAAAAGATATATACTTGTGATAATCTTCTGTCGGAAAGCGAGGTGATAAGAATGGTAGAAAGCGAATTAGCAACACTAAAACCAGGAGAGTCAGAAAGAGCAGTCAGAACAATAGTCCCATATCGAGCAGAGGCTGTATTTGCACTTGCTGCACGAAGGCAAGGGCCAGAAGGAGGTCAACGCGATTGGGATCCAACATGGGGACACTGGACTCCAGAAACACCAGAACAGATTGAAAACGCTGGAAAATTAACTCAACGAGTTCAGGGATTATTGCAGGATGACATGCTTGGTAAAAGGATGTCATATACCATTATGGAAATGGCAGGTGGTATGCTTGAATGTGGTGAAATATCAGAGGAGCAGTATTTAGCTATTAACGATGTTTATTATAGAGTTACAATGGGTGATGAATTCAAGCCATTTGAAATACCAGAGTACATTGTTCAGCAGTACGGGAGCATACATAACAAATAAGCATAAACAACAAAATCGAACTCCAATAAACAGGTAGGGTTTATTTGACTAAGCATTAGTCAGTGTCCTAACTTTCATCTCAAACATCTACAGGGTTGAACTTATGGTATAATCACAACCCATATGTCAGTGCTAGAACGTGGACCGTCCCTCAAACCTAATTACTTGCGGCGAAGGCAAATCACAACAGGAATTATTGAAAAACTCTGGCCATATGAGGTTGTCGAGCATGAACATAATGATGCCATTGCAAAAATTCAACAGCTTGGCAAGCAAGAATACAAATTTATTTTTGCTCACGGGCATATATTTATGGCGGACCCTTTTATAGTTGGCGCATTTGCAGTCAATGTCAGTCAAGAAATATTAAAAGGGAATTTACTATCGCCAATTGCTTGGCATCAACGCAAGTTCGCCAGCCTTGCAAGGTGGAATGGCACAACTGCATATCCTATTGTTACACGACATACTGTTGATCGGAAAAAGAACTTCCAAAATGGAAAAGAATTGCCGCTTAACAGTGGCTACAGAAAATATGCCGTAGAAAGCGGGCGGGCTCTTGGCGAATCGCAAAAAACGACAACGGTATTCGTTGCACCACATGGCGGCCGGACAAGCACACCGCAAGGACCTGCAGGTCCTGCAGTGGAAACAATTGCCAGGTTTGCACAAAATTCAAAAGCAGAACAAGCTCAAAAAGAAAAAATCGCTGTTGTCCTTGTTGGCGTAAGCATACGAGGCGTTACAAAATATGAGAAAGGAAAGACAGACAGATTCAATTTAAGAAAAAAAATTGTCCTAGAAGTCGATGTACTAACGCTTGATGAACTTAAAAATCAAGCAATACTTAACAGTATATCACTCGATGAAGAAATTACGAACCGGATAAATAACCTCTCATATAAAACCTATCTCAAGCCAAAACAGTTATCAAAGGAACAATAATCGAAAGCTTAAATCATCCTATGCGGAATTAGAAGATTTTTTCGATAAGAGACTATGCTCGATTGAAACTATTGGAGAATCTTCAGTTCCCTCGATTAAAGGGACTGTATATGGCATATCCGCCACAACAACTCCCTGATCTTCATATATAATTTCTTCCGCTCTTAATGGATCCGCAGTAACAAAAAGCGGCACATCATTTGCCCGTCCAACTTCTGCGCTTTGATTGTCAGGATTTACTCTAATACGAAACATTCTAACCGTCTTCGTATCATAATTGTCAAGCGAAAAATATCTTGTTTCCCCGGGCGAAAAAGTTTCTATAGGCACTACAACTCCACGCTGGCTATATCTTAATTCAATAGACATATTGCTACTTTACCAGATTTCTTTACAAAGTCAACTTCATTTGATACGCTACGAAAAGCGGTTCTGTATGTTAGAACTGGAGAACCCGAAACCGCAACAACTTGATTCGGCAAAAGCTGCCCGAGATCCTCTAGTTGATGCTTTTTTTAATTTGGGAAGCCCAGAGCAAATTATTAACTTTTATTTAAGTGAAGCGACTTTGTTCAGGGCTGAATCTGGCAATATATACACGCCAAAGCAATCGTTAACAATAGTGTTTGACAAGTATCTTGGTCCCCTTTGCTTCTTAACATTTTTTTACCCTGAGAAGATACTGGTGTGGAAAAAAGCCTTAGGGGCAATCAATGATGCCTGTGCCACTCATGCGTAAAACTTCCACCTTTTTTTAGGCAATAGGAGATAAAATTATTTAAAAAATCCCTCTATTGGATATCCTCCTGAAATCCACCAGAAAATAATGTAAACCAAAAATATAGCTCCTATGATAGCACTCATCTGTGCAAAAACCTTTTGGACGGATGCAACTCGCTCCTTGGTAATCTTTTCTCTTATGCTTCTGTGTAATGCTTCCCGCATCGATTTTTGAAGCGAATGTTCACGACGGTGAATTTGTGCAATTCTATCTTCGGTTTCTAAATCACCAAGTGTCTTTTGTTCACCGCTTGCGGCGTGCGCCATACATGTTTATTATATCAGATTGAAACCCACGACCCTATTGGCGAAATCCCGCGAAACGGGATGGCAGAGTGGTATATAATAAATTATATGATTATCGCTGTCGGGTCGACAAATCCCACAAAAACAAATCCTGTTAAAGAAATCTTTTCCCGCCATTTCAAAGATGTGGAGGTCGTTGGAGCTTCTGTTTCATCTGGAATAAGTGATCAACCGATGAGCGATGATGAGATGTATAATGGCGCGTTAAACAGAGCCAAAAATGCATTAAAAAAAGTAAAAGGTGCTAAATATGGAGTAGGAATTGAAGGAGGAATTCACAAGTACAGTTACGGCTGGTTTGAACGGTCAATTGTAGTGATTGTTGATAAAAAAGGGACGATTGGGATCGGCGCGTCAGGAGGACTGCATCTGCCGAATGCTATTGTTGACAGGATTCACAAGGGCAAAAATCTCGAACAGGCTGTCGATGAGAGCTTTGGCACCAAGAACATCGGAGAAGGGATAGGTATGTTTGGCGTCATGACAAAAGGAGTTGTCACGCGAACTTCAGGCGTTGCACATGGCGTTGCCTTCGCCCTCGCCCGCTTTCTGCATGATAAGGTTTATAGCCAGTAGCGCTACATCTGCTTTACGTAGGAGACCATTTTTTCAAAGATTGGTAGGCCGTGGGGCTTGATATCGTCTGGTAATCTACGCCAGTTGGGGTGGTGCTCTCTTCTGGTAAATCGTTCAGGGTGAGGCATAAGGCCCAAGATGTGACCACTGGGGTCACAAACTCCTGCTATTGCATTTAGTGATCCATTTGGATTTGCTGGATAATCTTGTGTCGGGTCTCCATTTGCATCTGCGTAACGAAATACGACTAATTTTTCATTCTCAATTCTTTGCAAATCATCTGGTTTTGCGTAAAATTTTCCTTCACCGTGAGCGACAGTATATACAAGTTGCATTTCTTTTCCCCCGTCAAGAAAGACGCACTTACTATCATTATCAGCTTTTAAATTTATCCAACGGCAGTCGAAGTGTCCTGAATCGTTATTTGCAAGCGTTGCTTTCATCTCGTCAATTTTGCCAAAAGGCAAAAGCCCGGTTCTAGTTAGCACCTGAAATCCATTACAAATACCAAGAACTAACCCTTTTTGTTTTTGGACAAACTCATTCATCTCATCGGCAAGATAGGCATTTAGTTCAATTGCCAGTATTTTCCCAGCAGTGATATCATCGCCATAAGAAAAACCTCCAGGTATTGCAAGAATTTGATACTGGGCCAGTGTTTTCTCCCTTTTTTTTAATTCATTGATATGCACAATCTGCGCGTTTCCCCCAACCGATTCAATATTGTATGCATGGACAAGCTCCTCATCGCAGTTGATGCCATCAGTCTTTAGTACACAAATGTTTGGCTTCAGTTTTTCCATGTTAGTAACACATCTTATGCAAACGGTTATTGTTCGAGCGTAACGAAGTGGAGTCGAGAACTTCTCGACGCGTCCGGCGAAGCCGGACTTGCTCGAAGAATACACTGCGTAACATAAGTTAGTGAAATACTTTCCTCATTGGTTCTTTCCATGCCTGTTTCAATTCATCAACCGAAGCAGAAAATTGAGTATTATTTGATTTAACTGTAATTTCTTTTTCCTTTTTAGTTTTTCCAAGAATTTGATGTGGGATATCTCTGAATAACTCATTTGCCCTTTCTTCGTTTTCAACTTCCATTACAAAACATCCGGCGGTTTCGTTGAAAAGAAACATATCCGGCCGTTGATCTACAAAATCCAGTCTAAGGTCAACGCCGCAATCACCGCCAAAACACATCTCAGAAACCGTCGTGATTACACCGCCTTCGCTAACGTCATGGCATGCCAGTACATCTCCAGACGTGACAGCATCGTGCACGCTTTCAAGAACTTTTGGTAGAATTTCTAAATCGACTTTCGGCACTTCGTTGCCAATTGTTCCATTGATATCAAAATAGATTGATCCTCCCATGTTTTCATCCATTTTTCCAACCAGCACAAGCGTGGAATCGTGCTTTTTAAAATCAGAAGTAACTGTCTTTCTAACATCAGTAATTTTTCCAAATACAGACATGCACAAAACTGGCGGAATCTTGATTACCTCTCCGTCCTTGTCTCTATATGTTGAGGAAAGACTATCTTTTCCTGACACCACGGGTCTTTTAACTGCATCCATAAAATCGCAAACTGCGTCAACGGATTTATCAAGTGAGCCAAGGGACTGTTCATCAGGATATGGCCAGATATAATTATTGATAAGCGCTGCCGTTTTTGGATCACCGCCAACTGCTACATAGTTTGCCATAGCTTCTGTAGCAGCCCAGACACTTCCCCAATAAGGATCAATTCTATTGAGAGTCGGATTTAATCCATGCGATTGCACCATGCCGTAGTCTTTCCCAAGGATTGGTGTAATAACAACCGCATCATTGGGCCCATCAAGATGAACACCGGTAAATGGCGCAAGCACATTGGTTCCCTGAACGGTATGGTCATATTGACGGACAATCGGTTCTTTTGAGCAGACATTGCCATGGGATAATACTTTTTTTATTGTACCGACCCAATGAGTTGGGGTATTTGGGATCTGCTCATCAAAAGAAGGTTTTTCATATTTTGCGTTCATCACTCTTTGAGACAGGCCGTGTTTAAGAAAATCATAGTCAAGGTCTGCGACAGCCTCACCCCAATAAAATACCGAAAGTTTATTGCTTCCATCAAAATGACCAAGTACTGATGACTCAACGTTATATTTTTGGCATATTTTTTGAAATTCCTCAATATTTTGCGGCGCTACAGCGGTTACCATTCTCTCCTGCGACTCTGACATCCAAATTTCCCATGGAGAAAGACCGAGGTATTTTAATGGTGCCTGGGCAATTTCGACAGTTACGCCAGTATCTTCACCCATTTCGCCAATTGCGGATGAAAAACCGGCAGCTCCGCAATCCGTAATCGCGCGGATTAAACCGCTATCTCTGCACTCAAGCAGAGCATCTGCCATTCTCTTTTCCTCAATTGCGTTGCCTATCTGAACAGCTGTAGCATTTACGCTTATTGTTTTTTCAGTCATTTCGCCTGATGAAAAGGTTGCACCATGGATGCCATCCCTCCCTGTCCGTCCACCGAGAGCTACAACCAAATCACCAACTTCCGGACTGCCTTTTTGCGCTTTATCTGCCGGAAGAACACCATATGCTCCGACAATAACTGTAGGTTTTGCGCGAAAATCATTATCATAATGAATAGATCCATTATTAGTTGGAATTCCCATACGATTACCATAATCCCGGACACCGTAGATCACGTTACGTTGAATGTAGCTTGGGTGAAGACAGCCTTGTGGAAGTTTTTCATACGGTAAATCTTGCGGACCAAAGCAGAACATGTCTGTTGAAGAAATAACTTTTGCTCCCTGTCCGGTCCCCATTATGTCTCTAAAAACACCTCCGCTTCCTGTCATTGCCCCGCCGTAGGGCTCAATTGCAGATGGACTATTATGCGTCTCAACTTTTCCGCAGATTGCCTGTCCTTCGTAAAAACTAATAACCCCGGAGTTGTCATTAAAAGCAGAAAGCACATCTTCTCCGAAGTATTTTCTTGCTGTTTGTTTTATTCGATTATAGAGCGGTGGTTTTTCGATGCCATAAACGATAAGGTTTGCCCGAAAGGTTTTGTGTCCGCAGTGTTCGCTCCAGCGCCCAGCAATAATTTCAAGCTCGGCGTCCGTGGGATCTCTGCCAAGTTCTTGGAAGTGTTTTTTAATAGTCTGCATTTCTATAGCGTTAAGAAAAAGTGCGTCTTTTGAAATCTGCATAAGTTCTTCTTCAGATGCCTCACGTATTGGCACTTTAGCAACAGGACCAGAATAACCACTGATAATAAGGGTTTCCGGTTTTTCTGTAATTTCACGCTGAACAGTTTTATTTATAAGTAGACGATCGAGTATTGTTTTGATTTCTTTATCAGAAAGATCTCCAAAAAATTCATATAGAGTGCTTGAATCGGCTGCGTCTAATCGTATCTTCAAATCTTTTGCAGCTTTAAGAATTGACGTAACTTCAGGATTCATTACTCCCGGAAGATATCCAATCTCACTTGTATGAAAGCTAATTGTAGGAAATGGTCGATTAATGCTCGCTTCTTGATTTATCCCCTCACAGAAGAGTTTTTCAGTAAGAGTTGCGACCTCCTCGTCAGTTGCGCCTTCAACTCGGTAAGCTTTTGTTGTTCGTATATCACCGAGCGTTTCTATTCCGAGGGTGCGTTTTATTTCAGAGGTTAGGTCTTGCCCTTTTATATCGTCTTGTGGATCACTATATCGAATGTGTAATTCTTTTACTGGCATTTTATTCTTTAGCTCTCAATCAAAACGCATTAATAATAACAACGATTTCATCATTGTCAACGGACAAATTACGGTTTTGCTGGCGCAGGCTCTATGACGGTATCTGTTTTGCGCAAAATTTCCTGCCAGTTGCCGATTTTTCGCAAGATCAGAAGGTAGGTGGTCGCTTCCTTGATATTCAAAAGCCATGTTAAAAACACATAGAGCGAAAGCCCAGCAATTGTTGATATTCCGGTTAGCATAACAAGATTGATGGTACGTGTCGTGTCAAAAACGAGCTGGTCAAGAAGTTTGATTGGCAGATATAATGCTAGAGCAGTTGATACAGTAACGATAAAAAATTTTACCATTGATACGAATAAATCCTTTCTTGGAAACCCACCTGTTTTATAATCAAGAATAATAAAAAGGGCAAAAAGCTGAAATATACCCGCTGCTGAGAAGGCGATAGCAATTCCCCTAATATCGGTCGCATTCATAATTACCATAAGATAGCTTAGGATGACAAGAAGAAGTGTTGATACACCACTTGCGATGAATGGAATTTTTGCATTATGAAGGGCATAAAATGCACGGTAGAGAAGGACGATGAGTGCTTGTGCAAAAATGGAGAAAGAAAAAAATGCAAGGGTTTGTCCTGTAAGAACTGTTGCCTCCCAATCAAACTTATCAGCACCATATGCCAATCTAACTATTGGGATGCGAAGAACCAGAATGATTGCTGATATTGGCAGGATAAGATAGAGAAGCTGGTTGAAACTTGTCATGAAGGTTATCTTGAACTCTTCTATTTTATCTTTCTCTTTTGCGAGTACCGGAAATGCAGCTTGTGCGATACTGTAGCCAATAAGGGCAACTGGTGCAAACATAAGTGTCTTTGCAGAATCAAATAGCAGGTTCATGCGTCCGGGATCAGCCATAAACGCTATCAATGCAGCAAGTGTTACTGTCCCGAATTGCTGGATTGCAACCTGTACTGCTCTTGGCCATGTCAATAAAAGAATTTTTCGTACCGTCGTTGACGTAAGATATGATAATGAAGGTCTGAAAAAAAATCCAACTTTTTTTGCAAGTGGCACTTGAAAGATTATAAAAGTAAGTCCACCTAAAATTATCCCCAGTGGAGCTGCATAAATTCCGAAACTTTGATGGAAGAGAATGATGCCGATAATAAGCCCTACATTATAAAGAGCGGCTGCAATACCAGGAATAAAAAAATGATTATATGATTGAAGCAGTGCGGTAAAAAAAGCTCCAATAATATAAAGCGCTTGGCCAATCAAGATAATGCGCATTAGATTTGCCATAAGCGTCATTTCTTCTTGTGAAAATTGTGTCGCTAAATTAAAGATAGTAAGTACATTCTCTGCAAAAATAGCAAGCAATATCGATAAAATAAAAAAAATGATAAGTCCGATGCTTAAAAAAGCAGATGCCATTTTGTGTCCTGATTGCTCATCACCTTTTGCAATATACTCTGAAAATACTGGTATAAAAGCAGACGTAAGGGCTGAAGCGAGTGTCAGTTGAAAAACGGTGTCAGGGAGTATAGTCGCATAATTAAAAATTCCCAATGTTGTTGAAGCACCAAATATGGAGAATAGCAGACGCATTTTAAACACACCTAATATCTGAGAAAAAATTATCGTTGCCATGATAATATAAGCTGCGGATACGATATTTGTTTGTCGCTGCATGAGGACTCCGAGGCCACGTTTGAAAATATCTGGCATAGAATTCGATTGCAAAATTGAGTATATCATGCTAAAATACCGCAATGCCAGTCTTAAAACACGCCAAGAAAAAACTTCGACAGGATAAGAAACGTACTATACATAACAGAAAATTGAAGGAGCAGTATAAAAGTCTTATAAAGAAGGCGAAGTTGAATCTATCTGTTGACAATGTTAAACGCGCGGTTTCAGCCATTGATAAAGCAGCAAAAAAGCATCTGATTCATAAAAACAAAGCGGCAAGACTCAAGTCTTCGCTTGCAAAATTAGCTTCGGGTAAGACTACAAAAAAAGAGGCAGTAAAATCTGCTGTAAAAAAAGCTCCCATAAAACCAA
>CAZDTO010000009.1:0-10485 GCA_964508395.1 uncultured Gammaproteobacteria bacterium | reverse complement strand
ATTGTTCCAATGCATGCAGATGAGTTGCTAAATGGGAAAGACTTACCGTTACGGTATGTTGGATTTTCGTCAGCTTTTAGACGAGAAGCAGGTTCATATGGGAAAGATACGAAAGGAATTCTCCGCGTCCATCAGTTCGACAAAGTTGAAATGGTTTCATTTGTTGGACAAGAAAAAGATAACGAAGAACATGAATACCTGCTGGGACTTGAGGAAAAACTATTTCAAGCATTAGATATTCCCTACCAGGTTGTTAAAATGTGCACAGGAGACTTAGGCTTTCCGGCCGCTAGAAAATACGATATTGAGGCATGGATTCCATCACAAAACAAATACCGTGAAGTAACCTCTGTATCAACTGTTACTGATTTTCAATCGCGGCGCTTAAATATCAGATACCAGGACGGTCAGCCAGCCGGCGGAGAAAAAAGATACGCTAATATTCTCAATGGTACTGCGTTTGCAATCGGCAGAACAATTGTTGCCATTCTGGAGAATTATCAGCAGAATGACGGGTCGGTAGTGATTCCCGAGGTGCTTCAAAAATTTATAGGAAAATCTGTTATAAAACCTCTTAGATAATCAACCATCAAATTTTCAATCAATTTGTAATGTTTAAAACATTAAAAATTTAAAATTAAGATTTGATTTCAAATTGAAAATTAAAAATTGAAAATTATTTTTATAATTAGCCTTAAATTATTACAAAAAAGTGTATATTCTAGCCTCGATGTTTTTTCCTATTATAACAATCTAAAACAATAATTTTGAGGCAAATAAAAATGCTTGACAAAACATACATATATGCGCCACTATAAATATATCTTTCACCAAGAGGAGGTGAGTCTGCCCATGGCAAAGAAAAGAAAGAAGAAGAGCAGAAGATAAATTGGTCCCGATTGAAATCGGGATTACCAATTGATCAGTTGGTAAAAACCCCTCGCTTAGCGAGGGGTTTTTCGTTATGCGAAGGCGATCTGTGGTAAAATGAAAGTCATGTTATCACTCCTCAACAAGTTTTTCGATTCAAATGAACGGGAAATAAAAAACCTTGGACCAATTATTACAGAAATCAACGCCTTCGAGCAGAAGACAAAGAAGCTAAAAGACCATGACTTTCCAAAAAAAACTGCCGAACTTAAGGAGCGTCTGCAGGATGGAGAGTCACTTGACTCATTGCTCCCCGAAAGTTTTGCGCTAGTTCGTGAAGCATCAAGGCGAACTGTTGGCATGCGGCATTTTGACGTTCAGCTGATGGCGGGCATCGCACTATCACGGGGGAAGATTGCAGAGCAGAAAACCGGAGAAGGGAAAACGCTCTCAGCAGTCCCTGCATTGTACCTGAATGCCTTGACAGGAAAAAGCGTTCACCTAGTTACGGTAAATGATTATCTTGCAAGGCGTGATGCTGGCTGGATGGGCCCAATTTTTAATCTTCTTGATATGTCTGTTGCCTCAATCATTAATGATCAGTCATTCCTTTTTGACCAATCGTTCAGCGCAAAAGATCCTACAGACTATAGACTCTTGCGTCTTAAACCAGTTACCCGTATTGAAGCATATAAAGCAGACGTTGTATATGGTATTAATTCTGAGTTTGGTTTTGATTATCTTCGAGACAACATGGCCCAAAGCATAAATGACGTAAGACAGCGTGATTATTACTATGCAATCGTTGATGAAGTCGATTCAGTACTCATCGACGAGGCACGAACACCCCATATAATTTCCGCTCCGGATGAAGCACCAACGCAAAAATACTATGAATATGCACAGGTGGTTGATAGGTTAACGCCCAATCTTGATTATAAAATTGATGAGAAGTTACGGACTGCGCATTTAACCGATCACGGTATCGGTAAAATAGAAAAACTCTATGGAATCGCCAATATCTATGAGAAAGATTTTGATACCGTTTACCACTTGGAAGCAGCACTAAAAGCAAGGACTCTATTTCACAGAGAAAAAGATTATATTGTGAAGGATGGACAAGTCATTCTCGTTGATGAATTTACAGGAAGACTAATGCTTGGAAGAAGACTTTCAGAAGGGCTCCATCAGGCAATTGAAGCAAAAGAAAATGTCGCTATCCAAAGGGAATCAAAAACCCTGGCAACAGTATCTCTTCAGAACTATTTCCGCATGTATGAAAAGCTTGCCGGTATGACAGGGACAGCGGTAACCGAAGCAGAAGAATTTAAGAAGATTTATAAACTTGACGTAGTTGTCATTCCTACCAACAAGACAGTTATCCGCAAGGACCATCCAGATGCAGTATATAAAACCACTCGAGCAAAACTAACTGCTGCGGCAAACGAAATAGATAAGGCATACAAAAAGGGCCAGCCGGTTTTAGTCGGTACGACCTCGATTGATAAAAACGAGCTTATCTCTCAATTACTAAGGCGACGCGGCATTCCCCACGAGGTACTCAATGCAAAAAATCACCAGCGGGAAGCACAGATTATCGCGCAGGCCGGGAAAAAGGGCGCAGTGACTGTAGCGACCAACATGGCAGGCCGAGGCGTTGATATTGTCCTTGGCGGCGATTCTCCAAAAAACGTGGACGGTTCTATAAATGAGAAGTCGCAGGAATGGAAGCAATGGGAAAAGGAACATCAAGAGGTCGTAAGACTTGGCGGGCTATTTGTTATCGGTACTGAACGACACGAATCACGAAGGATCGATAATCAGCTGCGCGGCCGGTCTGGTCGACAGGGAGACCCAGGAGCATCACAGTTTTTTGTCGCACTCGACGATGAACTCATGCGTATTTTTGGCGGAGATAAAATCTCAGGACTCATGACGCGGTTTAACATGCCTGAGGATGTACCCCTAACGCACTCTCTTGTTACCCGGGCAATTGAACATGCGCAGGTAAAAGTTGAAGGATTTCATTTTGACAGCAGGAAACACTTGGTTGAATACGATGACGTGCTCAACAAACAACGTGAGATCGTCTATTCGCTTAGGAGAAAGGCACTTGAATCAGCAGACAAAAAAGACGCATCTATTAAAAAAGAGGTTATCGATCGGATAGAGGCAACAATAACAACCCTTGTTGGCACATGGACTACGACACCTCTTGAAGAAAGGGAAACTTTTTCAAAAGATGAGAAAATTATTGACGAGTATTCTACGATTATTCCATTTGATGATACATCCAAAAAACAACTTACTAAACAGATTGAACAATTTCACCAAACAGACGAGAAATCATCATTCCTCACAAAACTTGCGAAAGATCTATATGATAAACGGGAGGAACAAATCGGCAATGATCTGATGCGGCAGGTTGAAAGATTTGTATTACTATCAGTCATTGATAATCTTTGGACAGATCACCTTGATGCAATCGACAATCTTAGACAAGGTATCGGACTTCGAGGGTATGCGCAAAGAGACCCGTTGATTGAATATAAAAACGAGGCATTTGGGATGTTTGAGCGCTTGGTTGGCGCAATTGATGATGAAGTCGCTCATCGCATCTACAAAATTCAAATCCAACCAGTCACCCCGCAACAGCATGCAAATATGATGGCAAACCGGCCAGAAGGCGAGGTTAGTGAAGGAGCTAAGGTAATCAAGGAACCAGCAATTACTGAAACCGCCGCAACAGACACGCCTTCGCAACCGAAAAAACTGGGGCGAAATGATCCCTGTTGGTGTGGAAGCGGGAAAAAGTACAAGCGATGCCATTATCCGCAGGCCGGCTAACTCCTTGCATTACGTGTTTAATGGACGCTACCTCTTCTGAGTTATAAGGTGATCACATTGTCGCTGTGATAAAATAACGTTCATGCGAAAGAGTAGATACTTCTTGCTTTTTCTCACTATTATTTGCCTCTTTACTTTTCTTTTGTTTTGGCAAGTATTTCTCCAAAATAAAATTCCTTTTAATGCCAATCTATTAGCATCTTTCTATAATCCTTGGGCAAAGGAGAAATTTATCGGTTGGGAACATGGGATACCCAACAAGCCTACGGCCAAAGATGATCTTTGGATATTTTATCCTCAGAGAACATTTACGAATACGGTTTTAAAAAGGGGAGAAATTCCATTCTGGAATCCATATTCTTTTTCGGGAAATTATCATGTAGGTCTTTCGGAAACAGCGGTTTTTTACCCATTGAATGTTTTATTTCTCATTTTTCCTCAGATCGATGTTTGGGTACTTCTTATTGTAATCGAGCCAATTATTGCCGGCTCGGGAATGTTTTTATTCCTAGATCGAATTGTTTCTTCAAAGAAATCAGCAGCTTTTGGCGCCTTGGCTTTTGCCTTTTCCGGCATTGTGATTGTACGCGCAGTAGAGGGATTAAGTGTTGGACATACATTGATCTGGATGCCATACCCTTTTTGGGGGATAGAATCATTCAATCAAACAAAAAAACTTAAATATCTATGGCTCATTCTTCTTTCGTTATCTTTATCGCTTCTTGCTGGTTGGTTTCAATTTACGGTTTATATTTTTATATTTTCTCTTGCATATGCGCTGTATAAACTCTCCCTTAACCCTGCTAGCTCAAAAGCCAAGTATGCATTATTACTGCCATTCTTGGTATTTCCTTTCGTCACGCTTTTTCATACAATTCCAGCAATTCAAACGCTTTTGGAATCTCCAAGATTTGAAATTGAAGGAAGATTATTTTCTTCCCGGCACCTAATGCCTTTGAGCCATATCTTAACGCTTATTATTCCTGATTTATGGGGGAATCCTGCTGTTTATAACTACTTTGGCAGAAGCGACTATAAAGAATCAATATTGTTTATAGGCATAGCACCGTTAATTTTTTTTCTTTTGACTGCTTTTAAACGAAAAACGAAAGAGGAATTATTTTTTATAATCGCTGTCGTGATCTCATTGGCTCTAGCAATAGATAGTTTATTTTCAAGATTCATAATTACATCGCCAATACAAGTTTTCAGTTCTTTCCTTCCTAATAGGGTGTTTCTAATTACCACTTTTTCTTTTTGCGTTCTTGCCGCGTGTGGTTTTGACTATTTGCTTAAAAAGAAAAAAATTGCATTTATAAAAACTGTAAAAAATAATTCTATTTTTATACTTCTGATTTTTATTATCATCGGCTCCTTTTTGATAACCATAGTCATGCAAGATACAACGGTTTTGTATAAGACTAGCGCAGCAGCAATAAATACGAGCCCCGCCGTAATTCAGTTGAGAAACTCGGCGGTACCATTAGGCTTTCTTTTTATAACTATTATTCTAATAATAGCTTTCAGGAATAATTATTCCAGAAATATTTTTTTCGTGGCAATAGTTATTGTTTTATTTTGGCAAAGCTATCTTTTTAGCCAGAAATATATCCCATTTTCTTACCGCCAGTTTGTATATCCTGACAATCCAGTTTTTACATATTTAAAACAACATCAACAATTTGACAGATTTATGAGTGTTGGTTTTGGGCATATTGTGCCAAGCATTCCTTTGCAGTTTAATTTATATTCTCCTGAAGGTATTGGCTCTATGTATATCCGCCGCTACGGGGAATTTGTAAGGTACATGAAACTTGCTGACTATGGCATTCCAGATAAGATTGCTTTTGATCTAGAAATTTATTCAAAGGAGGTATTTAATAATACAAACAATAGACTATATAGGTTTTTTGAGCTGACAAGCGTTAAGCATATTGTTGTTGACAGAAAATCTATTGATGACGAACATATAACTCCAAAAAAGGCAAATTTTGTTCTTAAATGGCAGAACGAACGATGGCAGATTTATGAATATACAAAATCAATACCGCGTTTTTTTATTACCAGTGATTTTGAAATTATTTCTGATAGAAAAAAGATTTTATATTCCTTATTCAAAGACACATTTAATCCTCAAAAAATAATTTTGGAGGAAGACCCTGGCTTTAGTCCGAAAGAAGGGAGTGGAAGCGCAAAGGTCATTATGTATTCACCAAATAAGATAGAAGTAAAAGTTAAGACCAATGATCCATCTTTACTCTATATTTCTGATACATATTCAAAAATGTTTAAAGTTTTTATCGATGGCAGGGAAGGAAAAATTTTGCGGGCAAATTACACGTTTAGGGCAATTTCTATTCCAAAAGGGGAACATCAAATACTTATGGTTTACAACGACTCTTCCTTCAAGCTAGGCTTAAAGATCGCGGTTTTTATTTTCTTCCTGTCGGGGATGGTAATATTTATCTTTAGAAAATACTTCTAATACGCCGGACTATCCGGTGCAAATAATTTTTGCTTTTCTTCCTCAAAAAGAGTATCATTTCGTCACAATTTTACTATGACGATGCAAAAAATACTGAGGAGATTTCCCAAGGGTACACTATCTTCGACACCACGTACTTATACCAATCACTCAGTTTCATTCAAACGCCCGTATACGAGGGAGGAACGGATGAAGAAACTGGAAGATGTGGGTTGGAATGTATTTTACTTTCCCTCGGAAATGATTACTGGCTGTGATCTTCTCTCTGATTCTGGTACTACAACTATGACAGATGAACAATGGGCGGCGCTACATATTGGCGATGAAGCATATGGGTCAAATAGGGGTTATTTTCTTCTACTTGAAGAGATACAAAGCTGTTTTGGCGAACAATTCGGAAATACTTCAGGTCAGCACTACGACTCATTTCTTTTTCATCAAGGCAGAGCAGCAGAAGATGGACTTTTTCACGCTCTTGGTGTTATTGGTCGCAAGCAAATAATTCCGAGCAACGGCCACTTTGATACAACTGCTGCCAATATTGCTGCAAGCGGCATGACTCCAGTTAATCTTTTTTCAAAACATTTGAAAGATAATAAATCCGAGGAAGCATTTAAAGGAAACATGGATACACAAGCGCTTGAAAATTATGTTAAAAAACACAAGGAAAATATTCCCATTATTCTGCTTACCATCACTAACAATACAGGCGGTGGACAACCGGTATCAATGAAAAATATACAAGATGTATCAGCAATTGCGAAAAAGCATAAGATTCCATTTTTTTTTGACGCGTGTCGATTCGCGGAAAATGCCTGGTTCATTAAACAACATGAGAAAGGATATGCAAGAAGGAAAATTTCAACAATTGTCAAAGAAATGTTTTCACACGTTGATGGATTCACAATAAGTTTTAAGAAGGATGGGCTTGCAAATATGGGCGGCGGTCTTTTTTTGAAAACAAACGGTTTGTTTGTACAAAAATATCCGGATATCCCCGAAGCGATCATGGATTATCAAATTCTTACTGAAGGTCATCCAACCTATGGCGGCATGTCTGGCCGGGATCTTATGACAATTATCGTGGGTTTACAAACAGTTTTGAAAGAAGAGTATCTAACGCATCGGATTTCGCAAATCCAATATTTTGGCAACTCTATGAAGGAGAAAGGACTTCCCGTCGTTTTTCCAATTGGCGGGCACGCGGTATATCTTGATATGAATGAGTTTTTTAAAGGGACGAGGATGCGACCAGAGGATTTTGGCGGCATATCGTTTACTGCGCTGCTTCTTGGTTTATACGGTCATCGGGCATGTGAGCTTGGGTATTTCGCCTTTGGTTCATACGATAATAAAACAAGAAGGCATACATTTCCTGAAATCAACTACGTCCGCTTGGCTGTGCCAAGACTTCGTTATGAGAGGCAGGATTTAGAACACGTCGCAGAATCTGTTGAAGAGCTGTTTCAAAATAGAGACAGCATCCCAAAGACAAAGGTCGTAACCGGACTCAATACCTCCCTTCGCCACTTCAAAGCCACATTCGCGCTTTCATAGCTTGTTGGGTTCAGGCTTTATTGACAATATGAAACAGGATATATTACTATGAATGTATGGATGGTGTAGAGAGTGTTGATGCAATGCGAGATTCGTTAGGGAGCAATGCTTTCTATCCACCGGGGCGAGGATTTGATCACAATACAGACCATGATGAATACACGGTTGCAGATATTGTTTATGATCAGAATGATAATATGGTAGATATGATTAGAATACGACAAACTGATGTTAATCAAAGGCAAGATCCTTTTGTAGAAGCTGAAAAAACAATGCAGATGCTCTCTACAGCCCAGCTTCTTGGCAGATTTGATCCGTACACAAAGGAACGTTTAGCGGTTGACAGTTAGCTCACCTGGAAGGAGCCTATTCAGTCACCTTCCAGGTGGCCGGGGATGGACTCCTGGAAGGTGTTCGTCATGGCAGATAAGAAAAAACAAAGCACATCTTTTCATTACAAACGCCTTAAGAGAAAGTGGGTTGCTCACCACAGAAAATTACAGAAAAGTCTGTGGGAAAAGCACGGTTCATCACTTGCATGGCTCGCAGAGAAATTTCCAAAGCACCAACTTGCCGCAGGATCACTTGGAACGCTTCTTATGCTTAGTGCTCCCGTACAGGCTGCTCTTCCGAAACCAGAGCTTTTGCTTGTCAAACAAGTTGAAGAAAGAGAAAATAAGACAACGACTCTTAAGGAAAGTCTTGTATCAGTCCTTCCATCGCCTGTTCGTTCATTAACACCTGATGAGGAAACGCGGATTGGTCAAATACTTTCAGAATCGTTTGGTTTTCGCGTGACTTCCGAGCTTGATGGGAAAAAATTGAATAGAAGCTATGGTATTATTGGTGCTGAGCAGCATCTGGCTCGATATCCGGGTGACAGCATGGCAACACATTTCAGCTCACCTGAAGAATCAGCTTTGTATTATTCATCTGGTATGGCGCCTGGTCTTGGCGCATGGAGATATTTTGCTACGTCGCAAACACAAATGACACCAGTAGATGTCGCACGAGAAAAATATTACATTGCCGTCCAGACATTTCTGGTACCCGATTACAATCAACGGGTTGCAGAATACACCAATTTTTTTCGATATAGAAAAATGCTTGTTGTCAACCCTGAAAACGGGAAAGCAATTGTAGCCGTCATTGGCGATGCCGGACCGGCTGAGTGGACGGGGAAGCATCTGGGTGGATCGCCTGAGGTTATGAAACATTTAGAGCGTGTTGACGGACCGGCTAAAGGACCTGTGATTTATTTTTTTATTGATGACCCGGAGGACAAAGTACCTCTGGGACCAATGGAGTTAAAATAGATATTAAGATACAAAGATACTAAGATATCAAGAATATAGTTTCTGAATTCATAGTATCTCAATATCTTAATCTCTTAATATCTTATGGTGAAGCATTTTTACAGCCATCTTGTCGAAACTGATTCTTTGACAGTGATGCTTTCGGACCTGTCTTTATCCGATACGGAAAAGAAAAACCTGTTGTCACTTATCGAATCAAACATGCACCATACAATTCTTGATCTGGTCCTCTCAGAACTTTCAGAGGCAGATAAGAAAATTTTTCTCGCTCACGTTGCAGAAGAAAAGCATGATGAGACTTGGAAACTTCTTAATAAAAAAGTTTCAGATATCGAAGACAAGATTAGGCAGATAGCAGATAACCTGACAAAGAAAATGCACGAAGATATCTCTCAAATTCGAAATCCGAAGCAAAATAGTTCAAAGTACAAAGTTAAAAGTGCAAAGTTGAAGTTAACAGTTAAAAGTTAAGAGAAAATCTTTGGACTTTGGACTGCAATTATTAATTTTGAACTTTGAATTTTTAACTATTGGGGCTTTGGGGGTTCTTTTGCTTCTTTTAACTTAACAACCACTGGCCTGACCAACATTACTCCAAGCGAGGCAAGTTTATAACCAAACGTCATCACAAAACTCATCAGGAAAAAATGCGCGCTGAGATTGAGTGTTTGATTGATCGTATTTGACGGGATAAGCTCCATCCCCTGGGATTTGTTGCCAACGGAAACTCCTTCCGGCAATTGCGGAAGAAGGCTATTAAGGTCAAACGAAATTCCTTTAGTATCAAAAATCTGGATCGGTTGAATTTTTGAAGTGAAAAGAAGATAGATGTTTACCAGTGCAAATAGCATAATGCAGATGCCAATACCCAAGAGGATATATCCTGTTACTCGTTCACTCATCTACTGCAAGAATATGCTCTTTTTAAGAAAATAACAATACTTTATCTCAATAGATATTAATGTATAGGTATAAAATTTGCAGATGAGGAATTTTTTAATACAATTAGTTTGTCTATTGACCTTGCCCATACCCGCATTTCGTTACCGCTTTTGCGTTTAAAAAATGGAATAAGGTGTCCGCTCTCTATGGCGACTTCACGTCTTTGTGGCGATTCACCCGAAATGATATTTCTGCCTAAGGGCTCTCCAACACCTTCATACGAAAGTATTTTTTTATCTGCTATTCTATCCCAACGCGAACGAGTAAGCAGATCTGAAAGACCAGTCACAAGATTTACTTTTATGTTTGGACTAAGAGATACTCCACCTTTGAGTTGATTAATCAAGCATTTAACTGCTCCTTGTTTGCGTTTTTCTTGTTCCTCATCATGCATTGTAGGAATTCCTCTTTTTTCTGTTTCTTTTTGCAGACCTTCCAGAAATTTATCTTCTCCCAAGGCAGTTTTTA
>CAZDTO010000008.1:0-21843 GCA_964508395.1 uncultured Gammaproteobacteria bacterium | reverse complement strand
GAGATAAACTATTGGTAACGTATGGAAATGAATCTGACGAAACTATTAAAAAACAGATAGAAAAAATTCCGAATGTTTATTGATACCCGCAAGATGGGGACGATGACAGACAGAAGACAGAGGGAGTTAACAGAAGAAGAACTCAATCAAATTGTTGATACATACCACAACTGGGAATAAAAACGGCAAGTACAAATATGAAAATGTTCCTTTCTGAAAAAGTAGATCAAGAATTAAAAGCTGCTAAATAGTTAGCATAAAATCCCACGAACATATGAAAACTATTAAACAATCTTACCTGATTAACGCTTCTATCCAAGACATCTGGCAGGCACTTACTGATCCCAGAGTTATAGATAAATGGGGCGGCGGCCCAGCTCATATGGATGACAAAGTCGGGACAAAATTTATCCTTTGGGGAGGGGATATCCACGGGGAAAATATCAAAGTCGTTAAGAATAAAGAACTGGTCCAGGACTGGTTTGGTGGCAAGTGGAAAAACCCGTCAAAGACAAAATTTACTCTCATAGAAAAAGGTGGTAAAACAGAGGTTAGTTTATTGCACGAAAACGTACCTGATGAAGAAGCAAAAGATATCGAGGAAGGTTGGAAACTATATTATCTTGGCCCCCTAAAAAAGTTGTTAGAAAAATAAATAAGATCAAGACTTTCTCCTGCGATGTCAGACCAGGCAGGCGGGGAATCTTGAGCATCGCAATAGAGATCCCGGAACCAGGGTTGTCAAAATTGAGCAATAAGTAGTAATATACAAACACTTTCATGCCAGGAACAGTAGACATACAAAAACCATTAGCTAAATCTTTAGCCGAACAGCAAGAAATATTGGTAGATGGGCTGCGAGAATTTGTAAGAGAACAAAAACCACTATGGAATCAGTTGCCAAATCTCATGCTTGAAGCTGATGGCAGATCAGGTTACGATGATAACCACGCAAGAGCATATTATTCCCATATATATCCAATTTCTGAAAACCGCCATGGATATGACGTTTGCATAGATCTTGAGACCGGAGAATTAATTTATCACCCCACCGAATACAGCCCAGAGCGTATCATAGCATCAAATCAAAGAATAACTAGTTTGGCAGCAGAGTTAGATGCGTTAAACGCGCAGAAATATATAGATAGTTTAAGAAACGAATTAACAAAAGAGTATTGGGGAGGCTATAATCCAAGAAAGATAGCACAATGGAGAGCAGATATAAGAGCAGCAGATCCATTTTTACAAGCAACTCTTTCACCAGAATTCTCACTAGATAGTCAATCGCAAAGACTAAGAGAAGCAATTTTAATAATAGAGAAAACAGCAGGGTCTCAAGATTCAGAGCTAAGATCTGATCAGGTTAGAAACGCAGTTGGTCATGTCTTATATGCAACTGATTTTGACGACAGAGAAGATGGGGCTGACGCTTATTCCCCAGTCGATAACAATGTAAAGGCAGCTAGAGAAATAATACGAGGTGCAGGAATATATGTTGGCTTAAGAAGCCCGCAATTCGGTCCTTTATTTTCTGATCTTTCAGAGGTCGCCTGGCATAACGCTGTTGCTGCAACCGCAAAAGTTAGAAATGAAAGGGGTATGATTCACCCGCAAGACCCAGAAAATGAATTAATTTACAAAGAACTTGGAAAAGACGCAACAAGAAGAGCCAACGGCAATGCATATATGTTTGCATCTCCACTTCCAACAGATATCACTGCCGATAGTAAAGTAGGGACTGGATTTTATACGGCAGGAGAGATTGCAGATTGGTTATTAAATACTAAACCTGCTAAGCTTTCCGCATAGCCTGCTTGATCGGTAAAACTAGGGATAGTATCCCGACGCAGCAATTAGAATCAAATGTATGAATGAGACTACTCATGAAAAGAACGATATCCCCGAGGTAATAAAAGCAATTATAAGTGAGGAGGTAAGAAAGGATATTGCGCCTCTTTTGGAAGAAGGCGATGAGCAGACAGCATATTTTCTACAAGGAGTTATGCAAGATTTACGGCAATCTACTTTTTCTTTTCTTTCCTGGATAAATAGAACAGAGAAACCTCAGCGAGTTCTTTATCCAGCATCTGGATTTGATAAAATACCAAAACTAGCCTTTGGAGAAGAAAAGGTTGTACATACTAGCTTAGAGGACGCTTGGGGCAAAGACCAACGCTATTATGACCAGCTTGGCGTAGGTATGAAAGTTATTGCCGATAATAGAATCTTGCCATTTATGGACGAATCCTTCGAGATAATTTGTCTTCTGGATTCACAAAAAGACATTCTTGGCGACGATCCTAATATTTATCTTCGAGTGTTAAAACCTGATGGACTTATTATTCTTTGCAAAAACAGTGCGCTTAACCCAGAAGACAATCGCATTGACGATTACTCACAAATCCCATCACTGCAATCAGTTTCTGTCCCAGATAATTTTCAAATGCAGGGAGAATCTTCAGTAGAATTTGCTGTATTTAGGAAAATAAGTTAGTTTAAATAAAAGTTCCGGCGTAGTCTTTGGTAAACTTAGTAACTTTTGCCCTTGCCAGCCGATTCGACTCGTCATCGACTCTGAGGTCTAGCGACCTCGTCGCTCAGACTCGAAGAGCTGCGCTTACTCACGACTATAGCAGGAAAGAATCGTCCTGAGCTACCAACGGGAGTCGAAGGATGAGATTCAGATTTTAAAGAAAATATGTCATTCTCCGTCTACATCCTACAGTGCTCAGATAAGACTTACTATGTCGGCTGTACGAATAACCTTAAGAAAAGACTATCCGAACATAATAATTCAAAAAAAGCAGCTCATTACACCAAACTGCGAAGGCCGGTTGTACTGAAGTATTCAGAAACATTTCTTACACTTCTTGAGGCAAGAAGTAGAGAAGCTGAAATAAAGAGATGGAAACGTGAAAGGAAGGAAAGGCTGTGGCGCGCTCGATAAATTGCATTATAGCTTTTTTTCATGTAAGATTGTATATCTTATGCAGCCAGAAAAAGAGAACATCCAAAGAGGAACCGATCAATCAGAACCGCAATTTGTTGACAGAAAAGCTTATGAACAGCTACTGGAAGAACATGTAATTTTGCGCCGGGCTATAAAAGACTGTTTGTATCAAGCAGGTACTTTTTCCAATCCAGCGTGGAGCGACCATGATATAGCTGCCTCTATTGCTAAGGAATTAGGAGTAAAAGATCGGTATCAAGAAATAAGTGAATTCACAAAACAATTAAAACAATTAAGACAAAAGCAGCAAAGAGATCTGGAACCCGGAATTAAAAACTTCGCTAGGTAGCAAGGTCATTGACTCCCTTTGAGATTGGACTTATAAAAAGCTCGTATACTTAACCTCATAACCTTGCCATTAGGCATAATCTATGGCTTGCAATATATCTTATAGTATGATATGCTTCACACCTTATTATGATAAGCGCCATTGCGACACTTATTATTGGTCTCTTTTTCCATACACAAGTCATATCCCAAAACGTGCCTGCTCTTCATCCTAAAGAGAGGGTTCTTTCTGCGCATTCGATTTCACTTACCAACAGACAGCCAAATAAATGGGTAAACGATGTTTTCAAGGATAATATCCTTTTAAACGTTGTCTATCTGAGTGGCACAGTCAAACCAACAGAAAATGTGGATTGGGAGAACATAAACAAACCTTTCAAATATGAGATGGTCCTTAAACCCGGAGAAGTATTTGCATTCCATGACAATGTGCTCCCGGGATATAAAGTAAAAAACCTCAAAACGACAAATTCGCATTGGAACACCAAGGAAGGATTTAGGTCAGATGGACATCTCATTGGTGACGGAGTCTGCCATCTCGCATCGATTATCTACTGGGCTGCAAAAGACGCAAACCTGGCAAGCGAGGCGCCTGTAAATCACGATTTTGCGGCTATTGCCGATATTCCCAGAGAATATGGAGTGGCAATCTTATATAGGGATCAAAGACAAAATCTATATATTAAAAATGACAAGGATAAACCAATCGCGTTTGTTTTTTCATATCAGAATCTACGACTTGAAGTCGCGGTAAAAGAACTTCTCTAATGCTCAAACACTAAAAAGCGGATTTTGATATAATATTGGAAGCCGCCAAGGAGCGGTATTACCCTCCGAAAAGCACTCTTTGAGCCGTGTACGAACAGTACTGAAAAGGCGAAAAGTAAGCGAGGAGGGTTTTTTATAACTTATGACTATTAGAAACGTTGCAATCATAGCCCATGTTGACCATGGTAAAACTACCTTGGTCGACGCGCTTTTGAAACAATCAAAAACCAAGATGCATAGAGATACTGCGGAGTCTCTTATCATGGACACAAATGAACTTGAGCAGGAAAGAGGTATTACTATTTTTTCAAAAAACGCTTCTGTTGTTTGGAGTGGCACTAAAATAAATATTATTGATACCCCGGGCCACGCAGACTTTGGCGGAGAGGTAGAACGGGTTCTAAAAATGGCTGATGGATGCCTGCTTCTGATAGATGCTAAGGAGGGCCCGATGCCCCAGACGCGCTTCGTACTCAAAAAAGCTCTGGCTATGCAACATAAAATTATTGTCATTGTTAACAAAATTGACAAACCGGATGCCCGCATCGGCTACGTTCTGGACAAAACGCTTGATCTGTTTCTTGACCTTGGAGCAGACGATAAGACTGCAGACTTCCCTATCGTATATTCATCAGGGAAATTAGGCTTGGCTGGTCTTACACCGGATCTTAATACAATGACTGATATATCAGCTGTTTTTAACACTATTATTAAGGAGGTTCCCGCCCCTTCTGGAGATAAGGACAAGCCCCTGCAGATACTTGTAACAACCCTGTCAAGCGACGCACACAAAGGACGGATCGCAACCGGACGGATTTATAACGGCACGATTACAAGCGGACAGGACGTGGTCCAAATTACCCGTGATAACCAGAGATACACGTGGAAGGTAACCTCGCTTGTCACATTTGAGGGCCTTGATAAAGTTGAAACCCAGAAAGCGCAAGCGGGAGATATAGTCGCAGTGGCAGGTATAAAGGATCCTGTGATCGGTGAAACCATCTCGGATTTACCGACTCCGACTGCGCTTCCCCTTCTGGATATTGAAGAGCCTACCATACGCGTCAACTTTATGGTAAATAATTCTCCGTTTGCGGGACGGGAGGGCACATTAAATACATCAAGACAAATACAAGAGAGATTATATAAAGAACTTGAGACAGATATGGCTCTACGGGTTGAAAATAATACCAATGGCGGTTGGACCGTATCAGGAAGAGGAGAACTGCACTTGGCAATATTCATGGAAAGAATGCGCAGAGAAGGATACGAGTTTCAGGTCGCCCGTCCTCAGGTGATTGATAAAATAGAAGGTGGCAAGAAGCTTACGCCGTACGAGAAAGTATATATAGAAGTCCCGGAGGCACACGCAGGGATCGTGATGCAAAAAATGGGTGAAAGGCGCGGTAACCTGATAGACCTGCGGTCTGAAAACGAAATTTCTTTTATGGAATTTGTCATCTCTACACGGGGATTGTTCGGATACAGAAGCGAATTTGTTACCGATACAAAAGGCCTTGGGATAATCAATACCTTATTCTACGAATATAGTAGTGATAACGGATATTCACACGAGAGAGACCATGGGTCGCTAGTCGCCTTTGAACCCGGAGCAACAACTTCATATGGACTGGCAAACGCACAACAGAGAGGAGATTTATTTATCGGAGCGGGAGTAAATGTCTATAAAGGACAGGTTATCGGCCAGAACCCGCGAAATGAAGATTTAAGAATTAATGTTTGCAAAACCAAACATTTGACAAATATGCGATCCAAGGGGGAAGGTGCAAATGATTACCTGAAAACTCCAAGAATTATGGAGCTTGAAGATGCATTGGAGTATATTTCAGATGATGAGCTTGTTGAAATTACTCCTAAGAGCATAAGGATCCGCAAGTGCATACTTGACCAGACAGAAGAACGCCGGAAACGATCACAAGGTGAGATTAGTATCACTCAATAAATGTAAGCGCTGTGCCTCTTTTTCCCGCTCTTCCTGTCCTGCCGATTCTATGAATGTAGTCAGTATAAGAAGCTGGTTCGTCGTAATTTATGACATGGGTAACATCATCTATATCAATACCGCGTGAGGCAACATCGGTTGCGATAAGTACCTGAATTTGACTTTTTTTAAATTCCTGTAATGCCCTCTGGCGCTGATTTTGCGATTTATTACCGTGAATTGCTGCTGCCTTAAAACCCCGCTGGGTAAGCGATCGCGCCAGCTTCTCCATTCCCCATTTTGTCCTGCCAAAAATTAACACCTTATGAAATTCTTTTTGCATTAATAAATTATGCAGTGTGTCTAATTTTGAATGTCTAGTTACTCTTATAACATCCTGGTCTATGCTATCACCAGTGTCCTGATGCTTGACAGATACGGTAATCGGATTTGTGACAAAACTTTGCAGAATTTCTCTTGTTTTGCCGTCTACCGTTGCTGAGAAAAATAACGACTGGCGGATTTTGGGAAGAAGCGAGATGAGATATTGGATATCTTTTATAAATCCTATGTCAACCATGCGGTCTACTTCATCAAGAACTACGTTTTGAAACAGCATCAGATTTAAAAGTCTTCTTTCGATCAAGTCTTTTAATCTTCCCGGAGTGCCAATAACAAAATGCGGATTGTGCCTTAGGGCATGCATTTGCCGTCTGATACTCACCCCTCCGATAGACAAAACCGCTTCAATATCCATACCTTTTGCAAATATGCGCAGCTCATCTGCTATCTGTACAGCCAATTCACGTGTTGGAACAACAATTAATACACGCTGATTTCTATCATGGAAAGATTTATTAATTAGAGGAACAAGAAATGCGGCAGTCTTACCAGTACCTGTATTTGCAACACCAATTACATCTTTTGATTCCAAGATATATGGTATTGTTTTTTCCTGAATTTCAGTCGGATTGGAATACCCGCGCTCTGCTATATTGCGCTTTAACTTGTCTGCAATGCCGTACTGGGAGAATAACGCGTTCGTTTTCTCTTTTTGCCCTCCTGATTCCGTTGCCTCTCTAACAAAAAGCCTCGGATCAAGCCTGGAGCTATTAAAACCACGCTGATATTTGCCAAAAGAATGATTATTTCGTTTGGGATTATACATATGTCTTTGGGAAATAAGATTTTATCTTTCTTCCCGGGGTCTTGCTTCATTGACTACGATTGCACGGCCTGCAAGATCAGAACTATTTAGCTCCTTTATTGCTTTCTGTGCTTCTTCTGGTGTAGCCATTTCTACAAAACCAAAACCTTTTCCTTGACCAGTAGCACGATCAGTAATAACTTTTGCTGATAATACTTTACCGGCTTGTGAAAAATGTTCTTCGAGCTGTGAATCAGTAAGACTGTAGGCAAGATTTCCTACGAATAATTTATTTGTCATTTCTTTTTCCCTCCTTTCTTTACGGTTTCATAATACAGGGATACCTCTGCTTAAAAAATGAAGTGTTTATTGAGAAGAAGATACAAGTGGAAAATAAAATTAAGGTATCTTTATCTTTCTAAAAACGAAATCAATATAAGCAGATGTACCCATGTACTATCTGCAACTGAAAAGAGTATAGCATACTAACAGAAAAATGTCCATAGTCAAAAAAACTATGGTTCAGGAATAATTAATAGAGTGGGTGAACGAAAATATACCGTTGTTAAATCCATGATATACTCATGGAGCTCAACTGGAAATCCGTGTATCCATAACAGAGTTCCCATTGGGCAAACATCTCGCCGAAGCCCCGCTGAGCGGGGCAAGGAGGACAGAGAAGCTATGAGCAAGGCAGTTATCGCAATTGTATTTGATTTTGATGAAACGCTTGGTCCTGATACAATTTCTTTTGTTCTTGAACAACAGGCAGCAGTATCTCCCAAAATATTTTGGAAAGAAGTTGAAGAGATGGTAAGTAACGGATGGGATCTACCTCTTGCGTATATGCACAAGATGCTGCAGCTTTCAAAAGAGATGCGCTTGGATTTGTCAAAACGAACACTTGCTCGCCTTGGAAAAAAGCTTCCACTTTTTCCCGGATTACCAGAAGCGTTGAAAGAATTAAAAAATTCTATTACACAAAGTGTCCTGCTTAAGAAAACTAGTATAACACTTGAAATATATATCATAAGCGGTGGATTAGAAGAGCTGATACAGGCAACCGGAGTTGCTCTATATATTAACGGTATTTTTGGCTCTACGTTTGCATATGAGAAAGGCTCTTCCCAACCATACGGAATCAGATCGGCTATTTCATTTACTGAAAAAACGCGATTTCTTCATGGGATACGAAAAGGAATTAACCCCCTTACATTACGGGCTGATCCACATAGAGTCAATAATGCAATGCCAAAAGAATTGGAACGGATACCATTTTCCCAAATAATCTATATTGGAGATGGACCAAGCGATATACCCTGTCTTTCCGCCGTAATGAAAAATGGAGGCGTTGGCATTGGCGTCACCGCACCATTTGGTACTTTTAGAAAAGGCTATGAGCTGGCGTGGAGAAAACGAATTACTGTCGGCCCATACACAGCAAATTATAAAAAGGGTTCAGACATGCGGAAAGTCCTTGAAGAAACAATCCTGCGCATCGGTCTTGCAATTGATATAGACCGGAGAAAAAAAATCATTAACTCAACGGGCTAAAACAATAAGCCACTTGTACCTTTTAGACGGTCGTAATTTCGTAACTAGAATAATTCCTTAAGTATCTTTTCATTCACCAGTTCAGGCAGAGTTACTCTCAAAGATTTTTTATTTTTCATAACTCTTTTGGCAGTGAAAATGGCATTTGCGTTTCTTGCCCAGCTTCTTCTGGCAATACCATTGTTGACATCCCAGAAAAGCATAGATTCTATCCTTTTGTCAGCTTCTTTTGACCCGTCAAGCAATAATCCGAATCCGCTACTTACTGCCTCTCCCCACCCGACGCCGCCGCCATTGTGAATTGATACCCAGGTAGCCCCGCGGAATGAATCACCAATGACGTTTTGCATAGCCATGTCTGCTGTATATTGTGATCCGTCATATATATTTGATGTCTCACGGTATGGAGAATCAGCGCTTGATGTATCATGATGATCTCTGCCAATCACAATCGGCGCGTGTATTCTTCCCTGCCGTATCGCCCTATTGAATGCAACAGCGATTCTCGTCCTCCCCTCTCCATCTGCGTATAAGATTCTTGCCTGAGATCCAACAACAAGATTATTTTTACCGGCGGCTTTTATCCATTGTATGTTGTCTTGCAGCTGTTGTTGTATTGCCTTAGGAGCAGTTTTACGCATTCTTTTAAGTTCTTGTACGGCAATCATATCAGTCAACGCAAGATCCTTGGGATCAGAGGATGTACATACCCACCTGAAAGGGCCAAAGCCAAAATCAAAACACAGCGGACCCATGATGTCCTGCACATATGATGGATATATGTACATACCATCATCCTTTAATACATTCGCTCCTGCTCTTCCTGCCTCGAGCAAAAATGCATTCCCATAATCCCAAAAATACATCCCTCTTTTGCTCATACTATTAATTGCATTCACTTGTCTTCGCAGAGACGCATACACGCGTTTTTTAAATTCTGCAGGGCGGTTTACCATCATTGCGTTTGCAGCATTGAAATCCATTCCTGCCGGGTAATAACCTCCGGCAAATGGATTATGAAGAGATGTTTGATCTGAACCAAGCGCTATATCAACATCTTCCTTAACAAATGCTTCCCAAAGGTCAATAATATTACCCGAATAAGCCAGAGACACTGGCTCTTTCTCCCTAACTGCCCTCTGTATTCTTTTTATAAGGCGCGGTAAATCACCATAAACCTCCTGCACCCATCCCTGCAAATACCTTTTCTCAACAGCTTTTGGATTAATTTCTGCGATCACGCCGATTGCTCCGGCGATCACTGCTGCCTTTCCCTGTGCTCCTGACATGCCGCCAAGACCTGAGGAAACAAATACATTTCCTCCTATGCTGTGTATTCCTTTAAGTCTGGCTGCGTTTATTAACGTAATGGTTGTTCCATGAACAATGCCTTGAGGGCCGATGTACATAAAAGAACCTGCTGTCATTTGTCCATACTGCGTTACCCCAAGCGCATTGAACTTTTCCCAATCATCAGGTTTTGAATAGTTTGGGACCATCATACCGTTTGTAACCACAAGGCGGGGAGCATTTTTGTGTGAAGGAAAAAGCCCAAGCGGATGGCCAGAATATAAAACCAGAGTCTGCTCGTCGGTCATCTCTGCTAAATATTTCATAGCGAGAAGATACTGCGCCCAATTTTGAAAAACAGCGCCATTACCGCCATAAGTAATTAGCTCATGCGGATGTTGTGCCACTGCGTCATCTAAGTTGTTGCTCAGCATCAGCATAATTGCCGCAGCATGTACTGACTTATGGGGAAAATCGTTGATACTCCGTGCCGAAATTTTGTAATCCGGCCGGAATCTATACATATAAATTCTCCCAGATTGTTGTAACTCTTTTGCAAATTCTCTTGCGAGAACCGCATGGTATTTTTTGGGAAAATATCGAAGCGCATTTCTTACCGCGAGTTTTTTTTCTTCTTTTGAAAGAATATCCTTGCGCCTCGGCGCATGGTTTATTGTTGAATCAAGCGGTTTTAATTTCGGCAGTTGCACATCCGGAATTCCTTGGAGTATCTTTTTTTTAAATTCTCTTATTGTACTGTCCATATGTCATGATTACAGCTTTTCCTCTTCTATCATTTCGACGATTTTTTTGATATATGGGGTATATTCACAGTCAGCATCGAAAAACGGGACAGTTTTTCTTATTTTTTTATAGATCTTATCAGTACCGCCTGCAAGACTGTATCCCTCCTGTAATCGAAAATCAATAGCTTGACATGATGTTAGTAATTCTATTGCCAAAACATGCTTTACATTATCAATGACCTCTCTTGTTTTCCTTGCCGATATTGTCCCCATAGATACGTGGTCTTCAATATTTGCGCAGGTAGGAATTGAATCTACGACAGCAGGATGTGCAAGGATTTTATTTTCAGAAACGAGAGCCGCTGTCGTGTACTGAAGAACCATCATACCGGAGTTAACTCCTGGATTCTTGGCAAGAAAAGCGGGAAGTCCAAAGTTATGATTCGCATCCAAAAGAGAACATATCCTTCTGTCAGAGATATTTGCCAATTCACAAACAGATAGGCGAAGTGCGTCCATTGCAATTGCAACTGCCTCACCGTGGAAATTACCTCCTGAGACAATATCAACTGCTCCTCGGCCTGATGAAAACAGCACAGGATTATCTGTGACTGAATTTATTTCTGTGTTGATTATTTTTTCAACAAAAGTTATCGCTTCCCGTATTGCTCCGTGCACTTGCGGCACACACCGTAACGAGTACTGGTCCTGTATCCTTTTCTTATCCTGCATGGTGCTTCCTAAAAGCACTCTCCGTAAATACTCCGCTACATAAATCTGGCCGTCATATGGTTTAAGGGCATGAAGTCTTTGATCAAAAGCTTTATGCGTTGCACGAAGCGCCTCTATGGAAAGAGCAGCAGACATGTCTGCGATATCTGAAAGATATAAAGACTCTGCCAGAGCAAAGACCGCATTTGCGGTCATAGTAGCGGTGTTGTTAATTAGCGCCAGTCCCTCTTTTTCCGCAAGTGTAATTGGTGAGATTCCCGCTTTTTGCATAGCATTTTTCCCATTCATTTTTGTTCCGTCATAGTACGCCTCGCCTTTGCCTGTAACAACAAGCGCAATATGAGAAGAAGGAGAAAGATCTCCACTTGCACCAACAGATCCTTTTTCTGGGACGACAGGAATAACATTCTTATTTACCATTTTTAGAATTGTCTCAATAACTTTTGGCCTCACACCGGAAAAACCTTTCGAAAGATACAATATGATAAGCAGCATAACTGTTTTTACTATTTCTGGGGAAAATGGATTTCCCACCCCTGCCGCATGGGAAAGAATCAAATTCTCCTGAAGTTTATGAATATTATCTCTTGAAATTGCATGTGACTTTAGTGCCCCAAAACCCGTGTTGACCCCATACATTGGTATTTCTCTATCAAGTAAAGACTCAAGCCGCTCTCTTTGCTTATGCAGCAATGAAATTACTTTTTTATCAAGTAAGATTTTTTCATCACGCAAAATCGCGTGATATATATCTTTATACGAGACTGTTTTTGCATCAATCTTCATAACATGAAAGTTAATATCTCTGCGTGCATTATATACCTGAAGACAATTAATGGCTAATTGAATGTGTTTGCGGCGATGTATCAATGTGCTTTTTTACATACTCAATTAATTCATTTTCCCCACGCGCGATATAATCAAGAGGCGCTTCAAGCATGGGATTTAACTGCTGATTAATAAATGAAGCCCTAACATCGGTAAGTAGTCCAACAATCATTCTCTTTTTTCCAGTTAATTCCCTATGTGCATATGCAAGACCAAGCTCAAGCGCCGCTCCTTCATCCGGCACTCTCCCATCCAGCACAATGACAAAAATATCTGATGCAAATACCTCATCATGATCCAACTCAAAAATCGCCTGAGTCATCTCCTGCGGAGTCATGTGCTGCATTCTTGCAAACTCCATTCCATCTCTCTGAGGAAGAAAAACGTTTAATCCAAGCTCTCTTTCTAATCGTTCTGTAAGAGAGGCATTAAACCGTGTTTCACTGTCGCTAAAGAGTGGCGCCGCAAAATAAGCGTTTCTTTCTAGTTGAGACATTTTCTTTATTATAAACTATTTATTGATCTTCTTCCAGAGAAATACTCCAAGAAGGATAAGATCGACAAATACAACAAGCCAGAAAAGCAACATAATTGCTCCAACTCCTCCCCAATTCATCATATTATTGCCATATCCCCACATCACCGAACATCACCTCCTTACAGAAACAATTTAATCATAGAAATTACAAATAGATGAAAAGGGTAAAAAAGATAAAAAAAATACTTAAGTTTTGGCCCCTCTTTTCGATTATACATTAGGATAAACAGAAAAGAGACAATAGCCAATGGCTGCATAATCCAAACGGGATCAGTCCACACAAACCCATTTTTGACATACATAGATACGATGGGAACGGTATAAGTAATTAAAAAAAGCGGCAAGAGAGTAAGAAACATCATCCGGATATTATGAAAATAGAAATAAAAAATCAGAATGGTAAGCACCCCTACCGCGCCATATTCACACTGCAATAATTCCGCCGCAAATACTGCCGAGATGATAATAAAACCGCGGATAAGTTTTTTTTTCGTCCGCATAATAATCGCTATTGTCAGAAGACCGATAAAAAGAGTGAAAAATATGTTAAGCCGGAAAAATGATGGATCACGTTGCTGGTGAAAGAATAAATAGGGAAACTGAGAAACAAAAGCAAAAATAAAAAGCCTAATCAAATATTTTTTCATATTTTTTGTATAGTACGCGCCATTTGCAATAAGAAATGCAAAAAGAGCAAATGAAAGTCTACCAATCAGACGAAATAAGATATAAGCTGGTGAGAGAGGGAAAAAGAAAGCAAGTCCGATGTGGTCGATTAGCATAGTCACAATGGCAATAACCTTAATATCAAACGCAGTCATTACCAATAATTATAATGCAACAATCATCAAATTGTACGGCTATTGTATCTGTTATTTCTATTCTAACCTTTCGCTCCCTCCAAAAAAAATTGCCTGGAGACTTTCATAACTGCACTACATTTTTAGAGACTAGTATCGATGAGCTTAGTTCATTAAGACCTTGAAGAGCCCACAGGCTCTATTAGGGTAATTCTGAGCAGAGCCGAAGCATTAATGAGCGGGTTCTAACGCCTCTTGCAATTTTGCAAAATCAATTTTTGACTTGTAGAAGAAGTATCCGACCGTTGCAAAAGTAATAATCGGCGAGAGCCAGGGGGGTATGTGAAATCCAAAACTATCCAGAAGCATAATAACACCGAGTGCAAATATTGAATACATTGCACCATTCTTCAAGTACTTATACTTCTTCACTCGCTCGATATTGCTGATCGTTAACTGACGCAATACAACTGCGCCAAGCCCATTACCGATAAGTATGAGCGGAATAGAAAAAGTAAAAGCGAATGCGCCAACCACGCCATCGATGGAAAACGATGCATCCAGCACTTCAAGATAAAGCAGTTTACTGATATCAGACATGCCTCCGGAAAGTAACTGCTTCTCTTTTTCTTCTGCGTATTGGCGAAATCCGTGTACGATAAAAAACGAAGTTGACCCCAGTACGGCACTGAACGCAAGCATTGGATTTTTCTGCAGTGCAAACCAAACAATAACAGAAAGAAGAACTGATACTACTGCAAAAAACCATGCACCCCGCTCCTGAAAAAACTTCTCACCCCGCAGTCCAAAATGTTTTGGTTCAAGAAACACCCAGTGAAAAAAAAGAAAAATGAGGAATATTCCCCCACCGATGAGAAGCAAAGGGGACGATGCCTCAATCGCAGAGACAACCTTCTGATCACTACTGAATGTCGCTGTCAGCACACCAATGAATCCTATCCCTGGATTGGCAAACCAAATAAAAAACAGAGGGAGTAATCCGCGAACCAGAAAAACTGCAAACAGAATTCCCCAGGTAAGAAACCATCTTTTTGCCTTCTGACCCATCGAAGAGAGAACCTCTGCGTTGATAATTGCGTTATCAACGCTCGTTATAATCTCAAAAAGCGAAAGACCCAAAATGATGAAAATAATAGTAATAAATTCCATGCTTACTTAAATAATTTTACGAGGTAGGGGAAGAAAATAAGCATTCCGACAATGACTGAGCCAACAGCAGTGACAAATACCATCCCCGATGCAACGTCTTTGGCAAGCTTTGCTTCCATCCGATGCTCTTTTGTAATCAGATCTACCATCTGCTCAATTGCGCTATTTACCATCTCTGCACTGATAACCAAAATGATCATGACGCCAAGAATGCTTTTCTCAACGGTACTAACCTTAAGGATGATGCTTGCAACAATTACAACAATTGCGACAATAGTGTGAACGCGTAAATTCTGATCCTTCTTCCATGCAAATCGTAGCCCTTCAAAAGCGAATCCAAATGATTTTTTAAGAGAAGAAAAATTAATCATCTTTACACAAATAGCTTAAGCGCTATTCGAACAAGCAAATACATAAAAAGTGTCAAACCACCACCTATTATACTACCAGCAACTACTTCAGAAATAGTATGTCTATTCACGGTAATGCGGGACCACGCAACAAGGGGGACAAAAAGGATGAGCACAAGATTCATGTCATAGAGAAACCAAAAAAGCACAATTAATGCAGTAATCGTCGCGGTATGAATACTTGCTTTAATACGTGTATTAATTACCGCTATGGCAATAATACTGAGCAAAAATCCAAGTATGGCAAGATAGAGAACCTGTGGTCCATGACCGATTACAAGAACTACCAGATATAAAATTGATGCAATACCGATAGTAATAAACAATAGCGATCTCTGTTCTCGATGCGAGACATCAAAATCAGAGAACACGCCCTTTTTAACTGCATATATGATAAAAAGACCAACTATGATCAAAAAAATAATTGACACAGCCGTCCAATACAATGCGTATATGTTATCGTATGTCACGCGGTAAACCAGAAGATATGGGACGGGAACAATAAGCAGGAATGGATTGGCAATTAGCGATATGATTCCAGCTATTCGTTTTGTCATTGCAATAGACGTAATCGACTTATTGTCGTCTCTTTTCCAAGAATCTCAAGCATATCGGGTAACGGTAATCCATACTTATTTCCTGTAAATAAAATATAAAACAGCGGCATACGAACAGATTTACGTTCTGACATTATTGATTTTAGAGCGTTAAAGATCTCATCTTTTTTCCATGCTGAAACTTTTGCCAAAGCGGAAAGTGTTTCAGGTATTACTTTAAAATGTTCATCATTTAATTTATCTTTACTGGGAGGGATTAGCAAATATTTTATAAGAGGAAAGAAATCACTTAATCTTTCCATTCTGGTTTTTGCCAGGTTTAAAATCGTATCGATATTTTGATTATTCGATTCATTTGATAAAAAATTATAAATTATATCGCTCTCTCTATAAAAATCTGTCAGTTTGACTTTAAACACAGTATTATCTAGATTTTGAATATATTGCTGGTTCATCCAGGTCAGTTTTGTCACATCAAAAATAGGACCTACTGCCTTCAAGTCTTTTAGATCGAAAAGGTTAATAAATTCTTGTAAGTCAAATCTCTCCTTTTCCTCTGGATGACTCCAGCCTAAGAGTGCTAGAAAATTGAGAATAGCTTCTGGCAAGTAGCCCTGTTCCAGATACCATCCTGCCCAGACAGGATTTTTGCGTTTCGATAACTTTGATTTATCTGGATTCCGAAGAAGAGGTACATGAACGAACACTGGCAATGGCCAACCAAATGATTCATATAATATAACGTGTTTTGGCGTTGATGAAATCCAGTCTTCTGCACGAATGACGTGGGATATCTGCATGAGATGGTCATCGACAACAACGCCCAAATGATATGTTGGATACCCGTCAGACTTTAAAAGCACCTGGTCGTCGACGAGATTGGAATCAAAAGATATTTCACCTCTTACTACATCAGTGAAACATATTTTTTTATTTGGCAGAACATTAAGACGTATAACGTATTTCTCACCCGTCTCTATCCTCTCTTGCGCATTTTTAACACTACCAAGGCAATATTTATCGTATCGAGGAATTTGCTTATTTTTTTGTTGCTCTAAGCGTATTGATTCAAGTCGTTCTTTAGAGCAGAAACAGTAGTAGGCAGCACCTTTCCTTATTAATTCCTCGGCATGCTTTTTATAAATATCTAATCTGTCTGACTGTCGATATGGCCCGAAATCACCATCTTTATCTGGACCTTCATCATATATAAGACCATACGCTTTTAATGTATCGAGTATTTTTTGCTCACTTCCTTCAACCAACCTCTCTCTATCTGTATCTTCAATTCTGACAATAAATTTTCCATTTTGTTTTTTGGCAAATGCGAAGTTTATAAGCGCGGTATAGATATTACCGATATGGATATCCTCACCCGTTGGCGATGGAGCAATTCTGGTTCGAACAAAGATTTGTTTATTCATGCAAATGGAGTCTCTTGGGATACACCACCGTCTGGTACCTCCCTTGATTCTACAGTATGCATTCCCTATACTCAAGATACGTTGTAGAAATTTCTGATAAATCCTAAATATGTTGAGTCTTCATAAAGCGACAGAACTGACAAAAAAACTTTTTAAAATAAGTCTTCTTATCATTATTTTTCTAATTTTCTTCGTCTATACCTTTCGACTAGGCAAATATGTCAAAGATCTTGTATTTCCCCCGCAGCCAATCCCGCCATCAGCTGCGTTTGGAAAACTACCACAAATTAATTTTCCACAAAATGTAATAGAGAAAAAATTTACTTACAACATCAATACTATTACTGGAGACTTACCATCTGCACCAGGGTATCCTTTCAAAACCCGCGTGTATAAAATGCTTGACTTGCAACCAAGTCTGCTTAATCTTGATCGCGCCAGAACGAAAGCAAAAGCAATTGGTTTCAGCGGTCGCGAGATTGCGCTGAGTGAAACGGACTTTAAATGGATTGATTCAACTGGGCCTTTTCCACGCGAACTAAATATGAATACTATAACTTTTAACTTTAAATTTACCTCTCCTTACAAAAATTACCTATATCTATTTCCACATGGTACTGCTCCGGATGAACAAAAAGCAAAAGATGATGCTCTGGCCTTCTTATCAGAAATGCAGCTCTTTGCGCCGGATATTGACTTTGGTAAGGCTAAAACAAAACTGCTTGAGCTTCAAGAAAACTCACTTTCTGAAGCAACAAGTCTTTCAGAGGCACAGCTTGTCAGCGTCAATTTTTATCAAAAAAACATTAAGTCAGGTAGGGAAGACAGTGCAGACATAGAAACGCAAAGAGAAAATCAAGAAGGCCCAAATACAGCCAAGGACGCCGAAGATACGCTCCCCATATACTATCCAAATCCGCCAAATTCAACGATTAATTTTATAATCGGGGGGATAGGCATGCTTGAGGCAAACTATTCACATCAAACAATTAGTGAGCTTTTTACATCATATCCGCTTAAAACAGCAAGTGAAGCATATGAGGAATTGGTACAAGGAAAGGCATTTATTGCAGCCTTTCCTGATAACGACGAATATAAACAAAAAACAGAAATTAAGATAACAAACGTATCTTTAGGATATTATATCGGAATTGAAAAACAGGAATATCTCATGCCGGTTGTTGTATTTGAGAATCGCGATGGTTTTTTTGCATATGTTTCAGCAGTGCAAAACTCCTGGATTAAAGAATAAAACTAGCAAGGATTATCGAATCAAGGATTTTCCCCAAATCTGCGGATTTCGGGCCGTCAGGCTCTGGAACCGTCAGGCTTCAGAGTTCATTTCAAATCAAGAGATTTGAAATGAGGCGAAAAGAATTGAATATTATCTGACAGCCAAAAGAGAAGCTTCTGCGTGTCTAAGAATCTATCCTTGCTATTCATGACAACAATTATATATGTATGACCATCATCAACCTTGGCTGTAATAAGTACCTCTCCCGCCTCTTGAGTATAGCCAGTCTTAACCCCAACCACTCCATTTGAACCTAAGAGTTTATTTAAATTTGAAAGCAAATACTTTCTTGATCCATCAACATTCGTAATGTTTTTTTGTTTGGTGCCTGTAATTCTTGCAATTATCGGATTTTTTATTACAAAGGATGTCATTCGCGCTAGGTCAGAAACTGTCGTATATCCGCTATCACTAAGGCCAGCTGGATCTGAAAAGTTCGTTTCGTTAAGATGCAATTCTCTTGCCTTAGTCTTCATTGCTGTGATAAACGAGCCAACACCGCCCGGATAGCTATCTGCAATAGCATAGGTAGCATCATTACCCGAAGGCAATAACATCGCATAGAGAAGATCATCAAAAAAAAGTTTCTCGCCCAGCGGAAATCCAACTACTGCACCTTCAACCCCAACTCGCCGGACAGTGAGGATGTCATCTTTTGCAAAATAATCCAGCCCGATAAGCGCAGACATAAGCTTCGTTGTCGATGCCATTGAGAATCGAAAACGGGGATTCTTAGCAAAAATGACTACCTGTGAAGCATCATCCACAATAATTGCAGCATATGCGCTAATACCCGATATTTGACTGGAGTCAAATATAGGGTACGGTTTTATCTCATATGCATCGTTATATGTCCGTATGTTCTGCTGCGCGATTGATTTCTCAACTGACTCGTCCATTGCACGGACGACAAGAAGAGAAGAAGCGAGAATAAATGGGATACTAATGAAAAGAATCTCAAACAGGACTCTCTTTATGATCTGAAAATCTTTCATCAACACGCTCCATGTCTCTGGGAAAAAGTGATGCTTCACGAACATTGCCAAGATTTAGAAGCTTCATTGTCAACCGTTCAAGGCCAAATGAGAACCCTCCTTCAGGCGGCATGCCAAACTGAAATGCCATAAGATACATGCCAAAATCAGCAGGATCAAGGCCCCTGGCTTTCATTGCTGTAATGAGCGTTTCATACTTATTAATCCGCTGACTCCCACTAAGAACCTCAAGCCCCCTAAACAGCAGGTCGTATGATAGGCTATACTCCGGGCTCTGCGGATCCGGCATCGTATAAAAAGCGCGCTTTTTTATCGGAAAATGAGTTATTGTAATAAAATCAGACTGATGCTCTTCTCTAGCCCAAATACTAATCTCACGCTCATCTTCAGGATTTAGATCTAATTCTTTTGACAAATTTCTCCCTGTGCGTTTTGCCACGATTTCCTGGGCTTGTAGAAGCGTAAGTCGGGGAACTTTTTTGGGAGTAAGCGGCGCATCGACACCAAGATGGGTAAGGATATCTTTATGATCTGCAACAACCGAGCTAATCATTGATGTAGCGACAAACTCAAGGCTGACAAGTAATTCATCAAAACTTTCGATAAATCCGATCTCAATATCCATCTGTGTTGCCTCTGATAGGTGCCGTGTTGTTACTGAAGGTTCAGCCCGATATGCCTTTGCGATTGTAAAAACCCGCTCAAATACACCTACCATTATCTGTTTATAAAGTTGCGGACTCTGAGTCAAAAATGCATTATGGCCGTAATAGTCAACGGGAAAAACTTCCGCCCCGCCTTCTGTTGCAGTAGACGCAATCGTTGGGACAAATATTTCAATGCAGTTAAGCTCTTTTGCTGCATTACGGAAAGCATTAGCTAAAGCTGCCTGAATAGTAAAAATTTTCTGGACTCGCTCATGTTTTAATGTCAATGACCGGTGATCAAGAAGTGTCGGCAGTTCAACGTTGAGCTTATCTCCTCCCATATCAAACGGCAATGATTGTGCCTCTGAGAGAATCTCAACATATGTTGCCTCAAGCTCAACAGTGCCGCTGACGATTTTCGGATTGATAAGCTTCTCCGGCCGCTTGTTGATCTGTCCTTTTACAACAATGGCAAACTCCGGACGGAAGGTATTGGCTATTTTATGCGCTTCCATTGAGACTGCGGGATTAAAGATAATCTGCAATATTCCGCTGCGGTCGGCAAGATCGATAAAGATTAGCTTCCCATGATCCCGCCTGGCATGCACCCACCCTTTTACCAGAACCTCTTCACCAACATGAGATTGTGTATCTTTTGCCAATATTCGTTTCATCGTTCTCATCTATAATTTTGACTTTTGCACTTTGACTTTTAACTTTTCTTTTGTATCATACACAGATTCCCATTGCTTGACAAGCCGGCGATTCTAGGGTATAATTTAGAAGGTCAAAGTAGACCCTTTCGCAAAGAAAGGGTTTTTTTATGGCAAACGCTGAAAACAGACAAAAAGTACCTACATTTACTCCAGAGGACTTTCTTGGACCATGGCGTACTCTATCCAATGGGAAAGGACTATCTGAAGAAGCAATAAAACAGGCAGTTGGAAAAGCAGGGGTTAATACCGATATCATAGGAAGAGTGGACGAAGCAGGCGTACTTGTTCTTGGCAAAGCAAAAGACTTCGTAAAAGGACTGGTATCGCCCACACACGGAAATATCTAAGCCTTAAAATCTTTTATTTTAAGCTCCAGCTTACTGTTTCCGTTCCAATTATTTTTGTTTATCGTGTAGACCACGTCTATTTTGCTTCCGGTAACTATTTCTGTCTTCCTATCTCCCAAACAAAACCCTATTGCTTCAAATTTGACATTTGACATTTGAGATTTGAGATTTAATTTCAAATGCTTCCCATCTTTACCAATTATTCTAACGCTTTCGACAGCCACATGAGAACTGACAAAGATCGGCTCCGGGTTTCCGACGCCAAAAGGAGCCAGTTTTTGTACACTGTCATAAAGTTCATGAGAAATCATCTCCAATGGAAGCTCGCAATCAATTCTGATTTTGCGTGTAAGAACTTCTCCGCCGACTGCTTTTTCTGCAGAAGCTTCTAATGCCTGTTGAAGCAGGGTTAATTTTGTTGTCTCAACTGTAAAGCCGGCGGCCATCGGATGTCCTCCGACATTGACAAAATGCTCTGTATGAAGGCGAAGGAATTCTATCATATTAAATCCCTTCACTGATCTTGCCGAAGCCTTGCTCTCTTTTTCTCCGATTGAAACAACAATGGCCGGTCGATAAAAACGCTCTACTAACTTCCCCGCAACCAACCCAATCGTCCCTTGTTGATAACTTTCATGAG
>CAZDTO010000007.1:20138-24170 GCA_964508395.1 uncultured Gammaproteobacteria bacterium | reverse complement strand
ACTCCGGGGTTTAAGGGCCCCTCCATCTCAAACACCATCTCCTTGGCAGAAATGTTTGAAAAAGCATCCAGAAGGTAACGAACGTTAAAAGCTATTTCGTTTTCCTCTCCGACTAGCTTTGCCTCAACCTCAACAATATTATCACCAAGCGACGGGGTTCTTGAAGAAACAAAAATTGTATCCTTCTTCAATTCAAGCTTTACGATGTTTGCTGTCTCCCGCGCAAAAACTGAGCACATCTTAATAGCCCTCAACATCTCTTCCCTTTCAAATAAAACCTTGGTCGCGCAGTCCGTTGGTATGATCCGCTCGAAGTTGGGATATTCATCGCCAATAAGTCTTCCAACCAGGGTTGTTTCGCCTTGCACAAAAAGGGCTTGGTTGTTTTTTGGTGAAATAAAGATAGACACCTCCCCTTCTTCGTTTTTCATGGATAGTATCTCACGAAAAACCCGGGCCGGAACAATTAAAGACGCGCCCTCTTTCCCTTCCCGTATCCTCTGTTTTTCTAGAGCATAATGCTTTAATGACAACCTATATCCGTCTGTTGCAACAAGCAAAAAGCCTCCGTCAGTCCGCTGGGATTCTCTTTTAACAAGTACGCCTGAAAGCGCAGGGCGGGCCGGGTCGTTGCTGGCTGAGAAAATGATCGGGGCAATGTTTTCTCGCAGCTCCCCTGCCGGAATCGATGCAAGAAGCTCCCCTTTATCTTCATAAAGTTTCGGGAAGTCTTCCTTGACCATTGTCTGAAAAGAGCTCTTTGTTTTTGCTGTTACAACCTCAACGGTATTGTCTTTTTTTTCTATTGTTATTTTGTCGTCTGAAAGAAGCATTACCAGATCGCCAAATGTCTTCGCAGGCATGGCCACGCTTCCCTCTTTTTCGATATCAGCCGGTATGGTTGTTTGCAGGCCTATTTCAAGGTCTGTGCTGCTAAGCTGTACTAGCTTACCCTTGGCTTCCATTAAAAAATGTGAGAGGATTGGTAGCTGTGACTTTGTGGAGATAGCCCTGTTAATCGATGGAAGCACGGACTGTAATTTATTTGTTTGAATATTTACTTTCATACGTGCTTTTCTTATTAAAGACAATATTAGATGTCGTCTATTAAATTTGTTGGTTTAGTATATAACTTTTAGTTGTTGTAGTAGTGTATCTGGAAATGTGGAGAAAAGCAATCCGTAGGCCACCTTCAAAGTAGGAAAACATTGTGGAAAACATGTTGATATCGTTCTGAATAATATGTTCATAAAAAACGAAAATAAAGATTGCTAAGGTTATCCACGAAAAAAACGGGTTATCCCCCTAATTTCATTATCAATGCCGGAGTTTGTCGTGCGCAATATCCCGATCTTTTCAACACCATACATAACTGTTGTGTGGTCCCTTCCACCTAGTGCATTTCCTATCTCAACCAGCGTGAGTCCAAGCTCGTTTTTCAAAAGATACATTGCTATCTGTCTGGCTCGGACAATCGGCGCGTCTCTCTTCGGTCCTTTAATTTGTGTCGGCTTAATCCGGTAATAATTGCAAACGCTTTCAACAACGTCTTCTGCGTGAACGTGAGTTGTTTTTGGTTTTTCTCCTGCTGCCTGTTTTGCCAGGGCCTCTGTTATTGGTATTTGTCTAGTTGTTGCCTCGGTAATCACGCGAAGCAGCAGCCCTTCAAGGCTTCGTGTGTCTTCTGCTTTCTGCGCGATTGCTTTTGCGACATCGATTGAGAGTTCGTGACCATACTTCTTCGCCTTGATAAGAAGAATGGCGGTTTTCAGCTCAAAATCAGGCGGGCCGATATCAACCGTAAGTCCCCCAGCAAACCGCGATGAAAGCCTTTTTTCAAGTTTTTTAATATCGTGCGGAGGCCGGTCTGAAGAAAGAGCAATCTGTGAACCACTGTCTATGAGGATGTTAAACGTGTGGAACAGCTCTTCCTGAACCCTTTCCTTGCCTTCTATAAATTGTATGTCATCAATTAAAAGAAGATATGCTGAGCGGAAGCGTTTTTTCATCTGCGCTGTATCGTTGTGACGGATGGCCTCTACCACTTCGTTTGTAAACTCCTCGCTTGTGATATAAATAATTTTTTGCTCCGGCCGTTTTTGGTAGACATGGTTTGCTATTGCGTGCATGAGGTGTGTTTTTCCAACACCAACAGGCCCGTATATAAAAAACGGGTTATAGGAGATGCCGACGTGTTGTGCGACTCTGCTTGCCGAGACAAAGGCCAGCTGGTTGCTTCCCGAAACTGCAAAATTCTCAAATGTATAGTCTGCCCGCACGCGGGGAAGGTGGCCAATTGTCAAACGGGTAGTTGCTTGGTTTTCTGAAAACAGGGGCCCAGCATCTGCCTTGGTCAATGGGGACCCCTTGTTTGCCTCTGTTTGCGAATCAGTCATTTTTGGTACGAACGCAAGAGAAAGGCTCCTGCCGGCCTGCTTGTCAAGAGCAATTTTTATCACCTCAGAAAAACGTTTTTGCAGAAGGTCAATAACCATAATTGATGGAGCTGCGATTGTGACCACATTTTCGTCAAGCGAGACAATTGATGTGTTCTTAAAAAGAGCTATAAAATTTCCCTGTGATACTTGAGGCTTAATTTCATTTAAGACATTTTTCCAAAGGAGAGACACATCTATCACGGTACTCTCTTTTACCAATGTGGATAACTTTTTGTCAAGGGGATAAAATATATAGAAGTGTGTTATAATTGGGCGAGAAGCTAGGGTTATGGAAAAACACATAAAATTACAGAAGGTAAAAAGGAAAAGAAAACACGGGTTTCTGGTGCGCATGCGGTCTCTGGGAGGAAAAAAAGTTTTGAGAAGACGAAGGGTCAAGGGAAGAAAGAAATTAACTGTTTAAAGTGGCTTTAAAAAAAGCATACCGGCTGTCAGGCAAAACTAGGCTGAGAAGTCTACGCACGTATAAAACACGCGCGTTTTTATTAAAGGTAGCAGCGAATAATTCTTCCCAGCGTCGCTTTGGCTTTATTGTCCCTAAAACTGTTGACAAGCGGGCCGTTGTCAGAAACAAAGTTCGCAGGATGTTTCAGGCTTGCGCCGAAAACGTTGTCGAAAAAGTAGTACCTGGACACGACATGCTTTTTATTGTGCATCCGCAAGCAAAAGAAATAAGCAAAGAGGAGATATGTGGGCAAATACGAAAACTCTTAGGGGTTGTTTGAAAAGCTGTCATTCTGGAGCGATCCGGTGAAGCTGGAGAAGCGATAGAATCCCATTAAATAATGAGATCCTATCGTGGTCGTTGCCACTCCAGGATGACATAGGGCTGTTATATGTTTGATACATTGTTTATCCATCCAATTATTAATCTGCTCGTTGTTATTTTGCATGTTTTTCTCTTTTTGCATATTCCGTACGCACTCGGATTCTCGATTATTGCGTTAACAATTCTTATTAGGGTTCTTCTTTACCCGTTGATGACTTCGCAAATGAAGATGACAAAAAAGATGCAAGACGTGAATCCTCACCTTTCGAGGTTGAAGGAGCAATACAAAAACGATTCAAAGCGTCTACAGCAGGAAACCATGGCGCTCTATAAAAACCACGGTATTAATCCGGCCGCAGGATGCCTTCCCGTCCTTATACAGCTTCCCCTGTTTTTTTCTTTATATACAGTTATTCAAAAAATTGTATCTGCCAAGGCAATGGAGATCATAAACAGTATTGTTTATTTTGATGCGTTGAAAATTACAAATATTGGCAGCATGGCTTTCTTTGGTTTACCGCTTGGTGACAGGCCCTCTCAGCTTACCGGATCACTGGTCGTTATTGCTTTTTTAATTCCAATTATCACGGGCGTTCTGCAGTTTGTTCAATCCAAGATGATTACCCCCGTCCAGCCAAAGGATAACAAGCCGTCGGGTTCAGCCGGTGGCGGAGGCGATTTTGCCAAGGCGCTTCAGATGCAAACAACATATATCCTGCCAGTTATGATTGGGTTTTTTTCCTACTCTTTTCCCATAGGCCTATCGCTATATTGGAATACTTTTACGGTTTTTGGTATCATACA
>CAZDTO010000007.1:14114-20038 GCA_964508395.1 uncultured Gammaproteobacteria bacterium | reverse complement strand
TATGGGAAAAGACGACAAGGTAATTACAACACAAGCAGTCGAAGAATTCTTCTCCCAACTTGAGGTAGAAGGAAACACTTCGGTTGAAATTGACGAGGATATTGTCAGCGTGCTTCTTGATACAAAAGAAAGCGGCATTGTCATAGGCTATCATGGCGAAATACTTGAGTCTATAGAAATAATATTGTCGCTTATAATCTCAAGGAAGTTGGGAAGGTTTGTTCGCGTTTCAGTGGAGGTCGGAGATTATAAAAAAAACAGAAGCGCTTATCTTGAAAGTTTAGCGCTTCAGATGAAAGAACAGGCCCTACAGGACAAGAGGGAATATACAATCCCGCATCTTAAGTCTTGGGAGCGAAGAATTATTCATCTCTTTTTACAGAACGATGAGGAGGTTGTTTCGCAGTCAAGCGGTGAGGGGAGAGAAAGAGTTCTTGTTATCCGCCCTCGTTAAGCCATTCGCTGATTTTCGGGACCTACGGCCTCTATTGCAAAATATAGACAATGTTTTGTATCTTCTTCTGATTGTGTTTCTTCCAACTCAACTTGGACGGCATTTCTGGCTTAACGATTCTATTGTTGGAGGAATGCGCGTTGACTATCTGTCCCCTACCCTATACTTGACTGACCTTCTTATTGTTTCTCTTTTTTTTGCAACAGTTTTTAAAAAAAAGACCCACATCGTTTTATCCCCTATGGTTAAACATAGATATTTCTTAGCCCTTTTGTTCTGTGTGGTCTTTATAAATATTGTTCTTGCAGACTACCCTGTGATTGGCATATACGGCCTTGTTAAATTAATGGAACTAGTTTTTTTTGGTTTATATACTAAGTATGTATTCCAAAAGATGAATAGAAATATTTTAATTTCGTTTTCGATAGGGATGTTGTTTGAATCAGCAATAGCAATTTTCCAATTTGTAAAACAGTCTTCCGTAGGAGGCCTGCTCTATTTTTTTGGCGAGCGGGCGTTTCATTCCCAGACACCGGGCATTGCGAATGCTTCTGTTTACGGCCATCTGGTACTGCGGCCATACGGAACCTTCCCCCATCCCAATGTGCTTGCCGGGTATCTTTTGGTTGGAATAATGCTGCTTGTTTTATGTCTTAGAGCAAACACATCGCTAAAAAAGAATAGATTGTTGTTTATATTTATTATCTTTATTAGCTCAATAGCACTTTTTATAACGTTGAGCCGCATTGCAATTATTCTTTGGCTCATGTCTGTATTTTGGATTGTATTTATAAAAGGACAATGGGGACCGTTTCAAGCAGGTACTAAATTTTATTGTTCGAGCGGAGGTCGCCTCAGGCGACCGGAGTCGAGAACTGTTACTTCGCGACTCGCTACTCTCGCTCGAAGAATAATAAATATTGAAAGAAATTCTAGTCTTATCTTGTTTTTTATTTTTACGCTATCTTTATTTCTTTTTTCAGAAACAGCGCGGGGAAGATTTACAGAAAACATATTTACTGGAGAATCGCTTGAGCAAAGATTACAACTTGCTATCAGCGCAATTACAATGTGGCAAGCTCATCCGATATTTGGTGTTGGCCTAAACAATTTCTTAACACACCTGCCTGCTTATTACCCGGGAAAATCCTTGATTTTTTATTTACAACCGGTGCACAATGTATTTCTATTAACTCTTGCTGAAGGAGGGGTGATTATTTTTTTACCCCTGCTTTTCTTTTTCTGGAGAACATACGAGTTCTGTAAAAAATCTTCCTCGTTACTTTTAATTGTTATTTTTTTTATTCTTGGCAGCATTGACCATTATTTATTTACACTTCAACAGGGGCAATTGCTTACGGCATTTGTTTTTGGTTTCCTCTGGGTAAAAAACAAAATACATATTATTGATTAGATTGCAAAGCCAACATTCTGCATAAGAAGATAGAAAAATATTCGAAACGTGAAATAGTTTTCGATATTTTTATCTGTCACCATAGACAAAACGGGCACCTTTGCATACAATGGTTAGTAAGATACGAGTTTCGCAGTGGTCATTCTGGAGCTAAGCGTAGAATCTCCCTGAATAATAATGAGATCCTATCGTCCCGATATTCATCGGGACTCCAGGATGACAGTATTTACAAAACCCGTGTGAGGATGAAACAACCACTGCTATTAATTAGTAGTAATAAAATTTTTACTTTAGCATTGCAAAAAGCATTAAGCAGTGATTATTCAGTTGGAGAAATTAGCTCAAAAACTAAACAAAATGTAATAGTCCAGGAATTAAAGAAGACCTTATACTCCAAAATTATTCTTGTCGATACTGGAGATGTAGAAACACGAGAGCTTTTAGCTCTTCTTGTGCTAAAAATGCCATGGCTTTGTGAGCGAATATTTTTTCTTACAAGCATTCGTACGGCAAATGAAGAGCTGTTCAAGAATACCGCCTCTATAACTGTTGCCTATTACGGAGACATCATCTCATCGACATCAGAGATAAGTTCGTTTTGTAATAAGCTTCTTTTTATGGCAAACGAAAAGAAGAAAATAATAATTGAATCTACGGAAATACTTCTTTATCCTGTGTTCTTTGAAGATGTGATTGCCGCTGTAAGGGCAATGCTCTCCCACGCGCTTGACCACACGCTGTTTGTTTTTCCAGATCATGAATTTACTCCATTAACGTTTGCCAAGATATTGCAAAGAATTGACCCGGGCGTCACCGTTGATATCAGCAATGAAATTGATAAAAAAAGCAAGAAAAATCCCTACCTCCCAAATAATGGTAAATATATGGTTGATTCTCTTAATTTTGAAACGAAGTTAAAAGACGTATACGCAAGAATACCGGCTAAAACTAATCGTCCATTGTCAAAGGCATATTCACAGGAGAAAAAAAACGGTTTCTCACCCGCCATTTTGTTTGCAGGCATATCGCTTGCAGCGCTTACCGTATTTCTGTTTTTGCCTATACTTGCTTTCTTTTCTCTATTTAGTTCTTTTTTGGCGATTGAACATAAAAAACCAAATATTGCAAAAGGATTTGCGCTTTTTGCAAGGGATGCATTTTTTATATCAGACCAGACAATGGGAAGCGTCTTTGGAATCACAAGTTTTTCAGTGGGCAAAGATACTGCAGAGGGTGCGGTTCTTTTTAGCGATGCGTTTTCTATGTTCACGCAGGTTGCCAAAGGAAATGGTCTATCTCGCCGAGAATTAATTTATGGACTGAATCTTGCGCGAAGAGTTGCAGTAATAAAACAACAGATACAAACAGAATACGATATTTCAAACATTTTTAAAAAGGAATTTGGTTCTATTGCGCGGGAAGAACAGGTTTTGATGGCAGCTCTTGACATTCTTCCAGAGGCAGCCGGATTTACAAGGCAAAAGACATACCTAGTGCTTTTTCAAAATAATAACGAGCTTAGGCCGGGTGGGGGTTTTATTGGTTCATATGGTCTTCTGACGCTGAAGAACGGAAAAGTTGTTGGGTTTACGATTCATGACGTCTACGATGCTGATGGGCAGATGACAGGACATATTGATCCACCCTATGCACTTAAAAAGTATATGGGTACACCACATTGGTTCTTGCGTGATAGCAATTTTGACGTGGATTTTACCAAGAATGCAGCGACTGCGGCTTTTTTTCTTGAAAAAGAAACAGGAGACAGGGTGGATGGCGTTGTTGGAATCGATGCATCTTTTGTGAAACAGCTTCTAAGTTCGATCGGGCCGATTGATATACCTGATTTTCAAACCACGATTACCGCACAGAATTTTGCGTTTCTTACACAGGAAGAAATCCAAAGCCATTTTTTTCCTGGATCAAGAAAAAAGAAAAACTTTCTTAATGCGGTGTATCAACGAATCTTAGCCTCAGTACTTGAAGAAAATAAGGTGTCATATGTTGGGCTACTGACATTGATTACAAACGCAATTGACCAGAAACACCTGCTTATCACATCGTTTAATCCGTCCGTTCAGGAAGTCTTTACTGCGAATGGTTTTTCCTCAACCCTTGCTGAAAAGAGAATTGTTTCAGAAGACACAGTGCGAGACTTTGTTGGAATAAACGAAGCAAATATTGGCCAGAACAAAGCAAATGCGTATATCGTACGAAAGATCTATCACGATGTTGATATTCAGAAATATAATCGTTTTTCCCAAATACAACTTGTCTATACGAATAAGAGCGAAGATAGTAATATATTTGGCGGGGATTATGACAATTATCTTCGCCTCATTCTTCCGGACAATGCGATTATTACTAATATTGCTGTTGATGGAAAAGAGACAGAATTTATAGTGACAGACAATCCGGGCAGTCAAAAAGACCAGAGGAGCGCTGACCTATTTAAGGTAGAAAGAACAGACGAACTGGGGAAGGCAATCTATGGAATGCGTGTTAACATTCCCCAAATGACAACCAGAGTTATAAGTATTGCCTATACAATAGGTCATAATCTACAGTCTGCTATGAAAGAAGCATCATATGACCTCATTGTGTTTAAACAGCCGGGCACAGATGCCGATTCCTATTCGTTGTCTCTTAGCTACCCAAAAGATTTTATTATAAGCAAAACTAATAAAAAGATAGGTAACAGCGGAAATGAATTATCCTTTATGACTGAGCTGGATGAGGATGAGCGATTGACCGCAAGCTTTGTAAGAAAATAAATTTTATTATACGCGCCTTACGCGATACCAGGTATGTAATATAAACTTTTTAGCCAGGAGAAATAATTTCCCTCTTTTTTCAACAGTGTTGGTTGTTTCATATACGCCGGGTGCGATGGAGATAAGGACTATGAATACGACAATTGGAATAAGATACTTGTCAATATCCGGTATCACACGACCGAGAAAATATCCTGCAATTGGCATGCCAATTGCCCAAAGTGCTGCTCCTATAACGTTGTAGGTAAGAAATGTTTTATATTCCATTGTGCCGATTCCTGCGACAACAGGTGCAAATGTTCGGATGATCGGCATAAAGCGTGCAAGGATGATTGTCTTCCCGCCATGTTTTTTGTAGAAGGTGTTTGCACGGACAAGATGATCTTTGTGAAAAAAAAATGAGTCGTCTCTATTAAAAAGTTTTTTCCCGAATTTGTGACCAATGAGATATCCCGTACTATCGCCTAAGACTGCCGCGATAAAAAGGAGAATACAGAGAAACGCGATGTTAAAAAAACCTTGTGAGGCCAAAAGCCCAGCAGTAAACAAAAGACTGTCGCCAGGAAGAAAGAATCCGATAAATAGGCCGGTTTCTGCAAAGATAATTGCAAAAAGCCCAAGGTATCCTATGGTTTGTATGGTCGCATCGAGATCAAACATCTGACGTCTTATTATATCAGGGATTTTGTTTTTTGAAGTGAGGAAACTTGAACGCAGATGGACATGCGTGGCTTAGGAAACACTCGTCGCATTTTGGTTTTTTGGCGATGCATACTTTTCTTCCATGCTCAATAAGTAAATAAGTAAGGGAAAACCACCGATCCTTTGGAAAAATCTTCATTAATTCCTGTTCGATTGTTTCCGGATTCTGTGCTTTTGTGAAGCCCAGCCGTTGTGATAATCGGCGAACGTGTGTATCCACGGCAATGCCGGAAACTTTGCCGAATGCGTTCCCAAGGACAATGTTTGCAGTTTTCCGTGCAACGCCCGGAAGTCTCAATAATTCCTCCATGGTGTTTGGTACATGACCGTGAAAGCGTTCTATGATAAGTTTCGCCGATGCTTTTATGTTTTTTGCTTTGTTACGGTAAAAACCAGTTGATTTGATGTCTTCTTGAAGAGTTGCAAGATCTGCATCTGCATAGTCCTTAAGAGTTTTGTACTTTCTAAACAACTTTTTAGTAACGTTGTTAACAGTTTTGTCTGTACATTGGGCTGAAAGCATAACCGCAAAAAGCAGTTCCCAGTTGTTGGAATAGTTCAAAACTATTTTTGCATGAGG
>CAZDTO010000007.1:8597-14014 GCA_964508395.1 uncultured Gammaproteobacteria bacterium | reverse complement strand
GCAGCTATGTACATTGCCATATTCCAAGATTGGTTGGGGATACCCATGGGTGTTCCAAGTTGGCCATGAAGGTATTCGTTAAATTCCCAATTATTTATAGCATTTACCGATGCAAGTTTTTCTAATTCGATTTCCGCAAGTTTTTTATTGTATTTTGCAAGCCACATGACCCAAAAACCGCCGATGTACGGCCAAATCCCACCATTGTGATATTGCCAGGGGTAGTTTTGTCTACCCTTTGTCATATATTCCCGCCATTCTGACTCGCCAGGATAAATAGGGGGGTAGAGCGCTTTGACAGGGTAGGGAAGGTTGCTTCCGGACCTGATAATAAAGTCTGTAATCGCTTCTGCTTTTTTTTCATCTGCGAGGCCGGTGATACAGGCGAGTATATTGGCATAGACATCACAACGCATTTCAAATGTTTTGTGTGAGACATAGCCGTAATAGTAGGGGAGATAGACAGCATGGACGTTGGTATATTCAATAATATTTTTAAGCCCAATATTTTGTTTCACATAGTCATTGTCTGGAATATAGCCGTCATTATTATCTCCTCCTTTCAGCGTACTAAAAATGGTGTTAAAACCTTCATGTACTTTTTTGTGTGCATCTTTTAAATCAGTACGATTTTCTATCTCAACTCGTAGCTTGATCAGCCAATACCAGAGTGTATTTGTATAAGAGACGATTCCTAATCGTGGCATCTCATCTGCCCAATCTGATGCTTCTCCCTGCTCAAGCAGCGAATCGTTATTGGTATCTTGATAGGTAAGCCAGGTAAATGCTTTTTCCAGACGGTCTTTGTACTTTTCATAAAACGATGAATCCTTGATTGCTTGAGAGTACTTCAAAAAAGCGATGCACCACCAAAGTGTGCTATCAGGCGATCCCGGTGTCCACCAGCGAATAATGCTTTGTTCCGGTTTATAATAGAAAGGGAATTGACCGAGTGGCGATTGCACTTTTGCAAGAGTTTCTAAAGATCGTTTCAAAGAGGAGATAAGTTTTGGGTTTTCTGAGGCAAGTATGCCAAGCGAACATACGCCAATGTCTCTGCTGAAAAGGGAAGTGTAGTTTTTTGTTTTTCCTTCTTCACTGTCAGGAGCCGCAGCAAGAAGCCCATGGGGCGTTGTATTTTTTAAGAGCAATGAAATGCTTTGCTTGTAGCATTCTTGAGTAAGATCGCTATGACTTGTCATGTGGTTTTAGTTTAGCATAGTTATGTGCGGGAATTAAGAGCATCGATGCCGGGGAGGGATCCTTGTTCAATGAAGGTGAGCATAGCTCCGCCACCTGTTGATATGTGGGTAATGGTGTCTAGATATTCTTTTTTTGAGATTGCGGCAAGCGTGTCGCCTCCGCCAACAATTGAGACAGCATTGGGGTTGTGCGCAATAGAGTAGTAGATAAAGTCTGTTCCGCGTTGAAATGCAGGGTTTTCAAAATAGCCAACAGGACCATTCCAGATAATTGTTCGGGCAGCGCTTATAATCTGGCCAAATTGCGCCTGTGCCTCGGGTCCAATATCAAGAATTTTATCGTTTTTACCAATGTTTTCCATTTTTTTGACTGTACCACTGATCGAAGTATCTCCTGATTGGGCAACTATCGCGTCAGAAGGCAGGATAAGTTTTTTCTCTTTCTTTCCATTTTCTGAAAGGAGCTTCTTTGTTGTTTGTATTGCCTCCTCCTCGACAATGCTTTTTCCGACTTCGTAGCCTTTGGCAGCAAAGACATTGATCGCAAGTCCTCCTCCGAGAAGCACATAGTCAGCAAGGTTCATAAGCTTACTGACAAGATGTATTTTGGTTGAAATTTTTGCGCCGCCAAGAATTGCAACAAGTGGCCTTTTCGGATCATGAATAGCCCTTAGGATGGTCTCAACCTCTTTTTTCAGCAGAAGCCCCCCGTAAGAGGGCAGGAAGCGGGGGATGCCCACTATAGACGCGTCTGTTCTGTGGGATACGCCAAAAGCGTCATTGACATATATGTCAGCAAGTAGAGCAAGTTGTTTGGCAAATACTGGATCGTTTTTTTTCTCGCCTTCATAGAATCGGATGTTTTCAAGCAGTAGAATCTCATTCTCGGTTTGATTCTTCAACACGTCCGGTTCAGAGTAAAAATCAGAAACTAGGATAACTTTTGTCTCCGGGAGGTATTCTTGTAACCGCTTTGCAACCGGCCGCAGAGATAGGCTTGTGTCTCTTTTTTTTGGCTGGCCAAAGTGTGATACGAGAATTAGCCTGTTTTTCTTTTGCAGTAAGAATTTAATTGTTGACAGCGATTGGCGGATCCTTTGGTCATCAGCGATTTTTCGGTTTGACAGAAGTGAGACATTAAAATCGACACGTAAAAGCACTTTTTTGTTAGCTATGACAACATCGTCAATATACTTCATAAAAATATAGAATAATTTTCAATTTTCAGTTTTCAATTTGAAATGAAATCTAAATTTTAAAATTTAAATTTTAAAACATTTGATATTGATTGAAAATTTCAAATTTCGAATTGAAAATTTACACGTCATTGTATAAAACGTAGATACTCTTTTATATTCTCTTTGCTTCCCATAGCAATTGGTACTCGCTGATGTAATTGTATTGGAGTAATATCAAGCGGATTAATTCCGTCTGAGGTTGCAAATCCGCCTGCTTGCTGCACGATAAATGATAATGGATTAACTTCAAAAAGCAGTCGAAGTTTTCCTTCTGGGTTCTTTTTGTCTTGTGGATAAAGGAAAATACCTCCTTTTAAAAGCGTTCTGTGTACGTCAGCAACCATTGAGCCAATATAGCGGGATTTATATGGCTTGTTTTCTTTTAAGGATTGAATATATGTTTTCAGTTTTTTATCCCAAAGGTTGAAATTTCCTTCATTGATCGAATAAATATTTCCAGCTTGGGGAATCTTCATGTCCGGATGCGAGAGAAGGAAGGTGCCTATGCTTGGATCAAGTGTGAATCCGTTTACACCGCTACCGGAGCTGTAAACAAACATGACACTTGTGCCGTACAATATGTAGCCTGCTGCGACTTGCTGTCTACCAGCCTGCAACATTGTTTTGTCCTTATGATAAATAGAAAAAATGGTACCGATGGTCACATTAATCTCTGTGTTTGATGATCCATCAAGCGGATCTAGGAATACGACATATTGGCCGTCGTGTTTTTCAACGGTATGGATATCTTCAAGCTCTTCAGATGCAATCGCATGAACTTGTCCGGATGAGCTGAGGATTTCAATGAGAAGCTCATTGCTGTATTTATCTAGCTTAATTACTTCATCCTGTGAGGCATTTGTCTCTCCTGTCTTTGCCAGAATATCAGCCAGACCAGCCTTTTTAATGTGGCTTGCAATAATCTTTGCGGCATATTCTATTTGGGTTAGAAGAAGAGTAAGGTTTCCCCTGGCTTTTGAAAATCTCCGTTCTTCTTCAAGAATAAACTCTATTAAGCTGATTGGCTTTTGCATATTAAAACGAAAGCGTAAAGCTTAAAGCGCAAAGTGTAAAGCTAAAACGTAAAACTCAAAGTTTTAAGTTTTTCGTTGTGGTTTTGCGTTTTTCGCTTTGACTTTTACGCTTGGCTGAATATATTTTCCCACTACATTTTTAGTATTGACCACGTTGAGTTTTTCAAAAAGTAGATTGAACTGTGCTTCCAGCTTTTCAAGTATTGGCGTTTTTTCTTCTTTGCCAAGAAACCAAAGCTCCTTTTTAAAAGGTCCGAGCGCTTTTTTTCGCGTTTTGTACATGAATTGGTCATCAGACCAGCCTTTTTCCCGTTCTGATTGGAGCGTATCAGAAATCCATCGATACATAGTTTCTTTCAGGTCAGAAGGCAAGTTATCATAGACAATATTTTGAAAACCAGTGGCAAGGTGAATTTCAAGCGTACCGGCTGTGACAAACTTATCAAACAAGTCATTGGGTAGTGTTGATGCTCCGTGTTGCACCGCGCCGCCAAGTCCATATCTACGGCGTGCAACGTTGCCGATGTCTTTTAGCACAGAAAAATCAAGTTTTACATCGGCGATTGTCCCGTCTGCAAGTGGAAGTCCGCCATGGCTTGTGCCTGTCTGCACACTGACTTTACTTATGCCGTCTGTCTTATTGATCTGGGAAAGATAGCCATTCATAAAAGCCATAAAATCCGAAACAGTACTATTTTTTCCTCCGATGTGGCCGATTTCTCCCCCAATAGCAACTGCAACATGTTTTGGTCTGGCGAAGCCAGATCCCGCTTTGCGGGATTGAATATTTCTTATAAAATGAGTGAGCTTGGCTGTCATGGTATAGTTGTCTTTTTGTTGTTCCATAAGGTCCTTTTTTGAAAGGTCAACAAGTGTTGAGGCATCAATATCAATATTGTAGAATGTTGCTTCTATTGATTCAGCAATCAGCGTTTCTATTTTTTTTGTTTCCTGAGCCGGGTCTTCCAGGAATTTGTTTTTACTAAACTGAAAGTGATCTCCCTGAATAAATACCGGACCGCGGTATCCTTCTTTTATCGCAGCCGCAAGCACGCAAATGGCATATTCATCCGGACGCTGCTCTGTATATCCAATCTCAGACCGCGCGATCTCAAAGATCATTGCACCAACGCTTTTTTTATGGGCAAGTCGAAAGAGCGTTCTTGCTGTGTCATAGGTGAGCGCCCGAATATTAAACGCAGGTACGGTAAACCCAAAGACTTCTCCTCTACCCGCTGCGGCATAAAGCGGCTTGATTGATGCAGAAAAGATGCCATTCTCATCTGCGATTTTACGAATGTGGATTCGCGCTTGTTGCCTAAGCCTTTCTTCAGGCGCAAAGACAGCAGTATATATGAGTTGATCAATGTCTTTTGTCCCATTTTGTAGCTCGGCTATTGTTTTATACATGCGCGCGTTTCGATACTATATTTTCATTATAACGGAGTGCTTGACTCAAATCCAACTTTTTCCTGACAGTAAAGCTGTAAGGATTGCATTTTAGATCTGTTGCAGTATACAATATGCACGATGCGCTCATCTGTTATTGAAGTAACGTATCCGCTTAGTTTCAGAAGCGGAGATGCTCAAAAACTCGGCAAACACCTATTCCATTCCCACTCAGTAGATCTTATTGGCATGAAGCGAGTCGGAATAAGCAATTTCCTCCGGTTTTTTCTCTACCGTAGAGATATCGTAAAAACATATATTGATCCAAGTGAACAATATCTTTTTGTCCCTGTTGATCTGAACGATCTCGTCGAGCAGGAAATTTTCCCTTTCTGGACATTGACTTTAAAACGGATCGTAGATGCCTCCTTCCATGGGACACTGCCGGATGCTGTAAAACAGCGGATAGAGTCCTCGTTTCTTGACAGTATTCAATCACGGGATCTTTTTCTTCTGATAGATAGCGTGCGAAACGCATTAGTACAGATCGTTGA
>CAZDTO010000007.1:0-8497 GCA_964508395.1 uncultured Gammaproteobacteria bacterium | reverse complement strand
AGAAAGATATGAAAATTGTATTTGATACATACCAAGAGCGTTATCATTTGAAATTGAAGCCTGTCATAGAGGAGGCGCTTTTTTCGTTTGTTAGCGGTCATATGCAATATTTACAGCTTGCGCTGATTATATTAAATGAGCATAGAACAAAAGAAATAGTTTCTAAAGAGGAACTATTTGCGATGTTGGTAAGCGATGAGAGAACAACCCTTCAATCGGAAGAATTATGGGAAAGCCTAACAAAAGAAGAAAAAAGAGTGCTGCTAAAAGTTAACAAAAAAGAAGGCCTGACAAATGAAGAGAAAAAGAAAGCTTGTTATCTTTGGGATACAGGACTTGTTTTAGAGCACATGAAGAAGCAAATGGTTTTTAGTCCGCTTCTGAAACACTATTTGCAGCATGTGAGTACGCAAGCCGAAGGAGAGAGTAAGAATATATATTTTAGCAAGAAAGAGAATACTCTTTTTACACTTTTACAGCAAAATATTGACCATATTTGTGAGCGGGAGAAAATCGTTGAGTTTGTCTGGCCTGAGTACAGGGAGATTGGAGTGTCAGACTGGGCAATTGATAGGCTGGTGGCCAGAGTTCGTGCAAAACTAAAACAGCAAAAAAGTCCCCATGAGATTGTAACTATTAGAACTCGAGGCTACAAGCTTGTTGCCCAGTCATAATTCCCGAATATTCTCCGATTTATTACCGAAACCTTACTTCGTTGCTCAAATTATGAGCCTGTGTTAGAATCATCTACACATGGATAAAGTTTATAATCACAAAGATGTTGAGGAGAAGATTTATAAAAGCTGGGAAGAGAGAGGGTATTTTAGACCGGAAATAAATCCGCAGGGAAAACCATACTGCATAATTTTGCCTCCACCCAATGCCAATGGGGATCTGCACTTCGGCCATGCAATGTTTACGATAGAGGATATCCTTATCCGTTATCACCGGATGAAGGGAGATGCGGTTTTGTGGCTTCCCGGAACAGACCATGCAGGTATTGAAACACAGTTTGTTTTTGACAAGAAACTGCAGGCAGAGGGTAAATCCCGGCTTAATTACGATCAGGAAACCTTGTACCAGATGATTTGGGAGTATGTTGAGCAAAATCGAGGCAAGATTGAAAATCAATTGAGAAGATTGGGATTTTCGCTGGATTGGACTCGGGAAAAGTACACACTGGATCCGGATATTGTAAAGCTTGTTTATCAAACATTTAAAAGGATGTACGATGAGGGATTGGTTTACAGAGATTATAGGTTGGTTAACTACTGTACAAGAGACGGCACATCGTTTTCAGATTTGGAGGTTGTCCATGAAGAGAGGCAGAGTCCTTTATATTACATCAAGTACGGACCGCTGGTGCTTGCAACTACCCGCCCGGAAACAAAATTTGGCGATACTGGCGTGGCGGTAAATCCTTCAGATGAGCGATATAGACAATATGTTGGTAAAGAAATTGAAATTGAAACTGTTTTGGGAAAAGCAAAAATAAAAGTTGTAGCTGATGAAGCGGTTGATCCAAAGTTTGGGACAGGGGTTGTAAAAGTAACGCCGGCGCATGATTTTACTGATTTTGAAATAGGTAAGCGGCACAATCTGCAAATGAAACAAGTGATTGGATTTGATGGAATGTTAAACGAACAAAGCGGAAAGTTTGTAGGCTTGTATGTTAAAAAAGCCCGCGAAGCTGTAGTCGAAGAGATGAAAAAAAAGGGGCTGATTGAGAAAATCGATGAAAACTATATTCACAGAATTGGACTTTGTTATAAGTGTAAAACAGTTATAGAGCCGCTTCCCAAGGAGCAATGGTTTGTAAAAGTAGAAACTTTAAAGCAACAGGCGATAGATGTTGTTAGAGCTGGAAAGGTTAAAATTTTTCCGAAGACATTTGAAACGCAATATTTCCAGTGGCTTGAAAATCTTCGCGACTGGAATATTTCACGACAGATAGTTTGGGGGATACGAATACCAGCCTGGCAATGCAAAGCTTGCAAAGTAAAAGGTCAAAAGTCAAAAGTCAAAACTACAACTCAAAACTCAAAAGTTTTTAACAATTTAACAATAAAACAATTTAACAATTCGAATTGGATTATCACTGATGGCGAAAAGCCAGACAAATGTCCGAATTGTAATTCAAACGATCTTGAACAAGATACAGACACATTTGATACATGGTTTTCTTCGGGCCAATGGCCTTTTGTTACGCTCAGGGCAAGCCATGTTAAAACAGACTTTGATAGGTTCTATCCGACCTCGGTTATGGAAACAGCATATGATATTTTACGCGCGTGGGTATCAAGAATGGTGATGTTTGGATTATATGCAACAGGAAAAACTCCATTTAAAAATGTTCTTTTTCACGGGATTGTTAATGATCCATATGGTAAGAAGATGAGTAAGAGTAAAGGAAACGTAGTAAATCCTCTTGAGCTTATCGATCAATACGGCGCAGACGCAGTCCGTTTTGCATTGATATACGGAAACGCAACGGGAAATGATCAGAGCTTGTCTTATTCAAAACTTGACGCGGCACGCAAGTTTACAAATAAACTCTGGAACATCGCCCGCTTTATTTACATGAAGCGGGAAATCCGAAATCCGAAATCCGAAATCCGAAACAATTTAACAATTCAACAATTTAACAATAAAGCAACACACGAAAACGACAAAAAATGGATACAAAAAACTGAAGAATTAGTTGTAGAGATTACGCAATATGTGGATAAGTATCAATTTAACCTTGCGGCAGAGCGGTTGTATGAGTTTATCTGGCATGAGTTTGCTGACAAATACATCGAAGATGTGAAGAATAGAATCGATGATAATTCATTCTTAATTCTTAATTCTTTATTCTTAATTCAGTTAAAATTATTGCATCCCTTTATGCCCTTTGTGACGGAGGCTATCTACCAGAGATTTACTGGGGAAAAACAGTCGATTATGATTGAGTCTTGGCCTTCAGTATAATTTCAAATTTCAAATATCCAATTTCAAATATCAAATGAGAAGGAAATGAAAAAGATTCCCAAAAAGTTCTACATAAAAAAAACAGTAAAAGTCAGGAAAGATAAACAAGCGAAGCCACGCGTGACGGGGAAACGGTTAAAATTACCGAGTATTTTCCGAATTATTCCCGCACAAGCTAATCAAACCATCTCGCATCTTGATAGATTTGCGCTCATCAGTTTTGCTTCAGGGGCATTGCTGGTGCTTTTTCTCATTGGGCTTTATGACTATCAGCTTGACAAGAGTCGGTTGGCAATGGCGCAAGGTAAAAAAGAAGAGCTGCTCAAACAGCGTAATTATTGGCAACAAGTGGTTGGGGACCATAAGGGGTATAGAGACGGGTATTATATGCTTGCAGTTTCAGAATTCCGGCTAAACAATAAGAACGAAGCACGAGTAAATATAGAAAAAGCTCTTGAGTTGGATCCTTTATTTGAACAGGGGAAACGATTTAAAGAGAAGCTGCAGGAAAAGTAAAAAACATTATGCTTTCTTTTCTTGAGGCTCAGGTTGGGCTGTCTCTTGTGGTTTCTCTTCTTCTGGCTTTGCTCCTTCAGCTTCTGGTGCTGTTGGCGCCTCAGCTCCTTCAGCCTTAGCAGCTTGCTGCTGGGCAGCTGCTGCAGCTTGTGCTTCTGCTTCAGCCTGAGCTTCTTTAGTAACGAGCTCTCCTATTTTAACCACAACAAGTTCCTTATCAGTAAGAATTGCAACTCCTTCCGCGGCTTTAAGGTCTGCGACTGTAATCTGCTCATCAACCGCTGAAAGCTTCTCTACGTTTACGGAAATATTTTCTGGTAGTTTTTCCGGAAGAGCTTCAACTTCAACCTCAGATATCTGTTGCAGAAGAATTCCTGTATTGTCAGCCACTGCTTTCGCCTCGCCGGCAATGACAAGTGGTACCATGGCTTTCACTTTTTCTGTCAGGTCAACCTGGTAAAAATCCACGTGGATAGGTGTGCGGTCAGGATAAGAAAATTGGATGTTTTTTACAAGAACAGGATGCGTTTTGCCGTCAATCTCAAGATCAATCAGGCCGGTTTGACCGACATCTTTGAAGAGCGCCTCAAACGTTTTTTGATTTACCTGAACCGAAAAAGATTTTATCTTTTTTCCGTAGACATTTGCAGGCAATAATCCCTCTTTTCGAAGTTTTCTCACCTTTTTGCCGATAATTGTGCGTTTTTCAACAGCAAGTTTTGTCCGCTTCATATGAGTATTGTAGTTTAATTATAACGGAAAGAAAAGCATAAGTCAAACTATAAGATAAAAGATAAATGTTAAAACTCAAAAGGCAAAAGTCAAAACTACTCGCCTCGCTAACTCGCCTCGTCTTCGGCTTGTCGAAGCGGGAGCTATGGCGAAGCGGGCAGCTCAAAATTAAAAACTTTATAATTTTAAGTTTTAGTTTTACGATTTTCGATTTGCATTTTGCGCTTGTGATGTTTAAAGTAATAAGGCCATAAATTCACTGAATGATAAAGAAGGGAGTAAGTAGATTGTGAAAATTCTTGGTATTGATCCGGGAATTGGAAGGACGGGGTGGGGCACCATTCAAGTTCAAAGTTCAAAGTTCAAAGTTCAAAGTTACGGGTGTATTGAGACGTCCAAGGAGTTGCCGCTTGAGAAGCGAATACAGGAGATATATGAAAGCCTTTCTAGGATTATCAAAGAAGAGAAACCGGATGAGGTTGCGGTTGAAGAATTATTTTTTAATACCAATGCGAAGACCGCGCTTATTGTCGGACAGGCAAGGGGGGTAATACTTCTGGCAGCAGCGCAAGAAAAATTGCCCGTTGCAGTTTATACTCCGCTTCAGGTAAAAATAGCGCTTACTGGCTATGGGAGGGCAGAGAAGATGCAGGTTGCGCAGATGGTGATGCGGCAGTTGCATCTTGAAAAGAAACCAAAGTACGATGACATTTCAGACGCTCTTGCCATCGCGCTCACCCATGCTTTTTCATGGAAAACAAAACTTAATTATTAAGTGTTTCATAAATATCTTTTGACATAAGAGCCATTTGTTCATTGTTTTCCCAGGGGACTTCAGTTTTGCTCATAAAAGCAAGCACGTAATTTGCCTTAGGGGTGAAAAAAATGCCTGCATCATGTGAATAATTTTCGAATTCGCCAGTTTTATTGTGTGAGTAGATGCTTTTAGGCAGATACTTGGGAAGTTTTGCTGTGAGCTGCTGTTTGCCTAGAAGATGAAGCAGATAATTATCAGCATTTCTTTCAGTGATTCTTTCAGATTGCGCAATTGTAACAAATAGTTTACCGATATTCACAACATTTGCCTCAAGCTTTTCTGAGAAGCTGAAGTTTATTGCATAGCTGTTTTTAATATGTGTAGCAATAGTTTTCCAGCCGTATTTTTCAGCAAGAGCTTGAGCATATTCGTTATTGCTTTCCTCGATTATTTTTTCAAGCGCCTCGCCGATGGTGATCGGTGGTTCTCCAACTTTTTCATCCAGCGAGAGCTTGCCGCCTTTTTCCATATCAAGCACGTAGAGCGTTACGATAACCTTGTAAAGACTTGCCATGTAATAATCACGTTCACCATCAACGACGACCGATTCTGACGTTGTGAGATTTTTGTAATAAATACTTATATCCCCGTTTATTGTTTTGGCATAAGTATTGATAATCTCGCCGATTTTGACATTCTTCGACTGGGCATCATTTGATGAGACTGATATCTGGCGACTTTTTTCCCTTAGGCTCTTTAGCATATTTGAGAGTTTTTGGTTTTCGGCTGTTAAAGAACGGACATTTCCTCGGTGTTTTTGGATCGTCTTGTATTGACTGTAAAGAATTATCATGCAAAAAATAACAAGCTCAAAAAGAATAATAAGGACTATATTTTTACGAGTGATCACTATTTTTATTATATTCCTTTCAAACTTCAGCAAGCAACAAAAAATAAGGGTAGAATACATATTATGAACAAAAAACTTTGGTATATTCAACAGCTTGACTTGTTTAAAGGACTTGCAAAAGAAAAACTTACACAGGTTGAATCGCTTTTTTTAATGAAGCATTATGGAAAACGGGAGGTTATATTTGAACCGGGGGACAAAGATAAGGTGTTCCTTGTAAAAACAGGGCAAGTTGAACTATATCAACTTACTTCGTCGGGCAAAAAAACAATTGTAGAGAGACTCCTTCCTGGAAGTCTTTTTGGAGACTTAGGATCAGGTTCTCAAGCTGAGACATTTGTTGAAGCAACGACTGATTCTTATATCTGTTCGCTTGATAAGAATAATTTTTTTACTATGGTTAGTCAATATCCGGATCTTTCTGAAAAATTTATGAAACAGCTATTTAATAGACTGTTACGCGTAGAAAAACAAATGTCATCAGTCGCAGCTGATAATGCTTTCCAGCGAATTACTAAGTTGTTTTTGAGCTTAGGAAAAACTCAATCCCAAGATTATATGGAGATCTCTGAGAAATTCACCCATGAAGAACTAGCACAAATGCTTGGCATATCACGCCAAACCGTAACCACTCTTATTAATCAGTTGGAAAGAAAGGGATTAATAGAAAGAAGCGGTAAGTCGATACGTTTTAATCCTTCAAAGCTTGAACAATCCACTGTATAAAAATTATTTGTCACCTACACGACAGATTACTCAACATATATCTTCTATTCTTAGGGAATGAAGGGTATTGCTGTGTGTTGCGATGGCGACAAGAAACTTGAAGGAGAACTCTCCTTACTCTCTTCTAAGCCAAAGAAGCAAGCAAAAAAGAAAAAGAATAATCTATTGTCAATTTTAGATTTATTCTCAAGCGTTTCAAACATTAAGCTAGAAACCTAAAGGAGGTGAAATAATATGATGGGACATGGAAAACACGACAATTGCATGATGTGCAAAATGGGTAAAACTATTGGTATGATAGAAAAGTGTACAGATAAAAACTGTACCAATCCAGTTCATAAAAAAGAGAAAGAGGAGGAAATTAAAAAAAGTGAGTAGTAAAAATAAACTTATTTTTTATGGAGCTGTCTGGTGCCCGGACTGTAGAAGATCTAAGCAATTTCTGGATGAAAAAGGAATTGATTATGAATATATAAATATTGAGGAAGTACCGGGGGCTGCGGAAGAAGTTGAAAGAATCAATAAAGGTATGCAATCAATTCCAACTATACTCTTTCCGGATGGCCAAATACTGGTAGAACCGTCCAATGCAGAGTTGGAAAAAGCGCTTGATGCGAATAAAAAATATATTATTGTTCATAAAAACATTAAGAAAGGAGGTTAAGTATGGCGAAGGTGAAAATATATTCAACAACAACGTGTCCGTATTGTCACATGCTAAAGAGCTATTTAAAAGAGAAAAATATAGCTTTTGAAGATATACTGCTCGATGAGCAGCCTGAGCAGATGCAGGCGTCTATCGATACGTGCGGGTCGCAAGGAGTTCCGTGCACGCATATCACAAAAGACGATGGGACGCAGGTAAGCATTCTTGGTTTTGATAAAGACAAGATCAATGAGGCATTAGGTATCTCGTAAATATTGGTAATATTTATATATATCATGCAAGAATTTGACTTGATTATTATCGGCGGAGGAGCAGGAGCTTTTGCTGCTAGTATTAAAGCGAATGAATTAGGCGCTAAAACTTTGATGGTCAATCAGGGTCTTCCTTTGGGTGGAACTTGTGTCAATGTTGGCTGTGTGCCATCAAAAACGCTTCTTTGGGCTGGTGAGGTTATGCACCTTGCCAAAAACCATAAAATTCCAGGCATTGATATTGAGGTTAAAAACTTTGACTTTGCAACCGTTGTTCAGCATGAGCTTGATCTTGTAGGCAAACTGCGAGATGAAAAGTATCAGAAAGTACTTAGTAATTTAGAGAGCGTTACTCACCTGGAAGGACAAGCTGTGTTTGTTTCTCAAACAGAGATTGAGGTTGATGGATCAACCTCCGCTAAAGCTTCGACGGGCAAGCAAAGATTTAAAGCTAAAAAATTCATTATTGCTACCGGATCAACAGCGACTATTCCGCCTATTGAAAATATACGAGATGTTGGATATATAACACATATTGAGGCGCTAAAGATTAAGCAACTGCCAAAAGAACTTGTTGTGGTTGGTGCTGGTCCGGTAGGGCTTGAACTTGCTCAAATGTATGCTCGCTTTGGCACAAAAGTAACAATTCTTCACAGAGGTAAATCAATTTTCTCTCCTGGTGAAGAAGAATTAACCACCCGTTTAGCTGAAATTCTTACAAACGAAGGTATTACTATTAAGACAAATGTTAAAGTTCAAAGAGCATACAAAGAGGGAGACAAAAAAGTTTTAGTATACACAGAAGCAGACTTGTCCCCCGAAGCCTTGGCGAAGGGGGATGAAATCTTACTTGCTGTTGGTAAGAAGCCAAACACACAAGGATTAGAAGTTGATAAAGCAGGCGTTGCAATTGATGAGAAAGAGGCGATCAAAGTAAATCCACAGTTTCAAACCCTTCGACCAGGCTC
>CAZDTO010000006.1:9878-27490 GCA_964508395.1 uncultured Gammaproteobacteria bacterium | reverse complement strand
ATTGTGAGCTTCGAACAATTCCGCTCGATTTCCAAATATTCAAGAAACTGGTCAATAAGTTCAGGAAGGGAAATAGTCCCCATTATTTTCTAATTATGCGACACATTTATATATATCGTCAACTCTTAGGAGTGAGTGAATAAAATTTTTTGAGGATGAATGTTTGAGTCCTGGTGTAAGCCGGGATGAGTTGCACCCGGAAAAAAATTTATTCACGAACGAATTTATAGCGTATTCATTGACAGAAAAGCATAAGCTGTTAGAATAAACTTATGACAAGATTTATTCTTGACAGTGGGGATCCAAAAGAGTATCAGGAAATTGCTGCGCTTGCCAAAGAGAAAGGGAGTGAGCTTTGGGGAGGGACGACCAATCCAACGCTTATCGCAAAGAATTTGGGAATAGGTAAAAAATATACCCAAAAAGAAGCATTTGATCTTCAGAAATCTATAGTTTTTGACATACTTAAAATTGTTCCAGGCGCCGTTTCTGCTGAAGTTTATGCTGATGAGAAAACAACTGCCCAACAGATGATAGAGCAGGGGATAGAAATCGCAAAATGGCACCAGCGTGTTGTTATTAAACTACCAACAACAATAGAAGGTTTTAAAGCACGGACACAGCTAAGAAAAGACAAAATTTCAATCAATAATACGCTTGTTTTCTCTCAGGAACAGATTTTTACTATCTGCCTGCATGAAAACATTATCAAAAAAGTATTTGGATTTATCGAGGAACCATATGCACCCTTTATTTCACCTTTCGTAGGACGGCTTGATGACTTGAGCATAGATGGTATGCAATTAGTTGAAAATGGTATGAAAATAAAAGCCTTATTTGATACCCAAGTCTGGATGCTTGAAGCATCGGTAAGAACTCTACAACATATCAAGCGGGGAATTTATGCAAACGTTGAGTTAATAACGGCACCAGCCAAAGTCTATCGGGAGTGGTTTGCGCTAACCGATGAACAAAAAACAAATCTAAATACCAAAACTACAAATCTCCGGCCAATTCCTTACTGGCAACCACATAAACTTCTTGGCATACGCACCATTGATGACCTCATGGATGCAATCACAACTGGCAAACTCAACATCCACCATGACCTCACAGATAAAGGCCTTGTCAAATTCGCAGCTGACTGGAACGCAATTTTATCTTAGTAAATAGATTGACAGGTAAGCCATTCTGGCTTATAATATTTTCCATGTCCAAAATAGAACGCTCAACCGGAAGAAAAGCAAGAAATGCTCTTGAAAAAATAGTGATAGCAGGAGGTAGTGGCACAATTCTTATAGGCATAGCTGAGGACTCTAAACTGGCAGCTGTTGCAGGTACCGCTGTTTTAGCTTCGTGGGCGGGGCTTAAATTAACAAACCAACGACCAGAAAAAGCTGAGAAGCTGTTTGAATGTACTGTAAGTGGCGAAGGTTATTTTGGGACCGAAACTCCCTCTGGGACAACAACTTTTGATATCCAAGGATCTTCACTTTCACAGCCTTCGCTTTCAGTAACCCAGAAAGAAGACAATGATTCAGCCGACGAAGCCTCTCAAGAACCTGAATATCCCGTGGGCTCACATCTCTCCTCAGAACGGATGGATACAGCGGAAACTCTTGAAGCACTTGAGCGCATTCTTGGCCCGTCATTTGATGATGATATAGGAGACATACGCGTTGAGGCAAATCTTTACCATGGTACTCCTGATTGGGATATAAACATTGACACTTATAATGAAGTTGCTCAAGCGCTTGAAGAGCTTGAAGATTCAGGCGCCCTTCCGCAATCAACTCAGGATAATATTGACTCGATGCAGGCACGTTTGGGAATTGATGATAAAGATGTTGGAACCGACGAATCAAATGATGACTTCGACGACGACAATGACAGTGAGGATAGCGGCGATGAGGATAGTGAAGGTGATTATGGCGATGGAGGAGACGGTGATGGCGGGGATAGTGGAGATGGAGGAGGAGAATAATGAATCCAGAACGGAATACACCAGAACGCCTCGACAGAAGAACATTGCTGAAATTTGGTGCAGCTTCACTTGGCCTTGTAGCAATTGGAATCGCAGCAACCTTTGCCTCTTGTGAAGAAAAAAAAATCGAAGTAACCCCAGTGAGACTCCCTCCAGCAGAAGTAAAAACCCCACAGAATAAGACTGACAGGAGATTTAAGAACTGATTGCAAAAACATAAAGATTGATAACACAATCCATTTGTGGTAGTATTACGGCACTATGAGTACGACACCAGAACGATTAAGCAGAAGAAAATTACTCATTGGCGCAGCTGGAGCAGGACTTGTTGCAGCAACAGGAGGACTTGCCAGAACCCGCGAAACACGATCATCTCCTCCGGAAAATCTTTCATTTCCCATCGGTCTGGAAATAACGGACTCAGACTGGGGAAGTATTATACAACGAGCTGAAGAAAGCAGAAATTGTATTTATTCTGTGAGGCCCACCATATACTCAGGTCTGCCGCTGTGGAAATTCAAACTTTCAATTATTGATCAGGAAAAAGCAGATAGCATTCCTGTTGGCGAATCAGACTGGCAGTATGTTCCTTCAAATATTAAAAAACTCAAATATGAACAAGCATGGACCGCGCTAATATCATATACTGCGGCGGCAATAGTGACATTCCCTGACAAAACAGACGAAATCCGATCACTTATGGACGGCAGCCGCAAAGAAATATTGGAAATGGTACATAATCCTGCGGAAGATTATTATTTAACAACAAACTTTCCAGAAAATGGTTTTTACCTGGAAAATATCCTTGGAGAAAGAGTCGACGTTCCTAAGAAAAAATGGAATGAATTTACCACAAACATGAATGAGGCGTTCAATCCTAAAACAGAATGGCGTGAAACTCATCAAGATCGCCCTTTTGATTATGAACGTTATATTGCTTTTTATGATAGATTTGTTAAGAATTGTGCATGGATTAAGCATTTTGCTCCGGCAAAATTACCCGATTACTATTTTTATTATCCCGACAGCTTCGTGCGTCCAGGAAGCCGGGACGCAATTTCTGTAAAAGCTTATGAATATCGGAAAGCAACAAACTGTGATGGAACAATAATCGGAGACTGGTGGAGATTTACTGAACTCGCGCTTACCGCACGGATGCTTGAGCTTGATACTATCAAAATGACCGCACAGGGATTAGTGTTATCATAAATCCTAACTCTCCAGCCTCCCTAGCACGAAATGAGCCAGTGAGACGAGTGAGACGGGGATTGAGACGGGGACGGTCCTAGAAAATATTGATTTAACAATTTAGATGCTCCATAGTTCAACTACATTAAATGATTCAAATCATTTAATAAAATTCAAATTTCGGAGGCGTTTACCTACTGCACTCGGGGTATAAATGGATAAAAACTCAATTTTATGTATAAGATCGAGACATATTCGACATGCCGCCTTAAATGTATATAAAAATTGTACAAAATAATAACAAAATGATACAATAACAATATATGCATGAGTCTCTAAAGGATGCTTGGAGATCAGTTGAACGATATACACCCTGGGAAATACAACGGCGCTTTTATGAAGTGGTACGAAAAAAACTACTAAAGAGGCAGGAGATGCTTTACAAGAGCGAATATGAATTTCATCAATATGCAAAAGCACTGTTTCTGGAGACCTATAATTCAGTACATGAACTCATTGACAAAAAAAACCCAGTCACCAATTTTGATTATGGACGAGATGCAGTTTTAAGAAATGATAATGTGCTTTACCATATGGTTGATCAAGAATGGCCATTTTACAACAACCGCTGTATCATACGTATAACAAATGATAAAACGACTAATAAAGCCAGAATTGCATATGTTGCAATATCAGAAGCGAGAGATAAAGTTGATTATATGGTTACTAGCACAATAGATGATACGGAAAAGTTCCACAGTACGTTCTCATCAAATCTAGATGCAATTTATCTGAGAAATAATTATTTATTTAGTGAAAATTTACCCACTTCAGACTCAACCGCACTACTTCTTGAAATGGATAAAGAGCTTGGGCTGATCCATTTGCGCAATATATTAGGCGAAAATAATTTAGAGTTCCTGACATCGACTCAAACAGTTACCAGACCCCCCGTGCGCCACATACAATCATAAGACATCCAAAATCCAGACGGACATAAAAAACCATATTCGTACTTCATAGCTCATACCTCATATTTTCGCAGCCTCCCTAGCACGAAATGAGCCAGAGAAGACAGATAGTATTAAAAAGTCAAAAGTCAAAAGTCAAAAGTCAAAAGTCAAAAGTGTCGATTTGGTAGTAAAAACTTTATAATTTTGAATTATAATTTTGCATTTTGCATTTTGAAATTTGAATTAACGACAACCCCATAGTAGGGGACAGAGCCAAATTTACAATAATTGGTAAAATTAAGAAAAGAATAGGCATCCTTGGGGACAACAGGAGAAATTTCTAATTTCTAATTACTAATTTCTAATGATGGAACAAGGGTCTACCCCGAAAGGCCAGCTTCCACGACGTCGTAAAAGTATTATTGTACGACGTAATAGATCTTTACTCCCTATAGCTCCTAGCGTTGGCATTCTTGTTATAAACCAACTAAGCTCATGTATTCATAAAGAGATCTTTCGTCTCCGGCATGCCGGACTCCTCAATAAGATAATAACTAACCAACTAATAACTAATTTACTAATATAACTATCGTTGGAGAGCACTCTTCTCCCATAAGTGCGTATGACAATAGGCATATCTGCACCGATGAATATACATTTCAATATATAATAAATATGAAACCTGCCAGAACCCTACCTCTGAGGTAGTGAACAGTTTAGATTGATAAATCGATCTAAACTTATACTTTTAGCTTCGGATTTGAGAAATACGGAAATCTTAACTACTACCGGGGTAATCGTCGTTTAGGCTGTTATATCGATATAAATTCATATTTTTAGCTTCGGTTATATATAATTTTGACATGAATAGTTTTCGTATTTTTTTTATAAGCACACATTAACGCATAGTATCTAAAGAGCAGTGTGCTTGCTATCTATCTTGACCTGATAAAGCATTGTTAAAGTAAGGATGGAAGAGCCGTGCGTGCTTTAAGATAGTAAAAATACAAGAGCGTCTAAACTGTGAAAAGTGGAGCGTGAAAAGTCCTCTATGTTCTTTACTATACATGTAAGTTATCCACAAATATATCCTATAATTTTCAATAATGTGTATCAAACTATATCAACTTCTGCTAATTTTAGCCTCGTATTCTGTTCCGACTACCCTCTTCCCCGCCAATAGAATAAGCAAATAAATCCAATATTCAAATAATCCAATATTTCAATTCGGATTCAGTCATTTTTTATTTGTTCATTTGTTTATTTGTTTATTGGGTTATTTATTTTCCCCATTGCGTGAGGGAAATAAGAATTATACAGACAATAAATCCAACCCACGCATACTCCCATAACACACCCCTGAAAAGCCTGCGTTCAAACCAAACATGACAAAGTCCCAACGTCGTATATAAAAGCCCTGTTAGGAAAATAGATACAATAGTTGGGCTGCTTGGCCAAAACCAGAGAATCGATGCTATCTCGCTTATGCAAAGAGAAATTACCAATGCCCAAAGAATTAGGACTCTGTTTAAATATTGAAATTGCAATGAATATGTCCACAGCGAATAAAAAGTCAAAAAAAATGAGGAAAAAAATACAAGAGCAGCTGTCGGAAAAAGAAAAAGATGAAGTGAATACACAACATTGCCAAGAAGAAAAAATGTGAAAAGCGTCAAGACAAATGACACAATTCTTGCTCCAGAAAGGAGCGCAATCGTCCGAACCGATGCAATGACAAAAATATTTTGACAAAGCAGCAAAGAATAAAGACCGAATGCAAACAGCGCAGTAATAAGTATCCGCGGCAGGATTTCAACTGGCAAAAGAAAATAGAAATATCCAAACGCAAGGCTATAGAAAAACGGCAGAATAAAAATTGGTATTGCAAACCGCTCTTTCAGATCGTGACGGAGTATAAAAAAAAGCATAATGTCTGTTAAGACAGCAAGAAGAGGAACCGTAAAAAATCCTGACTGGCCGAATTGATACTGCAGGACAAAGATAAAGAAAGACAAAAAAACAACAGCGATGACAAACTTCCCTCTCTTTGATAATCTTGAATACGCAAGAAAAGGAGATAGTAACCTTTTTCTTTTTCGCAGTATTAAAAGAATCTTATTCTGTTTTCTCCGACGCATACTGTATTGGGATATCGAAATTGGCATAAGCCCTGTGCACATCATCAAGCTCCTCTAATTTTTGCATGAGTATAAGCGCACGTTGCGCAGTGTTTTTATCAGAAATAACCACGCTTGACTGCGGCATCCGAACCAATTCTGCATGTACTATTGACAATCCCCGCTTTGCCAACTCATCTGAAACTTTTTTTAAATCTTCAGTTTTGGTGTAAATTAAAACCCCTGTTCCCGTTTCCTCAATATCCTCTGCTCCACAGTCTGCCGCGAGCAAAAATATATCATCAATCGTTTTTTCATTTTTATTTATAGTGATTGATCCCTTCTGTTGAAATTGATATGCTGCTACGCCAGGGGTCCCAAGCCTACCCCCGTATTTTTCAAAGACATTTTTAACCTCCGAGACTGTCCGCTGTTTATTATCGGTGAGCGCATCAACCACAACAGCAAATCCTCCAGGGCCAAACCCCTCATACGTCACTTCCTCCACATCTCCTTCATGTCTACCGGCAGCTCGCCGAAGAGCACGCTCGATATTATCTTTTGGCATGTTGGCATTTCTTGCGGCCTCTATCGCAAGTCTGAGTTTGAAGTTGCTTACCGGATCAGTAACTCCCCCGCCGTTTCGTACTGCCACAATGATCACATTGGCAAGCTTAGTAAATGTCTGTCCTTTCTTAATATCTGTTGCGCCTTTTTGGCGCTTAATTGTAGACCATTTCGAATGCCCGCTCATATTCGATATTTTCCATTTGAAAATCGACCAATTGAAAATCAATGAAAGATGGAAAATGGACAATGGAAAATTACTAATATTATACCTTTTCCATCTTGACTTTTGCAATAAAAAGTTTTAGAATTGCAACTTATTCATTCCACATGACACCATTAAAAACGCAAGCTGTCCAAACCGCACTAATGGGAGACTGGAAAACCGCAATCCTTCTGAATCAACTCCTCCTGAAGGAAAATCCAAATGACATTGATACATTAAATCGTCTTGCTTATGCATTTGCTAGCACTGGAAATACGAAAAAAGCAAAGGATATTTATAATAAGGTTCTTAACCTTGATGTGCAAAACCCGGTTGCGCTCAGGTGCCTTAAAAAATTAAATGTAATAGGAAAACATCATATGAATGGGCACATAATGCAACAAATGAACAATATATTTATTGAGGAACCGGGCAAGACAAAGGTTATTGAACTTGTTAATATCGCAGATCCAAAAGTAATTTCGCAGCTTCGATGTGGGGAAATTTTGATAATCAGCTTAAAACGGATGAAGATCTTTGTTCTTGACCTGCAAAAGCGCTATATTGGCATGCTTCCCGATGACATTAGTAAAAGGCTAATTAGGTTCTTAAATGGCGGAAATACCTATGCTGCCTATGTAAAAACAACCGACAATAGTAAAGTTATGATTTTTCTACGGGAAACCCGGCGCGTGCCAAAATTTAAAAATCAACCATCCTTCACGGTAAGCGAAAGGACAAAATTAACTATTCCTAAAAACGCTCACCTGTCTTTTGATGAATCGGAAGATAAAGGTGAATGATTTTCGTGGAATACCACCTTACCCTGCCGCAAGTTTAGTTTAGCTTCCTCTACCTCATGAAGACTCTTGTTCATACGCTTCAAAGACCGTAGAGCAAGAGCAATAGAAATTACAACAATCATAAGGATAATTAAAAACAGCTCCATATTAAAATCGCTCCGTATTTACAATATCTTCGCCAATAAATATTGTAATATCCGCAAGTTGTGGTTTTTCTGTATATACTAAAGGCATTGTAACTATTGAACTAATTCTTAATAATGTATATGTTTTATCTCCAAAATACGTCATCGATGAGGTTTTCATTATCTTCGGCGACGTGGTCACTGCTATAATATTACCTCCCATGTTCGACAGCAAACGCTCAAGACGCTGTCCAAGCCCGGAATGACCTGTTGCATTAACAATCTCCACAGTAACCTTCTCTTTTTGTATTGCCGAATCAATAAATAGATCCGACACGGCACTATCTGCTGTCACGCCGTTTATAAGCGATGATGGCTCATCTATGATATTTGATTGCGAAACAGTCTTTGCAAAAAACGCAAGCCTGCCAATATCAAGTATTGTAAGGTTTGTTTTTATCACTGAATAACCAAGGAGCATATCAAAAAGAGCCGATGAGAGATCGGCTGCAGAAACAATCTCTCCATTTACTTTTCCATCGATTGGTATCGCAAGCGATTGTTGCAAATTGGAAGGTACTGAATTTCCAGCGGCATGCAAAATCGTAATTTTTTTGTTCTTCGGATCAAAACCCACGATATCAGCACCTTTTGGATGCAGAAAACTAACCACAAAAAAATGTTCTCCGTCAAATCTGCTTTCCCCGGCAAGTGAGATAAACTTCAGAACAAGAGAGGAAACAACAAGTATTAGAACCAGTATCCCAAAGAATACAAGCAGTCTTAGGTTGTGTGTTCTGACTGGTCTTCCACTTCTCATTATGCCCCATCAGCGTCCCGTTTTTTTCTTCCAACAAGTTCAGGAAGCGTAAATGTCGGTGCTGAAGAAAATGCTTGCGATCCTCCCCCTTTATTCTTTGTCTGTTTTTTCGACTTTTTCTTTTCGCCTTTGTAAAATCCTCCAAAACTGCCCATAAACACTCACCTCATTTCTAATCAAAGATTAGAAATGACCCCGAAATCCGCAGATTTTGGGGCCCGATTCCTCAGTTGTGTTCCATGTCTCTTTAATCAATAATATTATCTTACCCCATCCACATACCCCATGCAACTTACCGAATAGCAACGTAAAATCAACTAGCTTGTAATGAAGATTTATGTAGTAGGTTTGTCAGGTGTTGACGGAATGATTAATCCTGCAATAATAGTAGCGACCGAAGCAGTCACCAATATTTGATCTCTCATCATTTTACCGAGAGCGTCGTCTGCTTTATCAAACGCTTCATATGTACTATATGTACCACGATTATTTATTTGTACAACAGCCTCTTTATAGCGATAACTTTGGTAAAGACTGTCGCCCGTTGCGCCAAGCCCTACCGTTACCCCACCAATCTTAAGAGTTCCACGCAAAAAATCTCTTCTAGATACTCCTCCCTGCCCTTTTTCTACAGAGGTTGACATATAATAAAATTATAACAGGAAACATCTGATATGTACATAGCGGATAAATTAATGTGCAACTATATTAGGATATTAACTGGTTGAGGTGGCCAAACCTGCATGTACTTCCAATCTTTTAATCCTCTCTCTATGACCTTTCAAATTTCTATCTAGCTTGTCTTCAACTGTCTGAAGTCTATGACTTACACATGACTTGCACACCACCCGAGTGTACTAGCTAGACACCTCCGGACTCTGACTTTTATTCAATGACCTGCCTGCCGGCAGGCAGGTTGGAATTATTTAATGTAGTTTATAAAACAAATGATTTTGGCTTCTCTACCCTAGGTTGCAACGTATTCAACCTCCCAGGTTGAAAAGTTTTCGTTAGCTTGAACTTACAACGCGCTCATCGCTCATTGTTTTGCAGCAAGCTTTAAAAGAAACTCTTGTAGCTCATCCGGCAGTTTGCTTTCAAAGCTCACTCGCTCCCCGCTGCCCGGATGGATAAATGAAATCTTTGAGGCGTGTAGAAACATTCGAGAGAGTATTTTTCTATCGCTTCTTGCTTGTTTTCTCCCTCCATATAACTCATCCGCAAAAATTGGATGGCCAAGGTGCTTAAGATGCACTCTTATCTGGTGTGTCCGTCCAGTCTTTGGGTGTAACTCAAGAAGAGTAAGCTTTTCAACCCCTTCTTCTGACGAAAACGTCATTCTGGCTTGTCCAGAATCTGATTTTAGATGCGTCGCCTTAGGCGACTTACCAAAATGACGAACAAGTGAGTAATGTGTCAATACAGTATATTCTGTTACCGATTCTCTTCCTCCCGCAACCACACCAAACCTCTTTCTATTCCACGGAAGTCTTCCCACAGGAATACTAATCTCTCCTTCCGCTGGAGCAACCAACCCGTGAACAAGCGCAGTGTATGTTTTTTCAACTAACCGCTCCTTAAATTGCCGCTGCAAATCAGCGAATGCCTCCGGCGTTTTTGCGATAATCAAAACTCCCGAGGTCTCCTTATCCAGACGGTGCACAATTCCCGCCCGACCCTGAAAGTCGGAGATACTAGGATATTGAGATATTGGGATATTAGGAAATTTTTTACCACTTAGTATCTTAGTATCTTTGTATCTTAATATCTTCTCCTCCGCCCAATCCTGCACAGTCTCCTGCCCCACAGTTGTCTCTGCCTTATTTACTGTGAATCCAGAAGGCTTATTAATAATGATAATATCGTTATCTTCGTATATAATTTGTATACTCATATTTATCGTCTTATATGACGCAAAAGTGATTTTCTCTCTTGTTTTATAAGCAAAACACACGCGCCCACAAAGATAACAGCAAGCATTCCATCCTCAAAAGAAAAGGACAAATTTTTATTGACTCGTTGAAAAACAGAGGTAAAAATAACAAGCAGCGTTATGTTAATAAAAAAAAGTGATGCCAGGCTCCCGTCTTTCATATCTGACCGTAACGCCTTTGGCAAAAGAATGAGAAGAAAAAAAAGAAAAAGGAATAGAGAAAAAATTGCAGAAAGAAGATATAAAATTTCATGCTGCGGGTGAAACAAATAATACAAGCTAAAACCTAAAGGTAAAGCACAAAGAAAAGCAACTGAAAAAATATCAGATATCCGGCCGACAGGAAGTTTGCTGCGTTTGCTTACAACTAGGAGAAAAAGCGATCCTGCAATAACCCCTCCCACAATTGAGCCACTAAACCAACCAACAACTCCCCCAACAAAACAAGTAAGAAATGCGAGATTAAATAATTGTTCCATTGAAGTATTCTTCCGAATGAGGATAACGTCATCGCGGCCGAGACGAAAAAGACAAAAAAGCCCAACGAAAAAACAGACAAAGATAATGATGAAAAATGCTCCTGTCGTCATCGTGAAAGAAAAAGTCGGATACTTCCTGTCAGAACAAGTATCCCGCCAATGCCGACAATTACCCTCCCTACCCCAACAATATCAGAAAGGCTCCCAACGATAATAACCGGAAGAAAAGATACTATTCCAACCATTGTATTAAGAACACCATAAACTTTTCCTCGGGATGTATCCCTGGTCTCCTCTTGCAGAGTGGTATTGGCTGGAACAAAAATCATAGAATTGGCAATGCCAAGAATAAACGCTAAAAATGAAAGGATATTAATTGGAGTAACCGCCGTAATAGTAAAAATCTTATTCATCGCACTCCCATAGGACATAAGAAACATTGTCATTCCAGCCAGAAGTAATCCGGCATTTATAACAACATCTTTTTTCAGTGAATGAAAAATATTAACGATAAGCACTGCACCAACAAGTACGCCTAGAGCCGCTGGAGCAATAAATCGAAGAGGAAAATCTTCAACCCTCATCTTTAATACATCAGTGGCATATCCAGGTGTGATAACAGCCATAATAAGTACAATTACTTGTGAGAGTGCGAGCAGAAATATAGCATGATACACCGGCTTTTTACTTAGTACTGTTGCAAATGTCTGTTGTATATCAACGACGACTTTTTCTTTCGATGCAGGCTTCTTTGCATTTATGCTTATAAAATGAATGAACAGAGCGCCTATAAGAAATAACCCGGCGACAATAAGAAGTGTCACTACTTTCCCAAAAAGGATAATAAGCGGTCCGGATATAATATACGCTATGAAAATTGAAGCGTATATTCCTATACCAAACAGCGCATTTGCTGAAAGCAGGTGCTCGCGCTTTACCGCAAGAGGGATCATCGGTGTTTCAGCCGGAACAAAAAATTGTGTGATAATAGAGACGATAAATGAAATAAGAAAGATAAGAATTAAGTTTGTATGCGCAAAGGCGAGAAAAACGAGCAGCAATGCCCGCGAAATATTAGTAATAAAAAGTGTTCGCTTCTTGCCCCATCGATCAACATAGGCACCAGCGACAACGCCAAAAAGCACTGACGGAAGGGTAAAAGAGAGAACAATTCCCGCAACAGCGATGTTAGAATGCGTCAGTGTGAATACATGAAGAACAAGAAAAAAATTAAATAAATTAAATGCAATCTGAGTTACAACCTCTCCAAGCCACAACATGAGGAAGGAACGTTCTGTTAATGCCTGAAAAATACTGTGCTTCATCTTGGAACGTCTGACGTTCTACGCTCTCTCGCAGTATGCCCCTGTCCTGGTGTCAACCCGGATATGATCGCCTGTGTTGATAAAAAGAGGAACTTTCGTCACCATGCCATTCTCCAAAATTGCATCCTTAAAAACATTAGTTGCAGAATTACCCTTAACTGATGGACCTGTCTGCGAGATGGCAAATTCCATCTTAGGCGGAAACAGTACCGATAACGCTTCTTCGTCAAGAAACGTAACAGAGAAACTCTCTCCATCTTTCAAAAAAACATGTTCCGGAATCTTGCTAATCGGAATTTGCAGCTGTTCAAACGATTGTGGATCCATAAAATAAGCAGCGCTTTCATCCTTATAAAGAAACTGAAGATCTCTTTTTACAAGGTAAATATCCTGGACTTTTGCACCGTTGATATAACTCTTATCAATAACCGAACCGCTTTTCAAGTCCCTTACCTTTACCCTGATATTGGCACTTCCTCTTCCTGTCTTTATATGCTCATAGGAGAGTACTTGATACATCCTCCCCTGGTCTTCAAATGTAGTGCCTGCATGAAGGTCTGTTACGGAAATCATGATAGAAAGCTAAAAACTAAAAAGTAAAAGCGAAAAACTAAAGTTGAAAACGCAAAAGTTTTTTCAGTTTTAAGTTTTTAGTTTCAGCTTTTACTTTTGCGCTTTACGCTTTTCGCTTTATTCTAACTAATCCAGAACACTGGACGACGGCTACGCCTTTCTTCTCCAGTGCGTCAAGAAATATATTAGCCCCGATCGAGTCCGCCGCCATATGGCCGCAATCAATCACATTGATATGCAGCTTCCTCAGTTCTTTAAGCGCATCCTCTCCGACATGCATCTCAACTACAGTTCCAATACCGGCTTTTGCCAGCTCAATATATAATTCTTTTGAGGGATTTGTACCGCCGGTAAAACTGACAATTACTTTTCCTGCCCGCCTGCTCTCAGAACCAGAAACTAAACTTGGGCCTGATTTTCCTTTGATCGCTTCAATAAACTCCGGAATCTCGTTGATATAATCAAGGACATCTCCGGCTGTGTGGAAATCCCGCTTGCCAAGATAAGTCTTCATAAAATCATTGCCTAAATTATCCCAAATCGTATGAAGAGCCATAAGCGGCACTCCTAACAGCCTGGCTGCGTCAACTGTTCTGTCATGGTTTAAGGGATTAAACCGCCTCTTCACCTCCCCTTTTCTCTCCTCAAAGAGCGCATGTGCAACATTTACCGGAACACCTGCCTGCGCAAACATGTCAACCTGAACATCCATAACTTCATGCAGGCTGGCAAGCGCATGGCTGTCCGGATGGTGTGAAATAAGAAGATCAATCCCCTCTCCTTTTTGATTCAACCGGTCAACAAGAAGTATTTCTGCAGCTTCAGCGTCGATCCCTGCAAGAACTTTATCAACGACCGTAGTTGGATCGCCAAATAGAATTCGCGAATCGGTGTAGGGATTTCGAAGCGATTCCTGATCGAAATATTTCTTTTTCTTCTCAGATAATTCCGCTGATGCCTTTTTGGCCCGCTCAAGGACCTTCTCCACTCCGGCATAACCCCTAGGATCTGCCTTCATGCCCATCTCGATTGCTAAGTCGTAAATTTGTTGTATGGTCATACGTGAAAGTATATAATATGAGAGGTCAAAAGGCAAAGGTCAAAAGTGACATCGGGCGGGTGGCGGAATGCGAATTTAATTTTATGCCAGGATGGTGGAATGGTAGACACGCAAGTCTCAAAAACTTGTGGAGGTAAAACTCCATGTGGGTTCGACTCCCTCTCCTGGCACAATAAATTCGTACGCTGTAGTCTCAAAAACTACTGGTCGCAAGGCCGTGTGGGTTCGACTCCCTCCCCGCCCACAAATAATAAATGATATAATTTTATCATGTTGGAACGAAGTCCCCAAAGAGCTAAAGCAGAAGAACAACTCAACGCAGCATTAAAAATTGCTAAGAGAAAGGCAATTCTTTGGGGTACGCCCGCACTGTCAATCGCAGTATTCGACAAAAACCGCGCTGAAAATTTTTATCTTGGCAGGCTCGAACAGCAAATGACACAGGTCACCGATAAATACCAACAATTAAGGACAATTGAACAATCAGAAGGATTCCCAAATATGCGATGGTATACCGAGTTAATAAAAGCATTAGGAGATCATATTCCTCAAGGTCAGAAACAAAGAGCCTATTACCCCTTCGCAGGCAATGATATATTCTGGGCAGCTGGATTTAATAATTTAGTTATGGAAGATAAATATTATGACTCATCCGATCAACATTTCCACATGGGGGGGGACGTTGATGACGACTATGACACAACGAATTTACAAAAACTGGTTTGCGAATTCAAAACTCAGGGAATTATCCCGGCGACTGCAAAGATTACATTTGTGACAGAAGACTCAAATGGAAAAGACGTAGGTAAAGTATTTAACAATCCTGATACGACCTTGATTTATAAATCAGGAATGCCATTTATTTCTTACAGTAAAAGCCAGTATCGTGACAGTGGCTTAGAATATGGTGCAATTGTTACAGCAAATGACTGTTGCTCATCAACAAAAGAGATTAATATACTTCTTAAGGATCACGGTTATACGAAGATTCATGAAGAGACTCCACCAAAAATTACTTTGCCTTGGGCATCGTCTATAAAAAATGTTGGAATATTCAGAAAACAAAACTAGCATATTGAAAGAAAAGACAATGTGTGATACGGTGAGTGTATGGCCGAGGCAAATTCAGGCTGGAGAAAAACGACAACAATCTTCTTCATCATTTTTGTCTTCACGTTTGCTTATGCACTGCTTCGTTATAACATCCTAAGAAGCGTTCCGATTGACCAGATCCCCCTGTATATTACCAACAAGGCTGTTGCGCTTACAGCGACCATACTCATTGGTCTTTCATTTCTGCTTGGTCCACTTGCACACTTCTGGCCAAAGAAATTTGAACACCAATTATACTTGCGAAAATACCTGGGAGTATACGGCTTTGGCATTGCGGCACTCCATGCAATTATGTCACTGATGCTCTTTAGCCCTTCATACTACCCAAGGTATTTTGATACAACGACTGGGAAAATGACCTTGGGTGGTGAAAGCGCTATCCTATTTGGTATTCTTGCAATTCTTGTCTTCGCAGCTATTGCTGTAACCTCTCTACCTTCAATTGAAGAAAAAATGCAACCTGCGCAGTGGAAATCTGTCCAACGACTTGGATACTTAGCATATTTCCTTGTACTTCTGCATGTTGGTATTATGGGATACAAAGGATGGCTCAATCCTGAAAGCTACTCATTTGGTCTTATCTCAATAAGCCTTATAACTGCCCTCTTTATCATCTTCGTCTTTATCCTGCGAACGCTCGTTATAATTTTTCCCTTCCATTCAGCCTCCAAATAATCTAGCTTTACACCACGCTACCAAAAAACATTATTATTGTCTAATAACAGCGGTACGTTGCCTTTGCTCATAATCCAGTTAAAACGTATTCCGGAATAATCCTGGTCTAAATTGAAAATATCATCATTCATGTACATGATATCTCCATAATCAATCGTGCCGAATGGATGAAGTAAGTCTTGTGTGGTACTAGCGATTTGAGATCTCACTTGTGATATGGTCCTTATATCTCTTTTCATAAAAATATTCTGAAAATGTCCCTTTCTACCAATATATTCAGCTCGCATGCCCAAAGCCGTCGCAAATGACAGGAGCCCGGGGTCTACATCTGTAGTAACATTTGCCGGTTTTTCAATTGAATCACTTAAAGAGACAGGCGGAAACAACTCTTCGTTAAAAAACTCCCGTTCCTCCTTTGGCAAGCCCATGGCACGCACTGGCTTCCAATAGGGGTCTGTTTCGATGAAATGGAAAAATTGGTTATAATCCCCGCCCATCCAATATCCCTCAAAATTATCCGCGGTTGCAATTTGTTTAATAACCCCTAAAAATCTTAAGTTAAAAGGGACATAACTGCTAGTTTTATCTGTTGCGTTTTGCGCCGCGGCAAGATACGTCCGATACTGAGGAAATGCGGTAAGCCATGCTTCAAACATTTTTTGTAAATCTTCCGGGAGTTTTAATTTTACCTGCGAATGCGGGTTATCGAAGTTGAACCCGGCCTCATATGGCTTACCGGTGTCTGGATCAAAACCGAAAAAATATGAAGGCAAATCATCAATAAGTTCTTCACCCGCAATAACCACCCCCTTTAATTTCTCATGCGCAGGAAAAAAATCAGAAATATTTTCCACTCTTCCCTGAAAAAACTCTATTTTAAAACCTTTTTCAATATTGTAAGCGAGTCGTTCCCGCTGTGCTGGCAGCAAACTGCCAGATGCATCAACTGAGATTAGTTTAACTATTTGAGGATCTATACTAGACTGGCTAATTTTATCTAATATCTCCATGCTTAATAGGCTCTCTCCGTCGCCGACATTAATTATCGTAAACGGGATATCTGAAGAAAATTCACCCTGCTTTGATAAACATTCAAAAGAAGCTAGACATATATTTGCATAGGTTTCTCTATATTCTTTCTCCATACAGATTGGAGTTGTGAATGCCGATGTAAGCTGGGTATCCCAATTTCGCCTTCCTATGCCAAAGTCCAAGGCGTAGTATCCAAAATGAGGATCAAGATTTGTGAGCGCCATAAGCTGTCCCAAGCTGATATACGGCTCTCTGTTTACACAAACTGCTAATTCTTTTATATAATCAGCCTTTTTTTTGGATATAGAACAAATTGTATTGTCTGCCAACTTTTCTATTGCTGTAATCGGACCACGCTCTATCTGTTCATCAATTACATCAACAAGCTGCGCAATTACATCGGGGTCATAAACTGCAGAATTATCTATTGAATATTTTGCCGGTGTATCAAGGGTTAAAGCACGTGTTATTTTCTGATTAAAGCTTAATATGTCTACTGCTTTTCTAAGTATGCCTGGATATATTTCAATTTCTCCTCGCTCCCGCGCAGAACAAAGTTCATTAATTGCTTCTATTAATTGCTCATCAGATTGAATCGCTGCAAATCTCTCCGGAGTCATATTGTTGTATTAATCCTTATGTGTCTACCTATTTCAAACC
>CAZDTO010000006.1:0-9778 GCA_964508395.1 uncultured Gammaproteobacteria bacterium | reverse complement strand
TATTCAACTGTTGTTTTTAATTTACTTTCTCTTTCAAATCTTTCTATAGCCAATTGAATCAAGCGATCAATAAGTTCAGTGTAGGAAATGCCACTTGCTTCCCAGAGTTTTGGGTACATACTGATTTTGGTAAAGCCAGGAATTGTATTGATTTCATTCACATATAATTTGCCGTTCTTTGCAAGGAAAAAATCAACCCTCGCCATACCTTCAGCACAAAGTATTTTAAATGCATAAATAGCCAACTTTTGAACTTGTTTAATAACAAATTCAGGCAATTTTGCAGGAATTATCAGTTTTGCGCCGTTTTCATCAATATATTTGGCTTCGTATGAATAAAACTCATGCGACGGAATGACTTCTCCAGGCAGAGACGCGATAGGATCATCATTGCCCAAAACTGAACATTCAATCTCCCGTCCCTCAATAAATTGTTCAATCAATATCTTATTATCATACTGAAACGCTTCTTTTATTGCCGACTTAAACTCTGCCTTTTTGTAAACTTTTGAAATGCCAACCGATGATCCAAGATTCGCCGGTTTGACAAAGAATGGAAGGCCGAGTTGATTGACAATTGTTTTATAGTCAAATTTATTGTCATCCTGGAGCGAAGCGATAGGATCTCCTCCCTGAGATTCTATCGGTCGTTGTACTCCCTCCAGAATGACATCAGACTTTTTCAAGACCAAAAACTTCGCAACCGGTATTCCTGCTTCCCGAAGCAATCGCTTCATCACGTCTTTATCCATGCCAATTGCCGAACCCGCAACAGAAGCGCCAACAAATGGGATACCGGCAAGTTTCAGAAGTCCCTGTATTGTCCCATCCTCTCCGTACGGGCCATGAAGAACGGGAAACACAACATCAATTGCTAAGTCCAAAGTTTGCTTACTTAGCGAACGAAGATTTCGATTTTCTTTCCATGGAGTTAAAGCAACCGAGGTATGAGATTTATTCAAAGATATCAGTTTTGGGTTATTAGCATTGAGAAGAAAATGTGACTGTTCTTCAAGATACCACTTCCCTTTCTTATCGATGCCAATCAGCACCGGCTCATACTTTTCCTTATCAATTGCTTGAATAATATTTTTTGCCGACAAAAGAGAAATCTCATGCTCTGCTGACCGTCCGCCAAATAATATACCAACCCTTATTCTTTTTTTCATAATTCTCTAGTCCCTATAGACGCGTGTAACTCTTTTTGAAATGGATGTTAACACATCATAGTTAATGGTATTAAGTCTTTTTGCCACATCTTCAGTCGTAATTTCATCTTTCCCTTGAATACCAATAATAACTACCTCATCACCAACGCTTGCATTAGAAATATGAGTTAAATCAATAGAGCTTTGATCCATGGATACCCTACCAATTAGCTTTACTCTTTTACCTCTTACCAATACTTCCCCAAAACTCGGTGTTCTACGAAATCCGTCTGCGTATCCAACTGGAATTGCCCCAACCCGTGTCAAACTATCAGCAACAAACTCTCTCCCATAACCAACAGACTCGCCTTTTTTAATAACCCTAATTTGGGAAACAATAGTTTTAAGAGTTAGTAACGGCTTTGCAATAAAGGGTGCTTTGATGTTGCCTAAGGTTGTGGGGAGAGGACCGTACAATATTTTACCAGGGCGAACCATTGTAAGATGTGATTTAGGGAAAAATAATACAGCTGCGCTATTTGCAGCATGTATAATTGGTGGTTTTATTCCCATTTTTGCAAGGCGTGAAATAATAGACTGAAACTTCTCAAGCTGAATTTTTGTAAATGATAAATCCCGCGCATCGGCAGCTGCAAAATGCGTATAAATGCCTTCAAGGTACACATTTTTATATTTTCTGATTTCTTGTATAAAATCTACCGCTTCTTTTATGGGAACACCTATGCGGTGCATTCCGGTATCAATTTTAACGTGAACACTCGCCCGCTTTTTCCTTTTTTTTGTTTGTGTGATAATCTCCTGCAATATTTCTCTGTCCATAACATTAACAGTCAAATCAAGATCTAATGCGGAAGCGACACTTTCCTTGTCTGTATATCCGAGAAGGAGTATTGGAGTTGAAATTCCAGCCTGCCTAAGTTCTTTTGCTTCAAAAATACAAGAAACGCCAAGATAAGACGCGCCAAGTTTTACAGCCTTTTTTGCAATGGCAATAGCCCCATGGCCATAGGCATTTGCCTTCACAACAGCCATAATTGAAACATTTTTCCCGACAAGTTTTTTTACCTGTAAAAAATTTTTTGAAAAATTGGCAAGGTTGATTTCCGCCTGTACGAGCCGATCAGCCATAGAGGAATTAGAGGATAGCACGAATCCACTTTCGATGCAAATTACTCAGGTGTCTACCTGCCACACCCCCCGAGTGTACTAGCTAGACACCCTCGGAAAATAATGCGAAATTTAGAAACTGACGTAATATTTCCAAAGATCATCTGGTAAGTTCCTACCAAACTCTGGATGAGAGATTTGCCCAAGTGTCTTAAACCACATACGAACTGTCTCCATTCTATCTGTGTAAAACCCCAAAACAAAACCTATGTCATTATTGGCAATATCAGCAATTTGCTGTCGTGTTTCTCCATCATGAGCACGCAATCTTATAAACTCTTCGTACTCGTTACGGAATTGACGTATCTCATCTGGATTATGCAACTTCTCAATAGCGGCAAAAACAACATCGTTATCTGGCATAAGTGCTTGCAATCTATCTAAAATGGTTTGAGGTTGCCCACGTCTTTCAATCATCTTGTTTTACTGCCACACCCCCCGAGTGTACTAGCTAGACACCTCCGGAAATCTTGCTTTCGCGGCAAGCAGACGGTTGGTGAATTGTTCAAGGATAAAAATCAAAAAAACGTATGACCCGTAAGAGATAAGTTCAAGAAGTGTCGGTTTTGCTGTATAGCCAAATAGTGTTCTAAGAAGACTACCAAACGTGCTCTTATGATCTAATACACTGGAAATATTAACAAGCGGATCAAATGAGAAAAGCGGAAAAATTGAAGCTTCCTGAAATTCATGCACGCCATGTGCTACGAGACCGGCCGCAAACAAAAGAAGAATTGCCCCTGATATTTTGAGTAGACGCTTAATATTAATTTTTAAACTGTAGTAAAACATCGCGTATCCCAATACTGCTGCGGCAGTTATTCCGACTATTGCACCCGGTAATTGATTTCCTCCCGAAACAGCGCTTAACGCGCGTAAGTAAAATACTGTTTCAACTCCTTCCCGGATTACCGATGTGATTGTTAAAATAGTAAGACCCAGTGGAAAACCACTCTCGATATGTTGCTTTGCCTTGTGCTCGATTTGCTTGGCCACACCTGTTTGACGGTGGACCCAAAGAATCATCCAAGTCAATAATCCCGCAGTCACAAACATGAGAATTCCCTCAAATATTTGCTCTGTTTTCCCTTCAAATCCTCCAAAAGCAACATTTAATACAATTGCTAAAAGCACGGATAGCACAATCCCGCCAAATACACCAAGCCAAATATATTTGATTAAAGTTCGTTGATTTGTTTTCGTGAGGAAGGTAATAAGAATGCCTACTACTAATGCTACTTCAAGTGTTTCCCGAAAAGTTATGAGTCCTGCTGCAAACACATTAAACATCATAAGACAAGTAAACTCATACTGTCAAGGTATGAGTTTACTTTCTATAAACACACATATGGTGTGCGTTTTTCTCTTACATTCCACCAGTTCCTGAAGTTGGCTCGCCTTGCGGCGAAGCTGGAGTCGGAGCAGCTGGCGGGACTCCGCCGGATGGACCTTCTGGTTCTGGAACGTCTGCTCCGCCCAATGGTCCCGAGTCACCTGTTGGCACAGGCGGCATTTGAGGTTCCGGTGCCTGCGATGGGGTTGGAATACCATCTGCAGGTTGATTTGGCGGTGGCATTTGCCCTGGCATCTGATTTGGATCTTGTTGCACTATCTATCACCTCCAATCATGCGAAAATTCGAAATACGAATATCGAAATCCGAAATATTTTGTGTTTTTGTCATTTGATCATTTTAATTTGTTTCGAATTTCGTGTTTTGAGATTCGAATTTATTACGCTTGCTTCTTATCAACGCTATAAAATTTTATCCTATCACCACGAAAAAGTAAATCCACTTCTCCTGTCGGACCATTGCGGTGTTTGGCTACGAGAAGTTTTGTCACAATATGCACAAGGCCAATAGCCTCATCTGGTCTATAGAGAAACATCACAACATCTGCATCCTGCTCAATTGCTCCTGACTCCCGAAGATCAGCAAGCTGTGGCTTCTTCTCCCCACGGTGTTCAACTGCCCGCGATAACTGCGAAGCAGCAAGTACTGGCAGCTTTAACTCCCGTGCAAGATTCTTAAGTGCCGCAGATACGATTGATACTTCCTGTACACGGCTATCATATCTTCTCCCCGGATCGACAAGCTGTAAGTAGTCAACGATAAATAGACCAACATTGTGCTCTAAGTGCAGCCTTCTGGCTTTACTGCGCATCTCAGAAAGCGACAATCCGGGAGTATCATCGATAAAAATCGGCGCCTCTGCCAAAATTCCCATCGCATCTGAAAGTTTTGTGAAATCATCTTCAGATAGTTTGCCCGTCTTAAGTCTCCAGGCATCAACATCAGCTTGCGCGACAAGAAGCCTGTCTACAAGCTCTTCCTTACTCATCTCAAGTGAAAATATGCCAACCGGCATCTTCTCATTGATAGCTATATGCTGTGCAATATTCATTACCATTGCGGTCTTTCCTTGTCCGGGCCTCGCTGCAAGAATAAGTAAATTCGACTTTTGCATGCCAGAAAGCATGCTATCAATGTCGACAAATCCAGTTTTTATACCACGGAGACCTGCCCCGCTCTTATGCAGTTCATCTATCCTATCGAAACTATCAGCAAGCGCCTCTTTTACAGGAATAAATCCCCTCTGCAAATTTCCGGCAGAGATGGCAAAAATAGAGCCTTCGGCTTTATCAATAATATCTTTTACTGCTAATTCTCCCTGATACCCCATCTCAGCTATCGCGACACCAGTTCTGATAAGCGACCGCTTAATAGCTGTATCCATAACAAGCGTGCAATAGTGTTCAATATTGGCGGCTGTAGGGACTATTGCAACAAGATCCGTAAGATAGGATGAGCCAATAGCACTATATTCTTTCTGCTTCTTAAGCTGTGAGGTCAAAGTAACAAGATCTATCGGTTTACGCTCTTCATAAAGGATAAGCATTGCAGCAAAAATAATCGCGTTTTTTTCATAGTAAAAATGGTCTGAAGTAAGCCTTCCGGCGACAAGATTGATCGCAACATTATCGATAAGTATCGCCCCGAGCACGCTTTGCTCGGCATCTTCATTGTGCGGAGGAGTTTTGATATTTGCCATAAATCTAGGGTTTAGAGTATAGGGTTTAGGTATTAGAGGAAAGTAAAATAACCTCTAATTCTGTTGGTAACTTCTCTAGTGCAGTGGAGTATTTATTCGATTTCTTCACATCTTCCTTATAAAATGATTTTACAAATTTCTCGCTCCCCTCTCCATACACCAGGAGCACTTTGGGTGATAACGCCATCACTGATGAAGACGAAATAGAATCATCTGCACGCAGTGCATGCAAAATAATAATATGGTGCTCTTTTAATTTACTGTGTATCTTTTCCAGCGCAGAAGTTGTAGCCATAAGCACATCAATGCCATCAATGTGCATACTATATATAGTATGTGCCTCTGAAATTCCGGTAATTTTTATTCCGCCGATCTCGTACTCTCCAGGACCGAAAATCACGGGAATATTTTCAGGCAGAGATGACCGAATCTCTTTCCCAAATATGATGACGCCCTGACAAACAACACCTTTCCCCACATCATTTACCGCAAGAACACTCTGCTTGCTTCGAATTTTAAGTGAGTCGCTTGCGATTAAATAAATTTCCATCACATCATCCTAACACATATACATTTTTCTTGACAATAGGAATATTTTGTCGTATTATTCCCACACAACCGCATCGTCCTGCTCATAGTTAGCTTTATTTAGGATTAATGAAAAAAGAAAAACTCATTCTTTCATTTGTCGCAGCACTCGTTGGGATTCTCGTTGCTGGCATTGCATTCTACTTTTACCAATCGACAAAAGAAATTTCAATTCCCGACATAAGTACTTCAGAGGAGGAAGAAACATCACCAACACCGACTCCAACACCGGAAAAAAAAGATGAGATAACGATAAGCGAACCAAGCAATGAAGCAGTCGTCGAGAAAAAAACGATCACTATCAAGGGGAAAACGATAAAAGACGGTATTATTCTGATATCCTCATCCTCTAACTCCGTACTTACTGCCGCATCAACAAGTGGAGATTTCTCAACTGAATTTGATCTGGAAGACGGAGTCAACGTAATTCATTTTACAGTATTCCTACCGGATGGGAAAGAAAAAAGCATCATATGGACAATAACGTATTCAACAGAAAGTTTCTGATATGAAAAAACTGATTATTATTACATTATTCCTTTTCAGCCTAACAGGTGCGATAGCAACTATACCTTTTGTGTATGGCGCATCGCCAACTCCGGTCAAATCAACACCAACGCCCAGCCCAAAGGAGTCTTTAACGGAAAAAATAAGTCAATTAAAAGACCGTATTGCCTCAAGAGTCACAGAGCTTAAGCTAGTTGAGAAAAAAGGCGTCGTTGGCACAGTCGAAGACGTATCAGAGACAAAAATAAAACTGATAGATGTTAAAGGGACAACGCAGCTTATAGACGTTGACGAAATAACCAAGTTCGCATCCCAAGCCGCCGGAACCAAAGAAACAACCGATATCTCCGATATCAAAAAAGGGGTAACGATAAGCGTTCTTGGCTTGTATAACAAAGACTCAAAGCGGATCCTTGCCCGATTTATCAGTATCGTACCTCTGCCGTCATTTGCAAAAGGAACGATAAGCGATATTGATAAAAAGAACTTTACCATAACAGTAAAAACAGACAAGGAAGAAATCCTTGTTGATATAGAAAATAAAACGAAGCTTTTACAGGTCTCACCTGAGGGCGAAATAATACGATATACATTCTCAAAACTTCTGCAGGATGATATTGTCTATATTGTTTCATATCCTGATAAAAAAGAGGAAAACCGATTCTCCGCGCTTCGAGTGCTTGTTCTTTCAGATCTATTGCCAACCCCTGAGCCAACAAGTAAAAAAAGCATCACACCAACCGTATCTAAATTGACGCCAACCCCAACTAAATCAGCACCAACAACGACGCTGAAACCAACAAAAACTCCAACCCCAACAGAGTAAAAACCAAAATCGTTTTGAACATTTGGACATTCGAATTTTGACATTGTTTCGAATTTCGGATTTTGGTATTCGAATTTTTCTTTGGGATGCTGAAATAAATTCAGTATGACAAAAAGATTATCCAGAATACAAAATCTTCTTAACCAACAAAATCTCGACGCCGCTATTATCTCATCAGCGGCAAACATCACATACCTCACCGGCTTTTTGGGATTTTCAAAAGAAGAGAGAGACGCGTATCTTCTTATCACCAAAACACGCGCATATATTTTTACCAATGCCTTGTATAGCGAAGCAGTCTATGAAAAAGTTCCGCATTTTGCTTTAACTGAAATAACATCATCTACACCTTTTGTTAAATCGCTGAAGAAACTAATTACTAAACACAAAATAAAAAAACTTGGCATTGAAGAAAATGACATGACTGTTTCCGAATACAATAAGCTTTCGCATTCTTTAAGGTCTCTCCTTGCAAAGCAAGGAGAGACCTTGCAAAATTTTAGTCTGCAAAATCTCAGGGAAATAAAAAGCGTACATGAAATCCAGCAAATCAAAAAAGCCTGCGAGATTTCAGACAAGGCATTCACTCATATTCTAAAAAAAATAAAAACCGGTGTAACTGAACAAAAAATCGCTTTTGAACTTGAGATTTTTATGAAGAAAAACGGAGCAGATATATCCTTTCCGCCAATTGTGGCATTTGGTAGTCATTCCTCCATCCCCCATCATAGCGCTAATAACCAACAACTCGCCTCGCGGCGAAGCGGGCTAATAACCAATAACGTCATTTTGCTCGATTTCGGCGCCCGCTTCAATGGTTACTGCTCCGACATGACACGGACCATCTTTTTCGGCAAAGCAACCAATGAGCAGAAAAAAATGTACAAAACTGTTCTTAACGCACAACAAAAAGCAATTGAATTTATTCAAAAGGAGACTCCTTCGCGAAGGAGTCTCCTTGAAAAAAACGAAATTAAAGCAAGCGAAGTTGACAGAATCGCTCGCGATTACATCATCTCCCAAGGTTACCCCACGATCCCCCACTCCCTTGGACACGGCATTGGTCTTCAAGTCCATGAAGCACCAAGTCTATCGCAAAAATCCAAAGATATTTTGCAAGAAGGGATGGTATTCTCTATAGAACTCGGAATATATTTAAAGGGCAAATGCGGTATCCGCATCGAAGATTTATTCGTCATCCAAACTGGAAAACTCCTCCAACTCACCCAATCCCCAAAAGCGTCTATCGAATTATAGGCATTACTCTCTCAAGAATAACAGTATGCTACAATAACGGGTATATGACACTACAAACCTTAAAAGGTTTCCGGGATTTTTTGCCAAAGGAAGCCAAGAAACGACAGTATGTAATAGACACTTTGAGAAAGGTGTTTACTTCCTATGGTTTTGAACCGTTAGAAACACCGGCTTTGGAATACGAAGAAATTCTCATGGGTAAATATGGTGAGGAGGGAGATAAACTGATGTACCGGTTCGTGGACAACGGCGGCAGAAAAGTTGCCATGCGCTACGATCAGACAGTCCCGCTCGCGCGCGTCGTCGCGCAATATGGTTCGGCAAGCTCACCACAAGGTCAACCACTTCTCCCCTTTCCGTTCAAGCGCTATCAGATCCAGCCGGTCTGGCGGGCAGAAAATACGCAAAAAGGCAGATCCAGAGAATTTTTGCAATGTGATATTGATACTGTTGGTCCGTCTTCACCGGATGGATCAAACATGGCTGATGCGGAAATTATTGCAGTTGTAAATGCCGGATATCAAGCGCTTGGATTTACAGATTTCAAAATTCTAGTTAACGACCGTTCCGTCTTCGCTGGATTAACAGCAAATGCGATTGCCACAATCGATAAACTCTCAAAAATCGGTCCTGAAAAAGTACGAGAAGAACTTAAACAGAAAGGTTTTAGTGAAAACCTCTTAGATGAAATTCTTGAAAAGAAAGAGACTGACTCGTTAATGCAAATAACTTCGCTTGCAAAAAGGTTGGGAGTTAATGAAGGAAAAATTGTCTTTGAACCCACCCTCGCACGGGGTCTTGACTATTACACAAGCATGATCCTTGAAGTTGACGTTGCGGGATATACCGGTGGCTCTGTTGGCGGGGGCGGCAGATATGACAACCTGATAGGTATGTTCCTACCCGCAGGTAAACAAGATGAAAAAAAATCAATTCCCGCGGTCGGATTTTCCTTCGGATTTGAGCGGATTATTGAGGCAATGGAGGAACAGAACCTTTTTCCTAAAACATTAGACGAAGCCACAACAAAAGTACTGGTAACGATCTTTAATCCGCAGCTTACCGTAAATTCTCTCGACTTAACTTTAGCACTACGTAGCGCTGAAGTACAGACTGAAATCTACTTAGATGAAAACGCAAAAATGGAAAAACAGCTCAAGTACGCTGACCAGAAAGGCATTCCATTCGTCATTATCATCGGGCCGGAGGAAA
>CAZDTO010000005.1:24773-27591 GCA_964508395.1 uncultured Gammaproteobacteria bacterium | reverse complement strand
GGGACGCCAGTTGATAAAGCATTTCATACCAAGCTTCTTGATTTGTTACAAACAAAAGGCATATTCAAACCGGAGCTTCTCAACCGATTCGACGCTGTTGTGACCTTCAAACCGCTTACACAAAAAGAGGTAATGCAGATTATTAAACTAATGCTTAAGGAGGTAAAGGAAAAACTGTTGGTTCAGGATATTACGCTTTCGTTTGACGAAAAAGTCATTACAAAAATCGTCGAAGAAGGGTTTAACAAGGAATTCGGCGCAAGACCCTTGAGACGCTATATTCAAGACACCATTGAAGATTTTGTTGCCAAGAAAAAGCTGGAAGATAAAATCAACCGCGGCTCCACCGTCACATTATCAACGGACGACAAAAACAACCTCACCTTCTCCATCTCGTAAGGGGGTCTGTGGACTAATGAGCTAGTACAATTCCTGCGGCTAAGGACGTAGTCGGATCCACTACATCGGAAGCTCCTGCTATGTTAAACTTAACTCATTAATTTATGCACTCTTATAGTCAAGAATATGATGATAGAACAAAAATTAATAAGATCTTGACTATTCTTTTACAGGTTTTAATTTTCTTAAGCACTTTTAGTGTTTATTTACACAATCTATCCCCAAGTGTATATGGAGGTGATTCAGGAGACTTTCTATCTGCGATTGCTGTTAAAGGAGTTGCTCATCCTTCAGGCTATCCCTTATTCACACTTCTTGGTATCTTATTCAGCTATCTTCCATTTCATCAAACACTAGCTTGGAAAGTAAGTTTATTATCTGCCATTTTTACCTCATTAACAAACGTACTTATCTTTATTTTTGTTTATAGATTTAGTAAAAACAGAATTCTTGCATTAATCTCTGCATTTTCCTATGCTTTCATCTTCCCTATTTTTTTATATGCCGAAGTCGCTGAAGTATTTGCCCTGCACTATTTTTTACTTCTTTTCGATTTCTATTTAGCGTATCTGTTCTTTGATAAGCAAAAAATAATTTATTTTTATCTTTTTTCTATTTTTCTCGGTTTATCTTTTGCAAATAATGAATTAATATTATTAATCCTTCCCGCATGTGCATTTTTTATCATACAAGCTTTTATAAAAGCATTTAAAAAGAAATTCTTATTTAAAAACTTAATATTTGCTTTCTTTTTATTTTTACTTGGACTTACTCCATATATTTATATTCCAATTGCTGCTTCAAATAATCCTCCGGTAAATTGGGATAATGCCTCAAATCTTCATAATTTTATACAACTTGTTACTAGAAAAGATTACGGATGGGGAGGAGATCAGTTAAGTAATTCACCTATATATTTATCGGATAGATTAGATTCTATTAAACGCTATTTTTCTTATTGGTTTTCTGTTTTTCCTCCTATTATATTCATAAGTATATTAGGGCTTGTATTTTTAATTATAAAAAAGAAATTTAATTTATTAACAGGACTTTTAATAGCATATTTTATAAATGGTCCCTTAATGTTATTTTATTTTGCACCTGCGTCAGTAAATCCATATTCATTAGGAATTTATGAGAGGTATTATGGACTATCAGGATCATTTATGTTTATATTATTCCCATTTGGCATTTGTTTAATTACTGAATTTATTTATCTTTTTATCAAGAAACCTATTTTTATTAATATTATAACTATATCCTTTTTAGTTATGCCAGCATATCTACTTATTTTAAATTATCCCCGTACAGATTTACATAATAACTGGATAGGTGATAAATTTGCAAAAGATATTCTTTCATCACTGCCTAAGAACAGCATTCTTCTTGTAAATAACGAAGATAACGTAATCTTTAATAGTTTATATGTACAATATGCTCAAAATTTCAGAAAGGATATAAAAATTACTTCTGCTCACACTTTAAAATCAATACCTTTGCTTGATGCATACCTAAATCAACATAAAAATAATTCTATATTTACAACATCTTTTACTTATGCTTATTGGAATTGGTTTCCTGTTGCAGTTGTACCACAAGGGCTCGTACTTAAATTTGTAATGCCCAATGATAAAATGATATTAGACGGTAAAGATTATTATTTAAACAATCAAATAGATTTATTGAATAAATTAAGCTCAGGTCTGCCGGAAAATAAAAATATTTCCCATTTACTATATCTTACTGAGATTCCTGGTTATTATGCTATGGCATATATAAATACTGCAGATTATATATTACACATATATAAAGATAGTGAAAATGCAAAAAAGCTTTTACTAAATGCTATAAGTATTTATCAGAATTTACCTCAGCACTATTTAATGCTAGCCTCCTACTATTACGAAAGTAATGATTGTAAGAAGACAGGAAAACTTCTCAATAAAATTGAGACATTACCTTATATAATTTCTACTGAAACTATACCATATATTAATAAATATGGAGGATTTTTAGTCGAAGCACAAAAAAAATGTCATGGACTTGTAAAAAATCCGTTTGGCCCTAACGGATGGTCAGTCTACTAACTAAACAATAAAATATTACCTGCAAAATCTAGCATTACTACTTATTTATAACTCATAAATCATTGAAGGATCAGCTCTGATCTGGTATACTTAGTCCCACTATGCCAGCGGTTCAAAGGTCAGAATTTGCGCTTGCCCTCAATCAAGTCGCCTCAGAACGGGGCGTTGATGTATCTGTAGTTTTAGATACAGTTAAAAATGCAATACTTGCAGCCTACCGCAAGGACCATCCAACTATCATTGTTGAAGAATTTACTGCGGAGCTCAACCCTAATACAGGCGAAGCACATATTTTGCATGATAAAAAGGATGTCACACCTCCTGGTTTTGGA
>CAZDTO010000005.1:13658-24673 GCA_964508395.1 uncultured Gammaproteobacteria bacterium | reverse complement strand
GTATATCTTCTTGAAATAAGACAGGGAACCCGCGGTGAAGAAATTATCGTCTCAAGAGCACATACCGGTCTAATCGAAGGACTGTTCAAGCGGGAAGTTCCCGAAGTCGCACAGGGAAGCGTACAAATAAAAGCAATTGTTCGTGAACCCGGTCACCGCGCTAAAGTAGCCGTTTTTTCAAATCAATCAGGCATTGACCCAGTCGGCTCCTGTGTTGGACAGAAAGGAACGCGAGTACAAACCGTGATCCAGGAACTTGGAGGAATTGAAAAAATTGACATAATTCAATACCAGGAAGGAATACAGGCATATATTGAACAAGCTCTTTCTCCTGCAAAAAATATCCGCGTTGTGATAGATCAAGAAAAAAAACTTGCACGGGTTTTTGCACCAAAGGAAGAACTCTCACTTGCGATAGGAAAAGAGGGGCAAAATGTACGGCTAGCTTCAAAACTTACAGGATACGCAATTGAAATTGAAGAGGAGCCAGGGGCACAAAAAGAAGAAGCTGCAATCGATGAAGTTGAGACAAAAGAAGTAGAGGCCAAGTCTAACTTGGCTGATGCAAAGGAACAAAAAGCAGCAACTGAAACAAAAAAACCGACCAAAAAAAGAAGGGCTGCAAAGAAGAAAAAACATGAAGAAGAATAATTTTCAATTTGAAATTCGAAATTTTCAATGAAATATAAATTTGAAAATTCATTAAAAATTGAAAATTGTAAATTAAAAATTGTGACTATTGCTGATAGCACGTTATATTTTTATGAAAAAGGCTGTTGTAAACGACAATCAAATACCACATAAATATCCTCCGGTTGTCGCTGTTTTAGGTCATGTCGACCATGGCAAGACAACGCTTCTTGATGCGATTCGCAAGACTTCAATTGCCAAGAGGGAAATAGGCGGCATTACACAACGAATCGGTGCATCCTCAATTGAAGTATTACACGATGAGGAGAAAAGAAAAATTACTTTTATAGATACCCCAGGTCATGAGGCTTTTTCCAAAATGCGTGGGAGAGGTACACAAGCAGCAGACATTGGACTCCTAGTAATATCTTCCGTGGATGGGATCATGCCCCAAACAAAAGAGAGCATATCGCTACTCACACAAACAAAAATACCATTTATCGTAGTTTTTACAAAGGCTGATCTCCCTGATAACAATATTGTAAAAATCAAACAACAACTAATCAAAGACAATGTCACGCTTGAAGAATTTGGCGGAGATACTCCGGCAATTGAAGTGTCCGCAAAAACAGGACAGAATATACATGAACTGCTTGAACTAATTCTGCTGGTAAATGACATGAAAATACCCCAAACCTCAAAGCAGGATGCCCCATTTGCCGGCATTGTTATCGAATCACGGCTTGATCATACTATTGGCCCTGTAGCAACGATTGTTATAAAAAGTGGTTCACTTTCTGTAGGCGATGTTGTGTATACACAAGATAGCAAATGCAAAGTCAGATCATTAATCACCGATAGCGGAGAACGCGTCAAGAAGGTTGTTGTCGGCGATGCTGTCGAGACATTGGGATTTGATTCTGTTCCAGTAGTCGGAAGCATTATCTCACCAACTCATTCAGACAAAGATCAAGCCGCTCTAGAGGAACCCCTAAAGCTTGTCGGCCCTTATTCCCCAACCCAACAAAAAGATGGGATTCTCATCGTTCTTTGCGCTGATACTGCAGGCTCTCTTGAGGCAATTAAAAATGCCCTCCCGGCCGGAGTTAAGGTGATAACAGAAAAAACAGGCGAAATAACTGAGTCTGATGTGCTCTTTGCGAAATCAGCCGGCGCAATCGTTATAGGATTTCAGACCAAAATGAGAAACGACATACTCCGCCTTGCGATAAATGAGAAAGTTCTTTTGAAAAACTATTCTCTCATTTATGAACTTCTTTCTGAGCTTGGCGACGCGGTTGAAGGCAAAAAACTTGCTCAGGAAGAAGTTATATACGGAGAGGCAAAAGTGCTTGCCAAATTCCCATATGAAAAAACTCTCGTTTTGGGGATACGAGTCACGGGAGGAAGAGTCGCCAGAGGAGATAAGGTAAGGCTTATACGCGCAGAGGCAATCATTGGCGAAAGCACCATTGCTTCACTTCGAATCGGCAAGCAAAATACTTCAAAAGTGGAGGCAGGGGAAGAAGCGGGCGTAATCCTCTCTGCGCCACTTGACTTTGCTGTGGGAGATATGCTACTATGCCACAGTTAACTATAATATAGGATACATTATGGACATCACGATGCTTGAGAAGATAAAAAATTCATTAGCTACAAGTGAACGAATAGCTATTGTGGTCGGCCAGGCACTTACGCTTGATGAAATGGCAGCGGCACTTTCTCTTCATCTTACCCTCACTGATAAAATGAAAAAAAATGTCAGCATTGCTTCGTCAATTGAGCCTACTGTCGAATTATCCAACCTCGTGGGTATTAACCACGTAAGATCAAGCCTTGGGGGCACAAGCGGCGATCTTGTTGTATCGTTCCCTTATAAAACAGGAGAAATTGAAAAGGTATCTTATACCCTTGAAAATGGATTCTTAAATATAGTCGTGAAAGCCGGACCAGATGGTCTTACTTTCTCAGAAAAAGATATCCGTTATAACAAAGGCGCAGATGCTCCTCACCTTCTTTTTATCATTGGCACACCTCGGGTTTCTGACCTGGGGCACCTTTTTGATCCAGAACAATTAAAGGACACGCTTGTAGTCAACATTGATAACAAAAGCGATAATCAGGGCTTTGGAGATTTCATTCTTGTCTCCCCTCTTTCCTCGTCTGTTAGTGAACTCGTCGCACATTTTATCATCTCTCTTGGCGTTGATATTGATATTGATATTGCACAAAATCTTCTTGATGGCATAATCCATGCCACAGAGAATTTTCAAAATCCAAAAACAAGCCACCTTGCATTCGAGATGGCAAGTGTTCTTATTAAAAAAGGCGCTGTGCGGACAAAAAAGCAACCGGATAAACCACACACAAGACCTGATCTTTCTTCTCTTTTACGGCAATCAAATACTATGAGGCAATCTGTTCCTCAAAATAATCCAGCCTCTCCTTCTCCTATTCCTTCACGAAAACCACCAGCTGATTGGCTGACCCCAAAGGTCTACCAGGGATCAACAAAAGTGTAGAGCATTACAGCTATCATGGAGTGAGTGAATAAAATTTTTTGAGGATGAATGCTTGAGCGTCAGCGAGTTACACCCGGAAAAAAATTTTTGTTCACGAACAACTAATTACGCTGGTATTGTAAGACTAGCACCGCTTGTGGTATAATTACGCTCATGCCGCTAACCAGTACGCAAAAACAGCAAATTATTAAAGAATTTCAAACTACCCAGGGAGACACTGGAAGTCCTGAGGTACAGATAGCGCTTCTGACAAAACGGATTGATAGACTTGCCCAACACCTAAAAGAACATAACAATGACGTCCATAGCCGTCGCGGGCTGCTCTCTATGATTACTAAACGAAGAAGGCTCCTTAATTTCCTTATGAAAATTGATAAAATACGAACGTCCCACATCCTAAAAAAGATTGGACTTAAGAATTAAATGGCAAAAACCTCTTTAAGTTTTGATATCGCCGGAAAAACATTAACAGTTGAAACCGGACAATTAGCATCGCAGGCAACTGCATCAATTCTTGCACGGCTCGGCGACACTATGGTACTTGCCACCGTTGTTGAAGGGAAAAAACGCGATGACATGGATTATTTTCCTTTAACAGTTGAATATGTTGAACGATTGTACGCTGGCGGCCGAATAAAGGGAAGCCGTTGGGTCAAGCGTGAAGGAAGGCCATCAGATGACGCAATTCTCACTGCCAGATTAATAGACAGATCTATCCGTCCGCTTTTCCCAAAAGATTACCGCAATGAAGTACAGATCATGGTAACTATTCTATCTGTTGACGGGGAGAATGAACCGGATATTCTTTCTATGATTGCTGTGTCTGCTGCACTTTCAATCTCCCATATCCCCTGGCAAGGACCTATCGGAGCAATACGGATCGGCTATGTCAAGGAGAAAGACAACGGCAATGCCGAGCTTATTGTTAACCCAGCGACAAGTGAAAGTGAATATTCAGAGCTTGACTTAGTAGTCGCACAGACAAAAGACAAAACAGTAATGATTGAAACAGGCGCATTGCAGATACCCGAAGAGATCTTAGTCGACGGGATACGGAAAGCCCATGAAGAGACAAAAAAAATTATTACTTTTATCGATGACTTTGTTGCAAAAATAGGCCAAAAAAAGGCTCAAGTAAGCGTAGATTCAAAAATTCCGGAATTGGCAAAGCTGCTTGAAAAAACATATAGCGGTGAAATAAAAGAACTTCTCACGCTACTTGCAAAAAAAGAAGGAGAAAACACGGCATTTGCACAGCTTGTTGATACAATCTTTGAACACAGAGAAGCAGGGGAAACCTACGAAAAACGCGATGTCACAAAGGCAGTGGAATATCTTCTTTTTTCTTATCTTAGATCCGATGTGCTGACAAAAAAGAAACGCATTGATGGAAGAAAAATTGACCAGATAAGAGATATTTCTCTTGCAGTATCCGTTCTCCCAAGAACACATGGCTCAGCTATCTTTCAACGAGGTTCAACGCAAGCTCTAACGGTGGTCACCCTTGGTTCACCCCGCATGGAACAATTGATCGAATCAGCTGAAGGCGAAGAAGCAAAACGCTATATGCATCATTATTCCATGCCTCCTTATTCTGTAGGCGAAACCGGCAGAACAGGATTTCCTTCACGGCGGGAAATAGGTCACGGAGCTTTGGCAGAAAAAGCTCTTATTGCCGTCATCCCTCATAAAACAACATTTCCATATACTGTCCGCGTCGTATCAGAAATTCTCTCATCCAACGGATCAACATCCATGGCCTCAACCTGTGGATCAACGCTTGCACTTATGGATGCGGGAGTGCCAATTGTAAAACCCGTCGCAGGTATATCAATTGGTATGATGTCTGATAAAACAGGCACAACCACTTTACTTACTGATATTGTCGGACTTGAAGATTTTGCAGGAGATATGGATTTTAAAATAGCAGGGACAGATACGGGTGTAACTGCAATTCAACTCGATGTGAAAGCTTCCGGTATAACTATTGAGCAAATACAGGAATCGCTTAAGCAGGCAAAGGTTGCGCGGCTTGCTATCCTTGAACAAATGCAGAAAGTTATCCCGCAGTCACGTACCGAAGTTTCAACATTTGCGCCCAAAATCGAACAACTGAAAATACCGGTTGAAAAAATAGGAGAAGTCATCGGTCCGGGAGGAAAAGTCATAAAGCAAATTATCGCCCAAACAGGAGCAACAGTTGACGTTGAGGATGATGGGACAGTAACTATCTCAGGAACATCTGAAGAGTCAGTAAAAAATGCCTATGAATGGGTGCATGGGATTACACGCGAAATCACACCTGGTGAATCATTTGAAGGTCCGGTAAAACGCATGCTTCCTTTCGGTGCATTTGTCGAATTTCTTCCGGGAAAAGAAGGACTTGTTCATGTATCGCAAATGTCTACTGAATTTGTCAAAGATCCACAAGATATTCTTAAAATCGGACAACAAGTAAAAGTACACGTTTCAGAGATTGATGATCAGGGACGGGTAAATTTATCAATGATCCCTCCCGGAGAAGCAAAACCGAGAATTAGAGGAAGAGAAAGGGATAACAATAATATTAACAACAGACGGCCTGCAAGTGATCATCCTTTATCACGAATGCTTAGAAGACAACAGCAAACAACACCCTGGAGATCAAAAAGACGAACCTACTAAATCCTATCCTCCAAAAGTACTCTTTATATTTTCTCCCCCTTGTGCCATAATTAAGCTCTATGGATCCAACTGCTCCACAACAAACTACCTCAGAACCAGCGTACAGCGATCAGCATGCCTCCTCAGATCAAATTCGAAGGCTGGGCGAAAAAGTTGAAAGCGCCAAACTTCCTGATGATTTAAAAAGAAATCTCATTGAACGTGTTTCACGTCTTGCGCTTCTTAGGTCAAGTGCCGGATTTATGAGCGCCAACTATATTATCGAATATGAAAGCACATCTGCCTATATCAACTGGATTGTGGGTATTCCCTGGCATAGAATGAGCGAAGATATCCTTGATCTTAAAAAAGCAAAAGAAATACTGGATAAAAACCATTATGGGCTTGATTCCATCAAAACACGTATTCTTGAATATCTCTCAGAGATTATCTTAAATGTAAAGAATAAAAGAACAGAGAATCTTCTTCATGCACCAATTCTTTGCCTTGTAGGACTTGCGGGGACAGGTAAGACAACTCTTGCTTCATCAATGGCGGAAGCGTTGGGAAAAAAGTTTGAGCGTATTCCGTTCGGCGGAATGGGTGACTCAAGCGCGCTTCGAGGACAGTCTAAAGCGCTTCCAGATGCTGAACCTGGGCTCGTGATAAAAAAGCTTTTCCACGCAAAGACAAAAAATCCTGTGATGCTTCTGGATGAACTTGACCGTACGACTGATCAGGCTCGTTCTGATATTATGGGCGTGCTCGTTGAGCTTTTGGATCCTGAGCAAAATTTTGCATTTACCGATCATTATATTGACTACCCATTTAACTTAACTAATATTCTCTTTGTTGCCACTGCGAATAATACCAGCAATCTCTCAACTGCGGTGCTTGACAGGCTTGAAATTATCCAGATGCCTTCCTATTCTGATGATGAAAAAATAATGATTGCCAAAAAGTACCTCTTTGGTAAGATAAGACAGCAGACAGGCCTTGATGAATCACAGCTTACGATTGACGACAACCTCTGGCCGAGTGTTATTCGGCCACTGGGATTTGATGCAGGGATTCGAAGTCTTGAGCGTACTATTGAAGGAATCTGCAGAAAAACCGCACGGTTGATTGTTGAGGGTAAAGCACAAACAGTACATGTAGACAGTCAAAACATGAAGGAATTCATTCCAGCATATTGACAAAGGATTTACTCTACAGTATGCTGTGCATGCCTTCAACGAAGAAGACCAAAACCAAATATTATAATTAGTTAATCTATGTCGCTTGAGGGTAAAACTTTTTCACGAAGGGATCTGATAAAAAAAGGTGCGAGGCTTGGCGTTTCTGCAGCCATTCTTCCCGAACTCTCCTTTGCGCAGAAACGCACTCCCAACAATTTAGCTCAATTTTCATTAAATCAAATAACACCTGAGGGAAAAATTAAGGAATTTTTAGGAAGCGTTCCGGAACCGCTTATTAATATTTTTTCTACATCACCAGAAAATATGAAAAACAATCCCAAGAGCATTAAAGCAATGACATTCGTTGAAGGAGATTTTAAGACAGTAATGGCGGCGTTTTCGCTTCTTGATGACAACTCCATAATAAAAACTACACTTGATAGAAATACTGGCGAGTATCTGTCTCCTGAGACAAAACCAGCACCACCACTTGCTAACTGTCTCTCAATTGCTGCTCTACCAAGTAATGAACCGCGTATTGGAAAAGAGGTCATCATTGCAGGAGGATATGATTTTGCTAATCCGTCAACTCCAATTGCAGCGCTTGCCGTCTCAAAAGACGGGGGAGAATCATTTACACCAAAACAATTAGCCCAAAACCCTTCGGTCATAGCGCAAATAAAACATATTCCTCATACAGATAAGTTTTTTTTACGTTTGAATAATCTTAATCAGAGTCGATTCACTTATGGCATCTATGATCTGGGATCAGATGTGTTTTCTCCTGTTGGTGGTGATTATGAAACCGCACCGGTTATAAATGAGATATACACATCTGCTAACAAAAATGCGCTTTTTGGATCTGGAATCGTGCAGGTTTATAGCCTAGATCAGAATAATGAAACAACTATACTTCCTCTTGGATTAAATGATTTTGAGATAAATCTTACATCTGTTGAAATGGCGCGATCTCAAACACATCACCAGAGAAAAATACCGATTGGAGATTTTGTATTGAATGACCTAGCAGTGAACAGAGATAAAAACGGCGTACCAATTACTGAATACGAACTAAGATCTCAACTTGATCATCATGGTAAGATTGTAGATAGAAAAATCTACCAGATTGATCTGACAAAAGAATACCCAAAAAATCAAGCATCCTTTCACGATCTTGGTCATTATTTAGATATGAGCATAGCTAACAAAACTGGCGATTCGGCGATTTGTGTTCCCTTTCAAATAATGCGATCTGAAAATGGCCTTTGGTTTTTTGGGGGATATCTCCAACGTCGTACCGTTTATCCATTCGCCGCGTACATCTCAGATGAAAATAATTTCTCATATCCATATGATGAAGCCTCTGTCTATGCGTTTCCTTCCGTAGAAGGAACACTGATTTCCCAAGAACCGGAAAAAGTAAAATTTTATAACCCAGGCGAATATGGAACTGTAGATGGTCTGGATTTTGGGAAAATAACTGGTGTCTTTGGGATAATGGTTAATTTTGAAGGCATAGGCAATTCCCTTATTGAGACTGATGGCAGAAATCGACCTGAGCGAAAACAGCGTGTCTATTTTTCCTCTCAATAGCATGCAGTCATGCAAAATGTAATTAGCAAACAAAAAAAAGAACGTAAATAATATGCCACATATTGAGGCCTTGTCTCAAACAAAAACAAGGAGAGCACTTATCAAAGGAGCTGTTGGGTTAGGTTTATCAGCAGTATTTATTAATGGAAGAAAAGAAGCCGCAGCTACAACATTTTTATCTCCCAACCAAATACCAATTCACATGACTATGCCAGTCCCCGGCGGATACCGAACTTTAAGAGAAATCCAACCGATTGGCAAAGAATTACCTCAGGCAAAATCGGAGGGTTTTCCTGAAGGAAAACAGACAACGGAACCGACGCCATTCTCTCTTTCTGATGCTTTTACATCAAACGTGGAAAATATTAATCATCTAGGTAAAAACCAGGTAAATCTCGTCGATACTGCACACACAGAAAATGAGCGGGGCCAAGTAGCAACAATGTTTGCACTTATTGATAGACGTTCCGTTACTGCGAATAGTTCTGTACAGAAGCTAAAACTTGATCAAGAATCCGGAAAATATACACCGCTTGAGCAAAAAGGAGATGCTCTTATGAAAATGGGAGGGTACATCGTTACATTCACAAGCGATGATATAAAGCTTGATAAGGAAACTGTGGTTATAGGGGGACACGATTTTGATAATAGATCATGGCCATGGCAATGGCCAGTACTATCCATTTCAAAAGACGGTGCAGAAACATTTAACCCTGTTACCATTACTAACGAACAAAACGAAGATAAATTTTCAGGATCAATTATTGATATGAAACATATTCCATATACAGAAAATGTCATAACACTTATGATGCATTTTGATCCTCCACATCTTACATATGGAATTCTTGATGCCAAAAAAGGCGACTATTATCATGTGACAGGTTCTAAACTGACCCCGCTCCTTGATGATCTGTATGTAAGTCCGGATAATCCCCGCGTGCTTTTTGGTTCTGGAAGAATTGTAGAGTATGTTCAAGATGGAACGCCATACGCAAGTGCGATAAATGACTTTGAGCTTGATTTAGACAAAAATATAATAATCAAATCCAGAACGCATCATGAAGATATTCCCTATTTAAATGACCTGCATGTACTTCGCAGCTCTGACGGCAGACCGGAAATTGGATATGCCCCAAGACTAATCACAGACGGTTATGGGAGTATCCTTGAACGAGCAATATATACCATTGACATGAAAAAAGATAGCGCAGGATACAGCTCATTTGACTACAGCTTTATGGATAAAAAACTGGTGGAAGAAATGGACATGGGCAATGAGTTAAACAGGCAAATAGCCCAACACAGACACACAACTGTCATTACGCACGTCTGTATGGCACCACAGGGAAACGGAAACTGGATTACAGGTTTTACTCTAACTGATACTGGATCGCGTCCACTGGCTGCATACTTACCAGTTATGGATCCTACCGATATAAAAGACAAAATGATTCTGTACCCATTTGACCATGTAAGAATTTTCCAATCGCCGATTCACAAAGAACCTAAATTTGTCAAATTTTATGACCCAGATCAAACAGAAACATATGGCGGTTTTCATGGCGTAATGGTAAGTACTCCAGCTGCCGGACCTATATTAATCAGAACTGATGCAAGATATCAACCTCGAAATAAAGAAGTGCTATATACTAATAGAGCATCACAGCCTATATCCGCAGCAACACCAACGCCTGCACAATAAACTTGTTTTGCCGTTTTATAGGGCGTATACTCAATCTATGCCACAAGATCAAATTACTTTATCTTTTTTACCCTTAGGAGGAATAGAAGATGTAACTAAAAATATGTATCTTTACATCTTAGGAGATGAAATTCTCATTGTAGACTGCGGTATTGGGTTTGCTGATGAAACCATGCTTGGCGTTGACCTTCTTCTGCCTGATATATCCTATCTTCTGAAGACAAACAAACGAATCATTGGAATGCTTTTAACCCATGGACACGAAGACCATATTGGCGCACTTCCCTTTCTTCTCCCTCAGCTTCCTAATTTTCCTATTTTTGCAACGCCTTTGACAGCAGCGCTTGCCAATGAAAAATTAAAAGAATTTCATATTGGGCGATCTGTTCAAAAAATAGCATTTGGCGAACCCGAAAGAAGACTTGGATCATTTTCGTTTTCATTTATCCACGTTACTCACTCAATTCCTGACACTGCACATATTTTTCTAAAAACTCCTGTTGGGAATATTTATCATGGAAGCGATTATAAGTTTGATCTTACGCCAACAGACGGTAAAAAAACCGACATTCAATCAATTGAAAAGGCTGCCAGACAAGGAGTACTTTGTCTTATGTCAGATTGTCTCGGCGCAGAACGGGAAGGGCATACACCATCAGAGGCCACTCTCACCAATAGCTTTCTTGCAGAAATGGAGCGCTGTAGAGGAAAATTCATTATAACAGCATATTCCTCAAACATCGC
>CAZDTO010000005.1:0-13558 GCA_964508395.1 uncultured Gammaproteobacteria bacterium | reverse complement strand
CAATGGCGAGCATAGAGACGTAGCGCTTACATCTGATGATGTTGTTATTTTTTCAGCAGATGCAATCCCCGGTAATGAAATTTCAGTGCATTCGCTTATTGATAGTATTGCAAAACGAGGATCACGTGTGCTGTACTCGGATATATCAGATGATATCCATGTATCTGGCCATGGATCTGCAGATGAAATCACACAGCTAATGTCATTAGTCAAGCCCAAATATCTCATCCCGATTAGCGGTATGTACCGACATATGGTCGCATACAAACGCATTGCAAAAAATTTTGGCTATCAAGACAAAAATATTTTGCTTCTTGAGAATGGGCAGGAAATTATTTTTTCGCAAGATCAAAATAACGTGACTTTTGGAAAAAAGATTGAGACAAAAAATGTATATGTTGATGAAATTTCAGGTGAGGAGGTCGAGAGTTTCGTACTTCGCGACAGGGAACGACTTGGGAAAGAAGGTATTGTTATTGCTCTTATTGAAATCAAAGCCGCAACAGGACAACTTGCTGATAGACCAGACATCATAGCGCGAGGATTTTCATCAGCAGATACGCAAACGCTTATTTCGCTATTAAAACGCGAGGTTGGCAGTCTACTTGCAAAAAGACGAGAACGCGTCACCAACTGGGTGCATCTGAGAAAATTGATTGAACAGACTGCAAATAAACAGATTGATAAAGCACTTCACCGCCGCCCCCTCATTCTCCCGGTTATTATTGAGGTATAAAGTTACTTGACACGGATAAATCAATTTCACAAATTCCCTTCTTTGTGGTATTATTTTTAACACCCCATAGGGATGCTGCGATATGCTTTTTAAGAGAAAACGGCACTACAAAAAAAGGCGCTTTAAGATAAAACTGAAGAAAGATACTGTTTATACAATATTTTCCGTTGGGCTTTTACTGATTGGGTCATTCCTGCTCCTTTCATACACAAGGAGCGGTGAATCACTTGTGCTCATCAATGAAATTTTGAATAAACAATTTGGCTGGACTGCGTTCCTTGCGCCGTTTGTCCTCATCTTCTTCAGTCTTCTTTTTTTCCGCATGAAGGTTTTCTTTTCCCAACCAAATATCGCTCTAGGATTCTTTGTTTTTTATATTTCACTACTTGGACTTGCCAAGGCAGGATATGTTGGTGGATGGCTATTTACTCTTCTTGAGGAAATACTCACCACAGCTGGTGCAGATCTTGTCTTTATCGCTGGTGTTTTTATTGGCATTATTGTCTTCTTTGATACTTCAATTGACGAGATTGTTTCAGGAATCACGTTTGTCGCTACAACTATGAAACGGCTAGTTCCAAAAAAACTTCTTGACATAATTTTTCAAAAACGCCCGGTGTTTGACAGAAACAAACCGATGACTATCAAAGGAGGCAAGGATGGTACTACTAGTATAGGAAAAGACATAACATCTGCAGTAGCCAAAAAAGAGCCCGGCCTCCTTTCAGATAAGCTTGTCAGTAATGTACTCTCAGGGAGTGGTATATGGGAATATCCTCCCCTCTCACTTCTTCTAGATGCACCCGGGAAAAAAGCAGAACGGGGTGACATCAACAAAGTTGCTGCAATTATTGAACGGACACTTCAAAGCTTTGGCATTGAAGCACGAGTTGCTGAAGTCAACCTCGGACCTGCAGTAACACAGTATGCACTTGAAATAGCGCTTGGAACCAAGGTGTCAAAAATTACGGCGCTTGCAAATGACTTGGCGCTTGCTACTGAGGCGCCAACGGGACAAATCCGCATTGAAGCTCCAATTCCGGGGAGAAACCTGGTTGGGATTGAGATTCCAAATCGCTCACTTGAAATCGTTCCATTGAAGACCATGCTTGCTTCAAATGCGATGCAGAAAAGCAAATCAAAACTTATTGTTTCTTTGGGACTTGATGTATCAGGGACACCCGTTGCTGCTGATATAGCAAAGATGCCGCATGTTCTCGTTGCCGGTACGACAGGATCCGGAAAGTCGGTCCTAATCAATTCCTTTATCTCATCAGTTTTATTTCGAGCATCGCCAACAGAAGTCAAACTCATTCTTATTGACCCAAAACGCGTCGAGTTCACACAATACAACGGGATTCCTCATCTTCTCACTCCTGTCATTGTTGAGATAGAAAAAATTCTTTCATCACTTAAGTGGGCAATGGGAGAAATGGATCGGCGATACAAACTTTTCTCAGAACGAAGCGTCCGCAACATTGATTCTTATAACGAGCTCTCGGGATTTCAAGCGCTTCCCTATATTATCATCATAGTTGATGAGCTTGCGGATCTTATGATGTTTGCACCAGTTGAAGTTGAGGATGCGATTGCTCGTTTGGCTCAAATGGCGCGGGCAACCGGTATACACCTTGTCATTGCGACCCAAAGACCTTCCGTTAATATCATTACAGGACTTATCAAAGCAAACATCCCTTGTAGAATCGCATTTAATGTATCATCTATGATTGACTCACGGGTTATTCTTGATCTGCCAGGTGCTGAAAAGCTTCTTGGCCGCGGAGATATGCTCTACATACCTCCTGACCAGGCAAAACCCACACGTATTCAAGGAGCATTTGTCTCAGATAAAGAGGTAAAAAAGCTCGTTGACTTTCTGAAATCAAAAAATCATCCTGTTGAGTATACGGAAGAAGTTGTTACTCAACCTCTTCCGCTTAGAAAAGGTATCGGGACAGCAGTTGGAGCCGATGGACGTGATCCTCTCTTTGAAGAGGTTGTCCGGCTTGTCTGCCAGTTTGATACTGCTTCAGCATCATTTCTGCAACGTAAGATGTCTATTGGATATTCACGGGCTGCACGCATCTTAGATCAACTCGAAGAGGTTGGAATTGTTGGTCATGCCGAAGGGTCAAAACCACGTGAAGTTTTAATACGTAATGCAGAGGAATTCTTAGGCAATTATCAACAAACACAATAGTTTTAAAGCTCTAATATCGCAATTCTAAAAAAACTAAAAGTTAAAAACGAAAAGCGTAAAACTAAAGTTAAAAACTCAAAAGTTTTTCAGATTTAAGTTTTAAGACTTGGCTTTTACTTTTGCGCTTTGCGCTTTACGCTTACAATCCCGATATTCGAATTTCGGATTTATGGTTAGTATTGGACAAAAATTATATGAAGAAAGGGTAAAGAAAAATCTATCGCTTGAGGATATAGCAAACGCAACAAAAATAAAACCTGCATTTCTACTAGCAATTGAAAAAGGAGAATATCACAAACTGCCTGCAGCATCATATGCAAAGGGTTTCGTCCTCAATTACGCAACATTCCTCGGGTTTCCAAAACGTGAAACGCTCGCGCTATTCAAACGAGAGTTTGATGAAGAAAAAATCTACAGAGTGTTACCGGATGGACTGCTAGGCAAAAAAGAATTTCCCCTGCGTAGAATAAAGATACAACAGACTGCGATGATCGCCCTACTCGTATTTACGATGCTTATTGGGTATATTCTTTTTCAATACCGTTATATAGTCCTTAGTCCACCACTTGAATTATATACACCAAAAGAAACGGCACTTTCCTTACCTGAAACTACCATCTCCGGCAGAACAGATCCCAACGCAACGGTATTTATTGCCAATCAGTCTGTAGCCGTTGCAAAAGACGGTACATTCTCAAAAACTATTTCATTGTTTGAGGGAAAAAATAATCTCGTCGTAAAGGCAAAAAATAGAGTAGGGAAAGAAACGATCATTGAGAAAGAGATTGATGTTGATTATCATCCTTGACACAAAAGAGCCGCGATCGATAGAATAAATAAAGCACGCTATGGTAGATACATTGCAATTTGCTCTATTTTTTATTCTAGTTATCCTCACTATTCTTGTGGTTATTCTTGGCGTACAGGTATTTCTAATTCTTAAAGACTTCAAACGGACAGTCCTTAAATTTAATAAGATCCTTGACGATGCGGGAGTTGTTTCTGAAGCAATCTCACGTCCTGTCGGTGCTTTCTCAACACTTACCACAAGCATCAAAGCGGGATCAACAATTGTAAAAATCTTTAAGAAGGTTGTTTCTGCAGTAGATCGAAAGGAGCAGGATGGAGAAACGAAACAATAATCAGGCTGTGCCGGAAGGCGGTGGGATGAATGGATTTTTCCCCGGACTAATTATAGGAGCAGGATTGATACTTCTCTTTACAACGAAAAAGGGTAAACGCATTGTCAAAACGTTAACAGAAGAGGGTCTTGAAGATCTTGCAAAGTTTCAGGATATGATCGATGCAATACAAGATGAAGATATAGCACCTGAAAAAAAAGAAGAAACCCAGGTTCCTAAAGAGACTAATGTTATCAAAGAGATCCCGGCAGAAACCGGGGAAAAACCATCAAAATCAACATCCCGCCGTTTTTTTAAAGGAATTAGAAAGAAAAGTTAAATCCCAAACTTTTTGATATTCGCGTTGTGTTCTTCTATAGTCTCTGCGTAATGATTATATCCCTCTCTGTCTGAAATATAATAAATATAATTTGTTCTCGCCGGATACACCACTGCCTCAAGTGATGCAAGTCCGGGATTGGCGATCGGCGTTGACGGAAGACCTATGTTGCGGTATGTATTAAACGGAGACCGCACGTTTTGATAATCATCCTGCGTTATCCTTGGCCACCAGGTCTTACCATCGCGAGTTTTTCCCAGGGCATACTGAATTGTCGCATCGATATCAAGCTTCATTCCTATTGCCAAACGGTTCAGAATAACTGATGCGACCAGCGGCCTGTCTTGAGGATGTCGGGTCTCCCTTTCAATAAGCGATGCTATTGTTACAACTTCCTTTTCTGTTAGCTCTGTTTTATCCTCCGAATAGACATCGTCGAATTTTTCTGTAAAGTTATCACGCATGATCTTTACGACAAGCCCGCTATCAGCATCTTTCGGAATAAGATAAGTGTCAGGAAAAAGATAGCCCTCATTTTCATTTAGAAGAGTTCTCCATGACTGATCAAATGTAGGAAGCTTATTAGCAAAAAGATCGGCGATCTCCTCAGCCCTGAATCCTTCGGGAATTGTTACCCAGATATCAAAAGTTCCCTTCGTTAAAGCACGCGCAATTTCTGATGCCGGCATGGAAGGCGAAAGACGAAAACCGCCGGCTTGAATCTTTTGGTCAAGGCCAAGATTTTTTACAAGCAGAAAAAAGACAACCGGATCTGAAATCAATTGTTCTTTTTTTAGCTTATTTGCAATCTCTCTTACTCCCGCTCCCTTCTCTACAACAAATATCCGGTATGAAGTATCATTTTTATTAACCGGCTTTGTTCCTCTATACCACCAGAACAACACACCGGCGGCTATTATAATAATAAAGATTAAAAAAACGATAAGTTTTTTCATTTGATAATCAATATTGATATATCGGAAGACCTGCCAATGAATCCTTTGCCTCTTTGAGATTATATCCGCTTTGACTATAGAGAGTATACAATACCTCTCCCTTTCCAACAGGTTCTCCAAGCTTTTTGTGAAGGTACATACCCGACCGCTTCTGGTCAGGAGCGCCTAATATTCTTGCGACAACAGTTATATTCTTACTATACACGTGTTTGATACTCCCTTTGTGTAAGGCTTTCACCGCATAGTCATACTTACCTGGTTTTAAATCATCACTTGTTATGCTTGGATCGCCTTTCTGAACTTTTATAATCTCCTTCATTTTCTCAAGCGCCTTGCCAGAGGTGAGCATGTACCGTGCCCATCCCCGACCATCGCTAAATTCCTTTTTTACTTTTTTTTTCAGACTTTCAGCACTATCTGCTACACAGAGATCCAATAATTCGCCGGCAAGATTTATTGATCGTTCTTCAAGATCAGAAGGTTTATCATTACGCTGTTCAAGTACGCAAAGAGCATCAGCAACTTCAAGAACAGGTCCAATTCCTCTTCCTGCAGGTTCATCAGTTTTATGCATAATGACCCGAATTTTTATATCAAACTTGCTTGCCAAAAATTCAAACTTACTTTTCAATACTTGCGCATCTTGCTGGGTATGCACTTTCACCATCGTACCATAAGGAAGATCGATAACAACATGTGTTGATCCAAATGCAACTTTCTTTGCCATAACAGAGACAAGTATTTTATCAAAACTTTCAAAAAGAAGCGGTTCTTCAACATGAATAATAATATCATCCGCTGGAGCTATCTCAAGACTTCCACCCCATACAATACATCCATTAGTGCGGTCAACGATTCGGTAAATTTCCTTTTCTGAAAATTTAACTTTTGCTAAAACCTCCATATCATCAGCTGTACCCGATGGTGTGGTTATAGCGCGAGAAGAGCTTTTGGGAATGGTAAATCCACACGCAGCAATAATTGGTACGACTATTAAGGTTGTTCTTGTTCCAGGAATTCCGCCTATAGAATGCTTATCGGCAACAATACCACGAAAATGCAGCTTCTTTCCTGTCTCAACCATCGCTTTTGTCAAATAGTATATCTCTTCATCGCTAAACCCCTTTGAGTAACCGGAAGCTACAAAATATGTTGTCAGAACGTCGTTTAACTTTTTATGCGCAATCTCGTCCATAACGGCATAAATCTCATCATAACTAAGTCTTTTCCCAATCAATTTTTTTTGTATCGCCTCTATTGCCGTAAGCTCCTGATCATGGTTCATAGTTGTCCTTTTATCTGTTTTATTCCATCGATTACGATAGTTTTTATCAGCTTAATAAGGAAAAAAAACGTTGTGTTTATTATTCGATATATCGCCGGCCATGCATCAAAAATAACTGATTTTAAACGCTGCTTTAACTGGTTCATATTCTTTCAATTGTCTTAAGTCTTGACTGCACAACAAGTCTCTTCCATTTTGTACCAGGCGGCGTACACGTAACCAGTTTCAGCAATTTTTCGTTCTTCCTCTGGGTAAATATTGTCTTATTGTCCGGTTCGGTAATAGAAATTTTATCCACAAGATATGTATATTCTACGCCGTCTACAAAAACAATAATTACGTCTCCCTTTCTTAATTTATAAAGATTTGCAAAAATCGTTTTGTAGTTTTTTTGGTTAAAAAACTGCGGCAGAGTTGAATGTCCAAAAACAACCGCAGTTCCAAAGTCAGGCGGCAGAGCAGTCCCCGGATAATTGACGAGGTGTTCTGATAATCGTGTATCAACTGTTGATACGACAGCCTTGGTGATCGCAAGTTTGGGAATAGATATAACATACGAAGATATATCTATCGGAATACCTTTCGTTTTCTCCTCCGGAAACCAATTTCTGGCGTCATTATAGTTTATCTGGTCAAATGCTGTTGCTACCCAGGAGGCGACAAAATTACCAGGCACAGGGGTAACAAGTTCAATGTCTGATGATGGCGCAAGATATGCATACCATGAAACAAGAGGAAATGCAAGAAAAAATAGGATGCATACTCCTGCGGCCATCATAGAAAATCCGATTAAACGAAAGTACTTATTTTTTTTGCTTCTGCGTTTGGCTTTTTTGTAGTACCTACTCATTCATTTGGATCACAAGGGTGATGTTTTTTTTAATGCGGGGAAGAAATTCTGGGATGAAAGGAATCTTAGGAAAATATGAAATTTCAACACTTTCAATTTGTGGAAGTTTTTGAATAATCTTGATTGTTTCATCTGAAGACTTGCCCACTATTTTACTTACCAGCTCATCTTTTGAAATTTCAGGGAACAATGACGCTTTGGCAGCAAGCACACTCTTAACCTGTTTCTCATCGACTTTCTTTATATCTGATAAGAGACCTTTAACCCCTTCTTTTGAAAGTGTTTGATTCTTGGCCATTTTGCTTCGTAAAAGAGACTGCGAAAATGACAAAAAGTCGCTTTTCTTATATGCCATTGCTGTAAATATCACACTACCTGTAACTTTAACGGTTTTTGCTTGTTCTCCAACATCTCTGTCAAATTCTTTTTTTCCAATAACAATATTTGTGAAAATTGGAATAAGTACCTCGTCACTTTCTATTTTCTTTTCAATCTCCTCTTTTGCTTTTTTTTCAAGTTCTTTAGGGAGCTTGCTTAAAAGCGCATCTATATCTTTTTTATCAACTACTGTCACAGTTTTTTTGCTTCCCCCTGAAAACGCCTCGTCATTTTTTGCTGCAAGCGTTGTGCTATTGTCAATTGTGAACTTAGAAGATGAAGGAAGATTCGATTCTGTTCCTATTGTTTTTGCTGTAACGGATACTTGAGCAGTTCCAGCTTTTATACCGCTGAAGATATCTCCGGAGGAAGATGCTATAACTACTTCTTTATCTAGAAGAAACTCCAATCCGTTTGATGAAACAATTACAGTACCCTGCGGAAGAACTTTCTTCCCTTCACTACTATTATATAGTGTCACTGTACCCTTTGCCTTTTCACCAACGTCTTTTTTGCCTGTCACATTGGCAGTCAAGTTTCCTTCAAGAGAAAGATCTATTGGCCGGGCAGTGATTGTTTGTTTCGTAAAATCGTTGGCAGACGAAGTTGAAAATATTATGCTTGCTTTGTCCTCAACAACCGTCGGCGAAACTGCAATAGTGACAGACGCTTTCATTGCAAAAATATAAAACAGCACACTACCGATAAGAAGAATAAATACTATTGGCGGAATAAGAATAATTTTATTATCCGATGGTAACGGCGGAATCTTTGGTATTCTTATCTTCTGAAGTGTTCCTTTTACAAAGGAGGGCATATTCGAAGTTACCCTTTTTATATCAGAAGCTTCAGGTTCAACCGTTTCTTCAACAGGCTTTTCCTTTGCAGTGTTGACAATAGATAAAGAATCGTCTTCTTCATTCATACGGTCTGCATCTATGCGTGCAATGTCTTCATTCAAAACAAAACCAAAGGAGGAGTCGCTCTGACTCTCCTCTGCAGAATCAGTCGCTGATACTGGTTTTTCTTGGATTTCTATTGCTTTGTTGTTATCAATTGGTTTTAATCCTTCCGTAAAACCAGCTGTTTCCAAAATATCAAAACCCATTTGTTTTGCTGCTCCAAAAACAACCGCTCGGCCGTCAAAACTTTTTGGCAGCACTGAAATTTGCGGGACATGGAGAAAAGGAAGGCTTTTACTCCATTGATGCGCAATAAACATTTGCGAAAGCTCCTCACCTAAATCGCTATCCAAAAGAAGGAGCCGAGATGGAAGTACCTCCGGAGCTGAAAGCTGCTTCAATAGCTCATCAACGGTGTGGGGAACATTCTCCTCTATCAAAGCATGTTTCGTCTCAATAACTTTTCCTCCCCTGACAAGAGATATACTAACGTTCTGCTTGCCGATATCTGCCAGTATTGCAGTCACTGGCGCACCTTCTTCTTGCTGGATAAGGTGTACTATTGCCTCATTAATGATAAGAAACCCAAGCGGTGATAGGTCAAGCTCTTCGCTGGCTTTCTTGAGCCTAGTTAGATATTCCTTTTTAATGCGCGAATCCTCAACCCACTCCTCTTTTACACCAAAGACCGTTTTGTGTGTTTCAATAGCATTTGGCAATGATTCTTCAGCTTTGCTTATCGCTTTGTCAAGAACCGAAAGCCATTCTTCCTCCCGGATCTGCTCAATAGAAGTACTGAAAAACTCCTCATGACTTCCGACGGTCCTAATCTTCCCTACTAATTCTTCTAAAATTACAGCGCTGACCTTTTCATCCCGAAGTAGGAGTGCCAAAAAGTATTCTGGTTTTCCCTGTTTTTTAAAATGAGGTAGTGCAAAAGGCAGTTTCATAAAAAAACTCAAAAGTTAAAACTCAAAACTCAAAAATACAAGTTAAAATTCAAAAGTAGTAAGCTAACTCACTTTTAACTTTTGCATTGTGCTTTTGACTTTTGCCTTTTGAACTTTGACTTCATCCCAGAACGGCGTATATCCTTTTCTGATTCTTGCCTAAATTCTCCTGCTTTTGTATCTTAAATGATTTTAACACGCCTGTAAAATCAACGTGAGGTCCTCCACAAAACTCAACCGAGTACGGCTTGTCCCTATGAGATTGCCCTTTGACTCCCTCAGGACCGATAAAATAAATTTTTGATTTTTCACCGTAGGTATCCATAAAAAGCCCGATTGCCCCCATTTTATGCGCTTCTTCTGTTGGAATAAGCTCAAAATGAACCGGAAGATTCTCTTTTATTTTCTCATTAACAATGTGCTCAACCTTTTTTACCTCCTCATCTGTCAGTTTTTTATCATACGCAAAATCAAACCGCACGCGCTCAGTTGTAATATTTGACCCTGTCTGATGAACATGGTTTCCCAAAACATCCCGCAATGCCTGATGCAAAAGATGCGTTGCCGTATGCCCCATTATGGTTCTCTCCTCATGATCCGCAAGTCCTCCACGAAATTTTTTCTCTGCTCCTCCTCTGGAAAGTTTCTGGTGCTCTTCCATTTTGCCGGCGAACGCTGAATCATCAAAGACATACCCTAGACTTTTTATTTGTGTTGGCGAAAGACCATGGGATGTATAGAGAAAAAACGCATCATCTGATGAGATCTCTGCTGTTCCTTTTAGATCATCACCGATGTTATATTTCTTCTCAACAAACCCTTTGGCCTTATTTATAGTAATTCTATAATCGTTTAATTCTTGAAGGATTATGTTTAAGATGTGCTCAGAACGGTCTTCAAGAAACGGGTCAGTTTTCTTATGTTGGGTTATGATAGCTTCGATTACTTTACGCACAAGAACCGTCAGATTCTCTATGCCCCTAATAAGATTGATATTATCCAGAGATCTGCGGATCAACCGGCGCAAAATGTAACCCTGTTCTTTGTTTGAAGGAGCAACACCTCCCTGAGTAATAAATACCGCCGCAGTTAAATGATCAGCGATAATTCTCATTTCTTTTTTGTAATTGTTGTATTTTTCATAGGTAACGGTCTCTATGGCCTCAATTATAGGAGCATACAGGCTGGTCTGAAACACATCGCTTTGATTTTCTATTGCTGATAAGAAACGTTCTAATCCCCCTCCAAAATCAACATTTTTCTTCGGAAGCTCTTCAAATCCGGAAGCAGTTTTCTTGTATTGCATAAAGACGCCGTTGCATATTTCAAGATATCTTCCACATTCACAATTAACATGGCATGTTTCTCCAAATTTTTTATCATGTGTTGTTCCAAAATCATAAAAAATTTCTGTATCTGGACCTCCGGGCTCTCCAACCGGCATGTTATCCGGAAGCCCCGACCGTGACCACCAGTTTTTTTCAACACCGTAATAAAAAATTCTTTCATCTGGGTTTAAGCCCTCATCCTTTAAAATTTCTTTCCAGGCTCCTGCTGCCTCTTCATCACGCGGAATGTCTTTATTCCCCTCAAAAACAGTTACATAGAGTTTATTTTTTGAAATTTGCAATTCTTTTGTTACAAACTTCCACATCCATGAAATCTGTTCTTTTTTAAAGTAATCTCCTAAGCTCCAATTGCCAAGCATACGGAAGAATGTTGTATGTCGATTATCACCAACTTCATCAATATCCTGCGCCCGGAAACAATTTTGAACATTTACTAATCGGCTACCTTGCGGATGGGGTTGCCCAAGAAGATAAGGAACAAGCGGCTGCATGCCTGAACTTGTAAAAAGAGTACTGGGGTCATTGACTGGCACAAGCGGCGCATTTGCAATCCGTTTATGGTCCCGTTTCTCAAAAAAGGAAACGTACTTTTCTATAATTTCTCGCGCCGGTAGCATAACTACCGATATTATACCATGACCATAAAAACTACGGCTGGATCCATATTACAGGCTAATTGACAAGTAGAAAAAGATTGTTTATACTTCCTCCTGGTATTATCTCCTTATGATCTCTCCCCAATGATGTGGTATGGGGAGATTTATTTTTGTTAAATTATGGATAATAAGAAAATCTATCTTACAAAAGAAGGATTAGCGGATTTGCAGAAGGAGCATGATGAGCTCACGAAAGTAAAGCGGCCCAGCATACTTAGCCGCGTCACAGCAGCGCGCGACATGGGAGATCTTGCAGAAAATGCAGAATACACCGCTTCGCGGGAAGAGCTTGGACTTATTGACGGCAGAATCGAAGAGCTTGAGGACCTATTAAAGAGGGCCGCAATTATCGATGGACATGCCGGAGGCAAGCATAAAACAATAGCGCTTGGATCGACCGTGACAGTCAAGGTCGATGGAAAAAAAGAGATTTTCATGCTTGTCGGCGAGTGGGAAGCAGATCCGATGGAGAAGAAGATTTCCCATGAATCACCACTTGGCAAGGCGCTTCTTGGGAAAAAAATCGGCGAAAAGGTTGAGGTTGAGGCACCTGCTGGAAAAATAATGTACACTATTATCTCTGTGCATTAAGTCTACCCCGCCAAATCAAATGAAATTTTCCGCTTTTCCGACTTATATTGTATGAGGAAAAAATCCATGCTTGCAATTATCAAACCAAAGCCTAAGCCAGGAGTTGTTATCAAACAACTCCCGATACCCAAACCAAAAAAGGACAATGTTCTTATCAAGGTAAAATATGCGTCAATCTGCGGCACTGATATCGGTATCTATGACTGGAATCCATGGGCACAGGGACACATAAAGCCTCCAATCATAATTGGTCATGAAATCGTTGGAGAAGTTGTTGAAATAAACAGCAAAAAAAAGACAAAAATAAAAATTGGCGATCTTGTCTCATCAGAAACACATATATACTGCAAGAATTGTTTCCAGTGTAAAAAAAGAAACTATCATATCTGTGAAAATATGCAGCTTTTTGGTATTGGAAGAGATGGAGGATTTGCAGAATATGCAACAATTCCCCTTCATACCACATGGAAAAATGATCCGTCAATCCCAATGATTGCTATGAGTGTTCAGGAGCCGCTCGGCAATGCTGTCAACGTAGTTACAAAAGCCAAAGTGAAGGGGAAGAAGATACTTGTGATGGGTCTTGGCCCAACTGGTCTTTGTGCGGGTGCTGTTGCAAAGATATATGGAGCAAAAGAGATAGTTGGGATCAATAGAAGAGAGTACAGAAGAAAACTGGCAAAAAAGATGGGATTTGATCGAGTTATTAAAGCACTGAATAAAAAAGAATACGGCACATTTGATGTTGTATTAGAAATGAGCGGCAACAGACTTGGTATTGAAATCGGATTTGATGCAGTACGTATCGCAGGGACGATAATTGCCTTTGGCATACCAAAGGAAAATATATCACTTGACTGGGGAAAATATATGATAAACAAAGAATTAACTATTAAGTCTGTATTTGGCAGACAATTGTGGGGTACCTGGAAACTAACAACAAAACTTCTTGTCGATAAAAAAATCGACTTGGAAAAAATAATTACCCATAAATTTCCGCTGAAAGATTTTGAAAAGGCAATGAAAGTTATGAAAAGTGGTGAGTGTGGAAAAATAGTATTAATTCCGTAAAAAGCATAAAGCTTAAAGCGCAAAGCGCCGCGTCAAACGCGGCTGGCACGTTTGACAGTGCCGAAAAACTAAAACTTAAAACTTAAAATGATTCTAGTTTTGACTTTTGAGTTTTGGTTTTTACTTTTTAGCTTTTACTTTTAAGTTTATTCTTATGAACCAAATAGCTAATT
>CAZDTO010000004.1:18715-28462 GCA_964508395.1 uncultured Gammaproteobacteria bacterium | reverse complement strand
ATGTACCTATGGTAAATTGAAATGCGCCGTAGTAACCATTTCCCGTATTTGTGGCAGGATTCATACCTGCTTCACAATTACCAAGAAATGTAAGCTGCTCCTCGGTAAGCGGACCATTTACTGATGCCAACGGCGTTTCCGCTGTTGCGAACAGAACAACTTTAGGTACAGAGCGGATGTTTATCAACTTAAATTCTCTAGGTAGATCGATGAGAAATGGCTTTTCTGCACGTATTGTCAACTCAAAACCGCTATGTATCATATTAGGACTTTTCAAACCTTTATTATCATTCCAAATAACTGTCCAGTACGCCTGGCTTCCGTATTTCTCCTCTGCGATACTGGCCAATGAGTCTCCCTGTTTAACTACGTAAACATAGTCCTTTGCAGGAGTTAAAAAATCAGTGGGGGAGGCTGAGGGAGTGCCTAAGGGAATTAAAGAGGAAAACGAAATACTCAATGCCAGAAGTGTCGTCTCCGACAACCCTACCATATATAGTTAGGGCAGGGAAGTCGTTATACTAACAAATATGTATATCCCTTGTCAAATAAATCAAATATACTATAATGTAAAGACGTAAAGGCCGAGGTAGCCAAGGTGGTCACGGCGGGTGTCTGAAGAACATCAGATCTCAGTTCGACTCTGGGCCTCGGCACATGATCCATTTCGCTCTATTGACAAAGTAGTAACGATTTTTGTACAGTCCACCTAGTATGCCAACTCCTGAAATATTAACTTCTGAATCCAAAGATCTTATTGAACAACGGCCAAATTTGTTTGAACTCACTGATGAACAATGTGCTCTACGGGATACAATCCGGGAATTTGCGGAAAGTGAAATTGCTCCTCTTGCCTCTGAGTGGGACCAAAAACATATTTTCCCAATTGATGTGATCCGTAAATTAGGCGAGCTTGGCGCGATGGGAGTTGCGATCCCGGAAGAGTATGACGGACTAGGAGCCGGATCGCTTGCACAGACCGTAGTCGTAGAAGAGCTAGCGCGGATTGATTCATCAGTTGCTGTAACTGTAGGCGTAAGTGCTTCGCTTGGAGCAGGACCGATCCTTACTTTTGGTACGAAGGAGCAGAAAAAGCATTGGGTACCACAAATAGCACGAGGTGAAATCCTAGGCGCGTTTGCAAGCACTGAACCTGAGGCTGGTTCAGATGTACAAGGCGCAAAAACAACTGCGCGCCGTGAAAAAGATTCATGGTTGATAAATGGCACAAAGGCATTTATCACAAACGCAGGGACGGAAATGAGCGGGTTTGTTATTGTTACAGCTCAAACAGTCCTGGAAGACGGGAAAACCGCGCTTAGTACGTTTATTGTCCCCAACGGGACTCCTGGATTTGAACCCCAAAAACCATACCACAAACTTGGCTGGCATGCCTCAGATACCCGCGAGCTAGTCTTCTCCGATTGCCGCGTTCCTGATGAAGCACTTCTTGGTCCACTCGGTAAAGGAGCAGGGATTTTTCTAAACGCACTTGATGGAGGTAGAATCGGCATTGCAGCAATATCAGTCGGGCTTGCCCAAGGTGCATTTGAACAGGCAAGTGCTTATGCAAAGGAGCGCTATGCATTTGGCATACCAATCGGAAGACACCAGGCAATTTATGCAAAGCTTGCGGATCTTCAAACGCAGATAGAAGCCGCACGGCTACTCACCTACAAAGCTGCTGCACTAAAAGATGCCGGCAAGCCGATAACTAAAATTGCCGCTATGGCCAAACTTTTTGCATCCGAGTTGGCTGTCCGAGCGGCTGAGGAAAGTATGCAAATTCATGGAGGTTTTGGGTACATCGAAGAATCTGCAGTTCCTAGGTTTTATCGCGATGCCAAGATCCTTACAATCGGAGAAGGGACAAGTGAGATCAATAAATACGTCATTGCCCGCCAGATGGGCCTCATTGAGTAAACCCATCTCTTAATAAATTTAAGCTCCTCTTATTCAGCAAGCAAAAAGATCACATCAGTTTCATTGTGGAAAGAACAGGTTACTATTTCACCGCCAAGCGGCGCCTGCTCACCGTATGTATAAAAACCGATAAGAGGAATATTTTTGCCCAGTACGCTCTGTATCCTGTCAATTTCTTCCTGTTTTTTTGTCATAAAAAGTTTTTTACGCGCAATGCAGTTGAAAAGAAATGCAGCCCGTATTTGCTTGCCCTCAACTTGGACTAAGGCCTTACGTACTGCATCTTCTGCTGCATCAATTGCTTCTTCCCTGCTTCCAATCATAATGTATACTTCAGATCCCTCCGGTACTTCAGCAGCGCATGTAATAGCACCAGCATCATCAACTGTGATGGGATCTCTTATCAAATACCCATCTTTGTTGGGAGTAGGAATCCCAAGCGGGTAGGTAATTGCTAGCCTGGCCAAAGGCTCTGTCTTATCTACTAAGCTTCTCTCTTTCCCAAAATGCTCTTCATATATCTGAATCGCCGGTTTTCCATCTAATTCATACAATACATTCCCTTTTGATTTTGTCGCCCTGCGAGAGGAACCGATAGGGATCCAACCATGTCTTACTCCAACACCAAATGAAAAATTACCATATAAACCTACACCGACAACGCTGCCGCTAACCACCTTGTCGCCATAATATTCATAGGTTTGCTTAAAGAGATAATCATCGCCTGCAGATCCTCCTGCTGCCATGAAATCCTGGCCAAAAACATCAAGAACGCCGCGGACAATATCTGCCCCATTGCCAGCCAGTCCGTCGGGCAGCACGATTGCCGCTTTCGGCTTACCAGCACCAGCTCGCATGATGTTCTCAGCAAACTCTTTTCCTGCAGCCCTAGCATCTTCCTTAATGTTGTTACCAATTCCTGAGACAAACTTCATCTGGTCGGTAAAAATAGCCATAAGTGCTACGGAGCTATCAAGTGATCCACCTGCTGATGTGATCTCTCCGGCAGTACTGCAGCCAACGATAACAGCGTTGGGATTTTCACTCTTAATTGCTGCCAAAAGTGATTCCTGATTATAAGCAGTGGGAGAAGCAAAAAGCATGATAAACGTAGGTGTATGCCCTTGGAGAAATGTAGTAGCCATTATATATGCTGCATGGACGGCCTCTTTTGCTTCCTTATTTTGTGAAAAACCAACACCTGCAAGGATTGCCATACAAACTAAGATTACTTGAAATACTTCATTCATGTCAAGTCCCCTTGACAATAGGACAGAATTCACCAATACTGTAACTAGCTCATGGATTCTATAGAAGAAAAAACTGCGGTTTCTCCAGAAGATCAGGTTGCAGCTTCGCCTCAGGCGCAATCTGACTTACAGGTTGAAAAAAGAGCTCCCGTTAGAAAGAGATTGCTCTCGACGCCATCAATTGTGATAATCCTAGTCAGCTTGCTCATATCAGTACTTTTATCCTCTTACATAGTTTTCCAAAATGAGCTGAAAAAATATAACCCATCTGAACCAATTCCACAACCAATCACTAAAACAAATACATTGATTGTTGCAACTGATGCAACATTTCCCCCAATGGAATTTATTGATAAAAGCGGCGAAATAGTAGGCTATGATATTGACCTTGGCCGGAGAATCGCAGCGGAGCTGGGCATGAAAGCCGAATTCAAAAATGTTAAATGGGAAGATATATTCAACTCATTAGAACGGCAGGATGTGGGTGTTATTATTTCATCTGTTTCAATCACCGATGAGAGGAAGAAAAAATACAATTTTTCAAACCCGTATCTTAACAATGGCCAGGTCATTATTACAAACAAGACTAATTTGTCTGTAACAACGCCTTTGGATCTTGTCGGAAAAAGGATTGGCGTACAAAATGAGACAGTCAGTGAACCGGAAGCATTGAAATACACAAGCAAAGAATTAGTTATTCCATATGAAAATACAGAGATAGCAGCTCTAGCTTTGGAAAAAGGAACAGTCAATGCAATCATAACCGACCTTACAGGAGCGAAAGGACTTGTAACAGAACACCAAACCTTAAAAATTGTAGGCGATCCTTTTACAACAGAAAATTATGGGATTGTATTTCGAAAAGATGAAATAGAGCTTGTCAATAAGGTTAATGCTATCTTGGAATTACTTCGCCAAAAAGGAATCTTAGCAGACCTTAAGCAGAAATGGCTGGAATGAAATGAATGAAATTAAATATTCGTATCAAATTACTTATTGGATTTATCCTTGTCGTTATCCTCGCATACCTTATTCAAGCCTTTACCGTTAACATCGCAAGAACCTACATCAGTTCTCAAGTTGACAATATTCATAATGAAAAAGCTAAAATCGCATCTGATGAAATTAAAAAATTCTTTGCGGTACTTATATCATACAGCAGTGGCCTTGCAACGGAATATAAAAAAGACATTACAAACAATACAAAACAAATAAGTACAATCAGTAAATATGTTATTGAAAACAATGAATTTATTAACAAAATTGCCTTTTTGACACCAAGTGGAAGGGAAACGATAAAAATCGACCGTTTTGGACAAATACCTGTCGATAAATTAAGCTTTGAGATCGCATCGGACCAATTCTTGACTGCAGTTCTTGGCAAAGCATCTGTTTCAAAAGTTTACTATCTGGATGAAGAAACTGGTCCGCATGTTGATCTTTTTTCACCAATTTTCTCTGACAAGGAAACAGTTATTGGAATAATAAAAATGCAGATTAAGCTGACAAAACTTTGGGATATCATCTCAAAAGTCAAATTAGGTAATAATGGATTCGCATATATTGTTGATGAGGAAGGACGTCTTATTGCGCACCCCAATCAAAGCTTTGTTTTAAGCAGACCAATTTTAACAGATAGGAAATTTATCGCTGCAATGATTACTCAAGATGCACATACACTTTCATCAGAAGAAGACTATCGGTATGTCAATGAAAAAGGAGTAAGGGTTATCGCAAAAGGGGCTAAAGTGCCTGTGATCAACTGGCACATTATTTTTGAGCAGCCGGAATTTGAGGCTTTTGCTTTTCTCAATTTTATATGGACATTATTTATTTTCACTTTTTTTATTACGCTAGCCCTTCTTTTTTTGATTGCCTTCTCTCTAAGTAATAATTTAACTCGACCAATTCAAAAACTTAAGGATACGGCAAAACAGCTTGAACAAGGCAAGCTGGAAACCCGTATTGCCCTTCATAGCGGTGATGAGCTTGAAGAGCTGGGTAATGCACTCAACACTATGGCAAAAAACTTACAAACATCATTTCATAAAATCGAAGAACATAGAATAAAATCTGATAAAGCAGCATCACTGCTCTTACGAAGAGACCTGGACTTGCGGGAAATAAATGACCAGCTTGAAGCAGAAAAAGAGATCATATCTGCGGAAAAAAATAAATTAAGCCTTGTCCTTTCCGGTATCACTGACGCCGTCATTGCAGTTGATGTTAATAGCAATGTCATACTTTTTAATTCAGCATCGGAAAAACTCACAGGATTCACCGCATCAGAAGCAATCGGCAAACCTATTTCCCAACTTATCCGTGTCTACGATAAAAACGATGAACTCCCGACCCTTAAGTATTGTCCAGTCAAAACTGACGGTTTTGAAGGAATAGTTTATAAGAAGAGGGATCTAAAAATAGAAGGCCGTGACAAAAAGCAATCATTTATAAATCTTATTGCCGGGCAAATTAAGGAGGGAAAACGGGTAGAATTGGGCTGCATTCTCTCAATGCATGATGTTACGGAAGAAAAAAAATTAGAAGAAATGAAAATTGATTTTGTATCTATGGCTGCTCATGAACTAAGAACCCCTTTAACAGCAATCCGCGGCTATGCTGACGTGCTGAAAGACAAGATCGGGCAATTTTCTCAACCGGATATAAAAATGCTCATTGACCGTCTTGTCGTAAGCAGCGAAAATCTCGGCAGTCTCATTGACAACCTACTCAATGTATCCCGGATAGAGCAAAGTACCTTCAAAGTAGAACTCGGCGCAATAGACTTATCACAAACTATAAGCGAAATCGTCAATAGCTTTCAGCAACAAGCTCAGACGAAAAAACAAACCCTTTCATTTCATACAGATGAAAAACTACCGCCTGTTCTTGCCGATGTGTTTCGTATCAATCAGGTGGTCTCAAACCTCCTGGCAAATGCGACTAGCTATACTCCCGAAGGAGGAAACATCAAAGTCTCAATTCGCAAAAAAAATGATAAATTTCTTGAGGTAGAAATTTCAGATACGGGCATAGGTATTCCTCACGAAGCGCTCTCTAAACTATTCACCAAATTTTTCCGTGTATCAGGAATGCTTGAAGAAGGATCAAAAGGCACTGGACTTGGTCTATATATTGCAAAAATGATTGTCAATATGCATCACGGAGAAATTTCTGCAGAGAGCATTGTTGGCAAAGGCTCAACTTTCCGTTTTACCTTACCGATTGCCACAGCTTCCGACATTGAAAAATACCATAAGACAAAGCCTGGCACCTTGACAGGTAAAGGCACCAAAGGTATCATAGTTAACGAAGAAGCATATGAACAACGATTTGGCAGACCACTCAAAAAATGAGACCTCAAATAGCCCGCTTCCCCCGCAAAGCGAGGTGAGCTCCGCTGGAATCACGCCCAAAAAATTACTTATCATTGAAGATGATCTTTTTATACGTGAACTTTACAAAGGGGTATTCACAGAAGCAGGATACCATGTTGACCTAGCAATCGATGGACAAGAGGCCATGGACAAAATAAACAATCAAACTTATGATATGATCCTTCTTGATCTGGTCCTTCCTAAAATCACAGGCATTGATCTTCTACGTACCTGCCGGGAACCCACGTCACACGCCAAAAACACCCCAATATTTCTCATAACGAACTTAGGCCAGGAAAATATTATTAAAGAGGCATTTAAAATTGGTGCGGATGGATATATTCTCAAAGCGCAGGTAACACCCAAGGATCTTGTCAAAGAAATTGATACGTTTTTTGCTGCAGGACAAAAAAGCGCTCCATGATTATTGTCCTTGTCTGACTTTGCTAAGCCACGTTTGACGTGGTGGACTCGAGAAGAGTCGAACTTCTGACCTCCTCGGTGTAAACGAGGCGCTCTAACCAACTGAGCTACGAGTCCCCTTCCAAATTAATTTGCTTTCTCAATTGTAATTTTCCCCGCGTTGTTTTTAAAAACTTTTCTCTATTCAAGGCGCTTACCTTATCTCTATAAGCTTCGTAATAAAATAGCTCCAAAGGTCTTCTATTTTTTGTCGAATCAACATTTCCCACCTGATGATCCCTTAATCTTCTTTTCAAGTTACTACTAAATCCTGTATAAAACTTATTGTCTCTTAAACTTTTGAGAATATAGACGTAATACATTATTTGCCATATCATCCGCTTACTTCGTTTCGTTCCACTTTAACGAAGAGCGCTTCGATATGGCTGATATTCGCTCTATCACCAATGACTGTGCCTGCACTGATGAAGCGCTCTTCAGCGTACTTGCTTTGCAAGAAGCTGAAGCAAGCGAATATCAGTGCGGACGAGAGGAGTTGAACCTCCACGACCTTGCGGTCATATGCACCTCAAGCATACGCGTATACCGGGTTCCGCCACGTCCGCGAGCAATTATTTTAACATAATTTGGTGCCGAAGAGAGGAATCGAACCTCCACATCTGTAAAGATACAGCGTCCTGAACGCTGCGCGTCTACCGTTCCGCCACTTCGGCATGATAGGCCACTTGAGCAGAAAGTTTGCTCCATTGTAGCAAACGAGGCTAGACTTGACAACATTGATTAAATTTGCCAACATATGGTATTGTGAGAAACCTGCTAACTGTCGCAAGTTTTCTCTTTATATTTAATATTGTCTTTGTCGCAAGTTTTCTCTTGTTATCTTCACTTTCTCAAAAAAATTCTCCGTATGGGTTCTATGTGCGCAACTCACCAAAAATGGTGGCCTACGCTGCTCTCCCATCCAGTCAACATGTTATTTCAGACGCTATAGAACAAGCGGATGCAAGAATTGAGCTGGTACGGCAGTTTCTTACTAGATATAAATCACCCCTTGAGCCCTTTGCACAAGATATTGTAGAGACTGCCGATGCTTATAATATTGATTTTCGCTTGATTCCAGCGATTGCTATGCAGGAATCAGGACTCTGTAAAAAAATCATCGTTGAAAACGCAGAGCATAATTGTTGGGGTTACGGGATCTATGGAGAAAAAACAATGGGCTTTAGCGATTACAAAGATGGAATTGAGACAGTTACGAAGGCACTAGCCAAGTACAAAAGTCTGGGACTAGAGAGTCCTGAGGAAATCATGCAAAGATATGCTCCAAGAAGCGATGGAAGCTGGTCTTTTAGTGTCGAGTTCTTCATGAATAAGCTTAAATAGCACGTCCAGCCTCAAAAACAGCCGAAACCAACTTCAAATAACCCATAATAAGGTACTTGACAAACCTATAGTTAAGTGGTACAATCTGTATCAGATCCTAAGGTATGTCCGAAAGAACATACGTTAGGATTTTTTTATGGCGTAAAATCCATGAAAAAAATATTCATACCCTTCGGGATTCTCCTTTTCCTTCTTCAACCACAATCGGTATTCGCAGAGACAAAAATTGCCGAAGCTTCGGCAAAGCTGGTAAGCTCTGAGAACCGAAAAGACACGAGAAGGGAAGAGATACTCGGAGAATATCTTAAAAAATTTAAATCACCGCTTGCACCATATGCCTGGGTGTTTGTACAGCAGGCTGATACTTATGCATTGGATTGGAGGCTTCTAGTATCGATTTCAGGCGTTGAATCAACCTTTGCACATCATTACCCATATAATTCGTATAACGCATGGGGATGGGGAATTTACGGAGACAATATGATCGTATTTAAATCATGGGATGATGCAATAGCAACTATCTCAAAAGAGCTAAGACAGCGGTATATTGACACATGGAAAGCAGAAGATGTATACCAAATTGGCAGATATTATGCTGCCTCGCCCACATGGGCACAGCGCGTTGCGTATTTCATGAACGACATCGAGACGTTTGACCGAAAACAAAATCACCTAAGTCTACCAATTTCTATATAAAAGAGGTATAATACACAATGTTTGGGCCGGTGGCGAAATGGTAGACCCACCTTCGCGTGCCCAGGTGGTGAAACGGTAGACACGCAAGGTTTAGGACCTTGTGCTCGTAAGGGTATGGGAGTTCGACTCTCCCCCTGGGCACAAGCTACGGCGGGCAAGCGCGCAAGGGTTGAGAGGTTACCTTGCCCTCCGAAGCTTTAGCGAAGGAGGGGATTTCTCTCTGGCCCACCTAAGAATACTAAGTACTAATAAGCTAAATAACTAAGAACTAAATTTATGAATTCAGTAATAGCACGACAGGAAGACGGTACAATTCAGTTGATTATCACAATTCCAGCCTCCGAAGTAGCACAGACAAAAGAGGAGGTAACTAATAGATTTGCACAGGATCTTGAAGTCAGTGGATTTCGCAAAGGTAAAGCTCCACGAGATGTCGCAGAACAACGTATCGACCAGCAAAAACTTCAGGAAGAAACGCTAAAACAACTTTTACCAAAAGCCTATCTCAAGGCAATCGAAGACCATAAACTGCATCCTATTATGTCCCCTAAAGTACACGTACAAAAACTTACAGATGGCAATGATTGGGTATTTACTGCATTCACATGCGAGATGCCAGACGTTCAGTTAGGTAGCTACAAGACGGATATTCAAAAAATTACAGCCAAAAGCAAAATTATTGTACCCGGAAAAGA
>CAZDTO010000004.1:6019-18615 GCA_964508395.1 uncultured Gammaproteobacteria bacterium | reverse complement strand
CAGGAACAACCAAAATTCGAAGAAATTGTGCAGACTCTTATTGCAAGTGTTAAAGTTACTGTACCGGCAGTCCTTCTTGAACAGGAAGCAGACAGATTGCTTGCTCAAACGCTTGATGAAATTAAAAGGCTCGGTTTGACGCTGGATCAATATCTTGCCTCAACAAAGAGAACGCCGGAAGAACTCAGGGCGGAATATATGGCGAAAGCGGGGAGCGATCTCAAACTTGAATTTATTCTTCAAAAGATAGCGCAGGAAGAACAAATTACCATTGAAGAGACGGAAATCGCTGAAGCAATCCAAAAGGCAAAAGATCCAAAAGAGCGGGAAAATCTTGAAAAAAACAAATATCTTCTAGCAAGTATTCTACGCCAGCAAAAAACGCTTGATTTCCTAAGACAGTTATGATAATATTTTGAAGCTATATGATACCCAAAAAGACAACCCAACCCGCACAGCAACATCCCAATAACAATCAGGTTGAAACCCTAAAGGGATTTGCTTCAGACATCAGTAAGACTTTTGGAGACCAACTGTTAAAAAACGGGACTCGCACCATGTGGGAACAAATACTCGGTCACTATGAACAGCGTGAGCATTCCACACCAAGCGGAGATCTTATAGAAGGAGAAGAAATAGACCTTGTAGCAACAAAGGAAACACATCAAAAACATGATGTTGCGCCTGGAATAGATTATCGGCGTGAAATTCTCCAATACACAGAAGTTTCGGTAAAACATGAGACCAGGGAAATCGAGGAAAAAATTAAAGAGGTTCTTTTTGAGCTGCGACGGCTTATTGAAACCTCAACAGTATTACAAGCTGAATTTAAAGAGGTTACCATGGAACAGGCTCCTGCCATTCCTGGCAAATACCATCTTAACTTCCTTGAATGGTTACTACAGATCATAAAAACTGCTAGAATAAAGGTTGAAGATTCAGGCAGTTGGCTTACAGCAATCACAACCAAAAAAAGCAAGCGGAACTATTGGTCAATGTTTAAAAAACACGGTACGACATTCGGCCTTTCAAATGAACGCGTAGTGGCAACGCAAACTGGTTAATATGGCAAAAGAGCAAAACATAAGGGGTGTAGATACAAAACGACACATTCAACACAGCTATATAGATTCCGATGGACGTATGGTACGGGATGCAGGAGAATTAATTGAGGATGATCAAATGGGATTTAGCCGTGATGAGATAACTGGTAAAAAATATGAATCCAGCACAATTGGAAGCTCCTGGCTTGCTGAAACTACTACTTCACCAAGTAAGAATGGTGAAGCATTCTCCAATACCCAAGAGGAATACGAAGGAATCGGAAATATAGGTAAGGATCTTGATTGTATTGGAGATGTAGATTGTATAATTGCGCACCGAGAATAAATTACTATATGGGAATACAAGAAAGCGAAAAATCACCATTTTTACAAACTCTTGAGCAAGTAACCAGAAGCCATGCGCATCCGCCTCAACACCTACGGGATGGAAGTCTTGCAATCGACATCGAAGCCTTTTTTGAGGCACAAAACGCACGTGAAGACGAAGCAGCAATAAAAAAAGGGGAATTCTTTGGAAGCGGTGCGTTGACAAGTAGTTGGCTTGCTGAAGGTACCATACATTCGAAAAATCCTTTTAGAGGTTCATTTGAAAACACACAAAGAGAATATTATGGTGTTTCTGATATAGACAGGTAACTACCTCACGACTAAAACACTACGTATATAGAGATTTATCCTAAATGCGCTGAATCGTTCCAAGTAAGTAAGTGCCAACTGTTTTCTTTGCCTCTTTCACAAACCGTCATTCCAGCATTACTGGTCTTAAAGAACCGTTCAAATTGAAGGAATAAATCCGGCGTAACTTCTTTCCCGAGAAACATTGTTATAACAATCATTTTCAAAATCATTCCGTGGGTTACCACGAGTACATTTTCCTCTGTTAAAGCTTCCAAATACTTAGTAAAAGACATAGCGCGCTTCTGCAAATCAAAAAAATTTTCCTCGTCTGAATAATGCCAATGTTTGCTGACATAATGCTTGCGTATTGCCTGCTGTATTTCCAATACATTTGAGTCTGTAATACTCTTTTTCTCAACGGCTGTTGGCCGCTTAATCTCTTTGAGGAGATCCGTATAAACAATCTTTTTCTCGACTACAGCATTGATCGCCTCTGCAGTCTGTTGTGCACGAGTGTACGGACTTGCAATGATGATATCTATCGGGATCTGTACAAACCGTTTTGCGACAAAGGCTGCCTGTTTTTTCCCGGTTTCACTTAAGGATACGTGTCTGTGCTGATGAAGACCTAAAGCATTAAACGTACTCTCTCCATGCCTGACAAAATAAACTTTCATAATATCACTGGTGCTAGAATTTTGAGGCACTATATTATATCATAATCTCATCGAAAAAAATGAGTGGATGAATAAAATTTTTTGAGTATTCAGCGGGTGGCGCCAATGGAAGGCTCCCGCCACGCGTAGCGCGTTGAGTAGTGGCTCACTAGCGCGAGCATGGAGGGAGGGAATTGGCGACAGGACCCGCAACTGGCAGATGAGAAAGAGAAAAAAATTTTCGATCACAAACGAATTTTTTTAATGATATGAGAAAAGGTATAGCAACGTTCACCCTTGATACCGGCACGTGTCCACGGTGGCTCTTTGAACGGATGGTGCGACTTGGTCGCTCAATGATTGAGATTGTAGTCGATGAATATGGACCAGATGAGTTTGTTTTAAGAATTGCCGATCCGGTCTGGTTCCAATCACTGGGAACCGTCCTTGCTTTTGACTGGAATGCATCAGGCCTGACAACCATTCTCACAGCAGCACTGAAAGAAGCAATACGAGGACAAGAAAAAGATCTGGGAATCTTTATCTGCGGCGGAAAAGGTAAGACTTCAAGGAAAACGCCTGATGAGATTTTGATGTGGGGAGAGCGGTTAAATCTTTCATCAGGAAAAACCAACCAGCTAGCTCACAGCTCCAAAATGGCAGCCAAAGTTGATAGCAGTCTCGTACAGGACGGTTATCAAATTTATCATCACAGTTTCATATTTACACGATCAGGATCATGGGCAGTTATACAACAGGGTATGAATACAACAAGCCAAACAGCTCGAAGATATCATTGGCATGAAGATTCAATGTCATCCTGGAGACATGCGCAGCGTGATGATAGGATCTCATTAAAAAAAGATTCTATCGCTTCGCTCCAGAATGACAAGAAAAAACAATTCAGCTTCGTCAATGAACCACACAGCGGTATTGCCTCACAGGCATTTCAAAACAAAATGCTAAATCTCATTGCGCAAGAGAGTCTAAAAACAAGAACGGTATCAACTGAGCTTACAAACGCAGGCTACCAATCAGTCATAAAAGATATTCAAATACTACGAAAACATTCTTCCAAACTTTCACGGATGATTTCGCTTCAAACCGCGTCTGACGCGGCTGATTCTAAGCGATCTGAACAGCTTACCCTACTTGAGCTTGACGATACCGAATTTTACAGCCACCCTGTTATTTCTGAAGATTTTACCAAAAGCAAATATTTAGAGAAAATATTGCAAAGAGTTACCTATCAGAAACCAGAAAGCTACGAACAGCTTGTCGCCATGCAAGGAGTAGGCCCTAAAACGATTCGGGCATTAGCCCTTGTTTCAGAAATAATTTATGGAGCAAAACCATCCTATGAAGACCCGGCCCGCTACAGCTTTGCCCACGGGGGGAAAGATGCTACCCCATACCCAGTGGACAAAAAAACTTATGATAGAACAATTGAGATGCTTGCAACCGCGGTAAGAAAAATGAAGGGAAATCCGATTGATAAGGATAAGGCATTACACCGACTCCTCAAATCCTGACAAAATTAGCCCCTTGAATTTATTAATTTTCTCTGGTAGGATAATTCTCAAACAGTGAGCAATTTACAAACAATTACATACACCCTCTCTATGTTCGTCCTTAAGACGAGCAGGGGGTGATGTGATTTAAAAGAATTTTTCACATTACCCCGCCTTAGCGGGGTTTTTTTATGAATAGAGTTGAACAAAGACAGGCAGAAGACAAAGAGCGCATTGTACAAGCGATACTAACAGCAGATATGAAACATAAGTCTAACCGACGTGTGCTCTTAGGTGGCCTTGGGCTAAGTCTTGCAACAACAGCTGTTGGTCTGGGTGTAGTTGCACCGTCAATAAAAAGACTTCAAGAACCATTCCCAACGCCTCCTCCTCTCCCAACCCCAGAACCGACATTGACTGCAGAACCGGTTGACTTGAGTGAAAATAATATAGAATTCAGCCTTATCTCAGACATACCGCTACAAGATCTGGGTCTTTTTACTCGTGATCTGATCTACGATATCGGAAAAAAGTTTGCTGACTTTGCCTTACCAAAATCGATTTTCATAAGAAAGGACTTAAGAGAAAGCGACGAAGGATATACCAAAGTGACACCCGGTCATATTGATATTTCAGCTGATTTATTCAGGGGAGGGATAAGCCTTGACAAAAAAATTTCAGAAATCCAACACGCTTCGGCGAAGCTACTTTTTGTTAACTTTATTTCTGATCCGCTCGGAGACCAATATTATGGTGCCCGCAAAAATGGCGCACTTAATGCTCTTGAAGAGCTATCAATCGTATATGATGGTTATAAAAAGACAATAAAAAACTTATTGGAACAAAATGACTATAGAGACGGATTTTATATATTTAATGAATATTCCTATATTGACGAGAAGCACAGACTCGAAATTGATCTTCCCAGACAAAATGGACGCATGGAAAATGACCTGACAGACTATTCTGCAAGCGTCCTTAATACAACAATGATGCAGGGAACCATAATGGCCCAAAGAATTGCTGACTTGCCAACACAAGTGAATATTGTACCAGGCGGTATGGTACTTGTATCCAATTCTCCGCAAAAAATATTGGCGCTAAATAGTTATGATAAAACAATAAATCTCTTACGCAAGCTAGTTAAACAGGAAATTCGAAAACCTGAAGATTCGATCAACAAGTTAATCTATAATCTCCAAGGCATTTATGTTACAGCACACCAGATTGTCCAACACGATACCTAATGTACCAAAACATAGAGACATGGGAACCTCTAAAACATTTCTTCTTGCATAACAAATGCGGAAATATTGTCTCTCAAAACTTAATCTGTTAAAATTGATTCCACATTCGAGCTCATAGCTCAGCGGTAGAGCGCTTCGTTGACATCGAAGAGGCCGATGGTTCGATCCCATCTGGGCTCACAGCATAAAATAAAACAGTTGACGGCCTTTCTGGAAGAACTGCTATACTAAATAAAGTTTTGGCAACAATAGAGCAGCAATAAAAAACATCAAATCTTCGGCTACAATAGCAAAGTTGTCAGTTAATAGTCATAATAGAGTCAAGTATATAGAAAGTCTCTACAATACAATCTATCCATGCATCATCTCGCAGACCATGCAATAACTCCTAAAGGATTGTTTCACCGGAATTTACCAATAGGCACACTCGTTGCCCACGCGTTGAAAAAAAATGAAGTAATCGCTGCAAAAACCGGAGCAATTGTTGTATATACAGGAAAATACACAGGAAGATCACCCAATGATAAATTTATTGTCGATACGGCATCTGTTCATGACCATGTTGACTGGGGAAAGCATAATAAACCAATCAGTAAAAGCCATTTTAATTCCCTTTATAAAAAAATTTCTTCATATTTATCCTCACTTGAAAATTTGTATGTTTTCGACGGGTTTGCTGGAGCAGATGAAGAATATAAAATCCATGTCCGCGTCGTTTCAGAGTATGCTTATCAGTCACTCTTCATGCAACATCTTCTGCGCCGCCCGACACCTAAGGAATTGAAACATCATAAGCCGGTGCTGACAGTGCTTTGCGCTCCGGGTGCTATCTCTGATCCGGCAACCGACGGGACGAATTCGGAAGCATTCATTATACTCAATTTAGATAAAATGGTCGTTTTAATTGGAGGGACAAAATACGCAGGAGAGATGAAAAAATCTGTTTTTAGTGTGATGAATTATCTCCTGCCATTCAAAGGCGTATTACCGATGCATGCATCAGCCAATATTGGCAAGGATGGCACGAGTGCTCTTTTTTTCGGACTGTCAGGAACCGGCAAAACAACGCTTTCTGCTGATCCATCTCGTATCCTTATCGGCGATGATGAACATGGATGGTCAAAAAATGGTATTTTCAACTTCGAAGGCGGTTGTTATGCAAAGTGCATAAATCTGAAAAAAGCAAGCGAACCACTTATTTGGGACGTGATACGTGATGGGGCACTGGTTGAAAATGTAGTATTAAAAAAAGACGGCTCATTTGATTTTGCCGACAGCAGCATTACAGAGAATACTCGGGTTGGATACCCTATTTCCTACCTTAAAAATACAATATTGTCAGGTGTTGGCTCCCACCCGAAGACCATTATATTTCTTACCGCTGATGCGTTTGGAGTTTTGCCCCCGGTTGCCAAACTGACTACTGATGGCGCGATTTACCATTTCCTTTCAGGCTATACATCAAAACTGGCTGGAACCGAGCGTGGCATTACAACACCAAAGATAACATTCTCGGCATATTTTGGCGCACCATTTATGCCCCTTAAACCAAAAATATACGCAGATTTGTTAAAAAAATACCTTGCTAAATACAAAAGCGACGTATATCTTATTAACACAGGCTGGATTGGGGGAGAATATGGGATAGGTAAACGGATCAGTATCGATGACACAAGAAAGATAGTCACCGCGGCACTCGATAAAAAAATTCCCAAAACGTATTACCACGATGCTGTATTTAATTTATCTGTGCCCAAAAGCGTACCTGGGATTGCCAAGAAGCTTTTAACACCACGAAATCTTTGGAAAAACAAAAATGAATATGATATAAAAGCCAAGGAGCTGGCAGAGAGCTTTGTTGAAAACTTTAAAAAATATCGGGACATTCCTTCTTCCGTTATCAAAGAAGGCCCAAATATATCATTATTCAAAAATAAGAAACTTAGTGAGTGAATAAAATTTTTTGAGTATTTAGCGGGTGGCGCCAATGGAAGGGCTCACGCCACGCGAAGTGCGTTGAGTAGTGGCTCACTAGCACGAGCATGGCGGGGAGGGAATTGGCGACAGGACCCGCAACTGGCAGATGAGAAAGAGAAAAAAATTTTCGTTCACGAACGGAAAAACCTTATGATTTCTGATCGAGCAAAACAAATTTGCCCTTCTGCAACTCTTGCCATGAATGCTAAAGCACTGGAGATGAGGAAGCTTGGAATTGATGTCATCTCTTTCGGTGCTGGAGAACCGGATTTTGATACACCTGAACATATCAAAAAAGCGGCAATCGAGGCGATATCTGCTGGATTTACAAAATATACGCCGACAAGCGGTATACCGGAATTAAAGCAGGCAATTATCGCAAAGTTCCAAAAAGACAACGATTTAATCTATACCAATAAACAAATTCTTGTATCAAATGGCGCAAAACAGTCTCTATATGTAATCATCCAAACCATTATAAATCCGGGCGATGAGGTCATAATTCCAGTTCCTTATTGGGTCTCATACGAGGAGATGGTAAAGCTTGCTTCCGGTAAATGCGTATTTGTCCCATCAGGGAAAAACTTTATAGCAACAGCCAACCAAATACGAAAACATGTCACCAAAAAAACAAAAGCGATTATCCTCAATTCACCGTCAAACCCTACCGGCGCAGTGTATGACAAAGAAACGCTTAAAGAAATAGCAGCACTTTGCTGCAAATACAATATTTATGTTTTAAGCGATGAAATATACGAAAAACTTATTTATACAAAAAAACATGTGAGTATCGCGTCTTTCGGAGAAGAAATAAAAAAACAGACTATCGTTATCAATGGCGTCTCAAAGACATATGCGATGACTGGCTGGAGGATCGGATATTGCGGGGGACCGGAAGATATTATAAAAGCTGCAAGTTCTTTGCAGGACCACATGACATCCAGTCCTAACAGCATTGCCCAAAAAGCAGCAGTTGCTGCGCTGAAAGGTTCATTTGCAAACTTAGAAAAAATGAGAAAAGTGTATGTGAAGCGGAGGGATTATATGGTCAAACGACTAAAAGCCATAAAGGGAGTTTCTGTTTCTATTCCCGACGGAGCATTCTATGTATTTGCTGATATCTCCAGCTTATATAAAAATTCCCTCAACAGTTCAGCATTGTTTTGCGAACAGCTCTTAATGCAGCAGCATGTCGCAGCTGTTCCGGGTAGTGCTTTTGGCGATGACCGCTTCATCCGCCTTAGCTTTGCTACTGACATGCAGTCAATCATAAAAGGACTTGATCGAATAGAATCCTTTGTCCAAAGCATCTCAAAGCCTAAATAACTCCAATATCCTCCGCATGAATTCTTTATAAATCCTATTCTTTCTGGTATAGTACAGCTATGGATGAGAGCAATAAAAAAATAATAACGCAGAAAAAAGATCATAAGCAGATCGGACAGGAGCTTGAGCTTTTTTTCACCCATGAGATCGCTCCCGGAGCGCCATTCTGGCTGCCAAAGGGCATGGTAATTTTCAAAGAACTTGAGAAATATATTCGTGAATTAACGTTGATTGCAGGATACCTTGAAACCTCAACGCCTATTATGGTAAAGAGCCAGTTATTTAAAGACTCCGGTCACTGGGAAAAATTCGGGGAACACAATATGTATAACCTGATCCTTTCCGATGAATCAAACGATACAAAACCCGTCGAATACTCCTTAAAGCCAATGAACTGTCCCGAATCAACCATTTTATATCGCTTCCGGCAAAGAAGTTACCGGGAATTGCCACTACGGTTTTCTGAAATCGGCAGACTGCACCGAAGAGAAAAATCAGGCGAGGTTAATGGCTTACTAAGAGTTAGACAGATAACAATGGATGACGCGCATATTTATGCAACTGAAAACCAGATATTTGATGAAGTGTCGGCGATTCTTGACATGATGAGGGAGTTTTATAAAAGTTTTGGCTTTGAGTACGAGTTCCGATTTGCGACACGGCCGGAAACGCGAGCTGGAACCGATGATATGTGGGATAAGGCAGAAAAAGATCTTGCTGAAGTCTTACAAAAGAAAAATATTACTGCCGGTGACAAAAAAGGCGATGGCGCATTTTATGGACCAAAAATTGACTTACATATCAAAGATTCTCTCGGACGTGAATGGCAATTGGCGACAGTACAGCTTGACTTTCACATGCCTGAAGCATTTAAGCTCAACTATGTTGACAGTGATGGGAAAGAAAAACGACCTGTAATGATTCATAGGGCCATCTTTGGCTCTTTTGAACGGTTTATTGGAATACTTGCTGAGCATTATCAAGGCGCATTCCCACTCTGGCTTTCACCGACACAGATATCAATTATCCCGATTGCTGACCGGCATAATGAGGCTGCAATAAGGATAAACCAAGACCTGCAGGACGCCGGCATCCGGTCTGATGTGAACAGCAGACAGGAAACTGTTTCAGCCAAAATAAGGCAAGCTACTTTACAAAAAGTACCCTACATGGGTATAATAGGGGATAAGGAAACGGAAAACGGATCAATTGCCGTTAGAAAACGGGAAGGAAAAGATCTCGGTCAAATCAACGTTTCTGAGTTTATAACAAAACTTAAAGAAGAAATTGATAAGAAGATTTAAAAAAAGACCAGAGCAAAGACAATTTTTTCGAATCAACGAGCGCATTTTCGCCAATACGCTTAGGCTTCTTGACAGCGAAGGGAAACAAATTGGCGTTTTATCAAAGATCGAAGCGCTTGAGAAGGCACGAAATTTGGGACTTGACCTGGTTGAGATTGCGCCGATGGCAAAACCACCGGTTGCAAAAATCATAAACTTTAAAAAGTTTCTTTATCAACAGGAAAAGAAACGAAGAGAAGAAAAGAAGAAGTCAAAAATTTCAGAGACAAAAGAGATACGCCTGAGCCCTTTCATATCTGAGAATGATCTGAGGGTCATGATAAACCGTGGAAGGGAATTTCTAGCGGATGGTGATAAAGTAAAAATAGTCGTCAAATTCAGGGGAAGACAGATCACACATCCTGAATTCGGAAGGAAAGTTGTAAATAACGTCATAGATGCGCTCTCTGATATCTCAAAGATTGAGCGGGAGCCGCATTTTGAAGGCAATCAATTGGTTACTCTTATAACATTAGAAAAGAAAAAACAACATGGGAAAAATGAAGATACGAAAGTCAGTGAGCAAACGGTTCAAGGTGACGAAAAAGGGCAAGGTGCTCTTTAGTCACCAATACGGCAGTCACCGGAAACTACATAAATCAAAAAGAAGAATCCGAAGGCAAAAAGAGCCGGGAGTACTCAAGGGAAGATTTGCCAGAAGTGTTAAAAAGCTGATGGGTCGGGCATAAATAGTTCAAAGTACAAAGTTAAAAGTTCAAATTAGAGGAATTTTTATTTACAAAATAAAGTACATTAACTCTAAATTTTGAACTTTGAATTTTTAACTTGACTGACTGAAAGGAAGGAACATGCCTAAAGGAAAAGGGGAAGCAAGAAAAAATATTAATTTTCGCCAAACACACTCGGAAAGAGCTGCTACGAGTTCATATAGAAACTTTGGGAGATATTTAAAAAATAAGTTTTATAGGAAGGATAGTGAACAGGTCAAAAGCTAAAAGTAAAAAGTCAAAACTTTTTAATTTTGAGTTGTAATTTTGAATTTTGCATTTTAACTTTTTAATTTGTAAATATGGCAAGAGTAAAACGGGGTATCGTTTCACGAAGAAAACATAAAAAACTCCTTGGTCTTGCCAAGGGATATCGCGGCACAAAAAGAAGGCTAATAAGAGTCGCTCATGAGGCAACTCTTCACGCCGGAGCGTACGCATTTCACGGGAGAAAACTCCGCAAACGGGACTTCCGAAAACTTTGGATCACTCATATTTCAGAGGCTGTTAAAAAGGAAGGAATTTCTTATAGCGTTTTTATGCACCAACTCAAGATTGCAAACGTCCAACTCGACCGCAAAATCTTAAACGATCTTATCGTCAACGACCCCGAGACATTCAAAAAGGTTGTTGGTGAAATCAAGACAAACTGATTCTCATCAGAAAACGCTTCAACATCCCTCACAAACGGGAGGTTTTTTGTGCTATTCTTACAATTATATGGAACACATCCTAATGAATATTAAAAATAACGCGGTCTCGCTAATTCTTGAGGCAAAAACGCTTGAAGAACTTGAGGAAATACGGGTGCAGTTCTTAGGGCGAAGCGGACAGTTGACGCAAGCAATTAAAAACATTTCCAAGCTTTCAAAAGATAAGCGCCCGGAAATTGGCATGCTTGCCAATGAGACAAAAACGATTATTGAAGAAGCTATCCAGAACGCTCAAAAAAAACTGACTGAGAATGTATCTCCAAAGGAAACTGACATTGATATTACAGCTCCGGGAATAAAACCAGCCATTGGCCACCTTCATCCAATGACACACGTTCTTTCCGATATGATTGAGGTTTTTAAACAGCTCGGATATCAAACAGCTGATGGACCTGAGATAGAAACAGATAAATATAACTTCGAAATGCTTAATATCCCAAAAGACCATCCGGCGCGCGATATGCAGCAGACGCTCTATCTTGATAATCGAGGCTCCAAGGCGTCGCCTGGGGAAGTAATTTTACGGACGCAAACATCTGCGATGCAGGGAAGAATTATGGAAAAGACAAAGCCACCTCTTCGCGTCATAGTACCCGGAAAAAATTACAGATATGAACAGGTTGACGCTTCACACGGGTTTGAATTCTGGCAGGTTGAGGGATTTGCTGTTGATACCAACATACGACTCACTGATCTTTTCGGCACGATTGATTTTGTACTGCGAAAACTGATGAGGGAGAATGTAAAAATAAAATTTGCAACAACTAATTTTCCTTTCGTTGAGCCGGGTGTTGATACATATATTGAATGCACAGTATGCAAAGGCAAGGGATGCAGTTTCTGTAAATTGAGCGGCTGGAGCGAAATCATGCCGGCAGGCATGATCCATCCAAATGTCTTAAAAGCAGTAGGTTACGACAAAGAAAAATTTACCGGGTTTGCATTTGCAATTGGGCTTTCACGTCTCGTCACTCTGCGCTATCAAATGGAAGATTTGCGATTATTAACTAATCCTGACCTTCGAATCTTGGAACAATTATAATTTATGAAAAAGCTAACAGTTGCAATTGCAGTTATCTTTGACACCGAAAAAAAAGTTCTTCTAACAAAACGTTATTCTCCCAGAGTTTTAACATGGCATAACAAATGGCAGCTCCCCGGCGGTAAAGTGAGACAAAAAGAGAAAATTACTGATGCCGCAGAGAGAGAAACAAAAGAAGAAGTGGGAATTGAAATTGAGCTCCTTACAGATATTCCGCTTGAATATGTCAACGAATACCCGCGGGAAAGTATAATCGCAAAACTATTATGCTTTCCTGCAATTCATAAAAGCGGGACTGTGAATATCAAAAATGACTCTGAAACACAGGATGCAAAGTGGTACGACTTAAATCAAATTCATCAGCTTGATTG
>CAZDTO010000004.1:0-5919 GCA_964508395.1 uncultured Gammaproteobacteria bacterium | reverse complement strand
GAAATTGGTCTTGGAACAGAAAAAATTACAAACGTTGACAGAGATACAATTTTTGAATTTGAAATCACACCAAACCGACCAGATCTGCTGTCGATAGTAGGTATCGCACGGGAAATTGCAGCCGTTCAAAACACTCAAGTAAAACTTCCCAGGACTACAATCGATGTTACAAACAGCAAGCCCAAAAAAATTCTTCCATTAACAATCAACATTGACTTTGCTATTAATCCCAGGTTTACCGGCATCATCATTGACGGCATAAAAGTGGGGGAGTCTCCGGCATGGCTTAAGGAACGGTTGGTTAAAATCGGACAGCGCCCCATAAATAATATCGTTGATATTACTAACTACGTAATGTTTGAGCTTGGTAACCCGATTCACGCTTTTGACTACGATAAGATTACGGGACAAACATTGCTCGTACGACCGGCCAAGGAAGGGGAAACATTCAAGAGTGTCGATGGAATAACGTACCAACTTCCAAAAGACGCGGTAATAATACAAGATAAAGAAAAAATAATTGACCTTTGCGGAATAAAAGGCGGTTTTGATAGCGGGACATTTAGAGACACCAAAACTATTTTCATCCGAGTACCTGTTGAAGTTCCCAGTCTTATTCGTCGGGCGTCACAAAGATTATCACTCCGCAGCGAGGCATCAAGTATTTTTGAACGGGGAGTAAATGCGGGTGGAACAATTGAAGCTCTCAACCGATGTTTAAGTTTAATTCTTGAAATCGCTGGGGGGGAAATAGCCAGCAAGCTCTATGATCTGAAAAAACAGGAATTTAATCCTTGGAAAGTAAAGTTAAGGATTGACCGACTCAATCAAATCTTAGGAATAGAAATTCCCCAGGAAAAAGTTCTGTCCATACTAGAAAGTCTACATTTAAATCCTTCATCTGATTCTCACTTTCGTGAGAATGACAAAGACGCAGAAGCAACAATTACCTGTCTAATTCCAACGTACCGAAACGACCTTAAACTCGAAGAGGACATTATTGAGGAAGTCGCAAGAATGTACGGATATAATAAATTTCCAAAAACATTACCTCCTGGTGCTATTCCAACAAAACAAATACCGTATTTCCATGATTATAAATTCGATGAAAAGATTAAAAACTATTTACAAGCTGCAGGATTTTCAGAAATCCATACATATAGTCTTATTGGCGAAAAAGATCTTATCGAATTTGACATCAACTCAGAGCAAATCCTTCGTGTCGATACGCCTGTCAGCCGAGAATACGAATATCTACGTCCAACATTGAAAATAAATCTGCTGAAAGCGTTGAGACAAAACAAACCTAATTTTCAAAATATCAATCTTTTTGAACTTGGCAAAATTTATTTAGGTAAATCCGTTGACGATGCAAAAGAAGAATATATGCTTGCCGGAATCACAAATGGGAAAAGTTTTTTTGAAATAAAGGGCATCATTGAACGTTTGTTTCAAGATTGTTCCGTATCAGAAGATCCTCTTCAGTTTATAACCAGACATAAAGAAGGAGTTTTGTTTGAGATTCCATTTGCAATCATAAGTAAACATGCAGCAAAACTAACAATATTTAAACCGATTCCCAAATATCCACCAATTGTTGAAGATGTAGCACTTATTGTTCCTAAAAAAATACTCATTGGAGATATAATAAATCTAATCAAAAACCAAAGCAGTCTCATTAAAGATGTTTCGCTACTTGACACATATGGCAGCACAAAAACCTTTCACATTGTCTATCAACACAGTGAAAAAAATTTATCAAATGCTTATGTTAAAGAGATAAGAAAAAAAATAGCTACAATACTTCAAAGCAAGCTTAACATAAAACTGAAAGAGTAACGCAGTTATGGAGCTGGGGTAGGAGTAGGGGTTGCGCTAGGTGATGGTGTAGGCGTTGCTGTAGGACCGGGCGTAGCTGTTGGTTCAGGAGTCGCTGTCGGTTTCGGATTTAGCACATCATCAGGCGCATGATATTTTGGATCATCTTTATGGAATTCATTAATCCAAGCATCAATACCCTGCTGCCAACGGTTTATTCCGTCTTTTGAAACAGGGTCATTTTCACGAAATACAAAATATTCGCCTGTGTAGATAGAAGATTGCGCTACCGGCTCTGTCCCTTTGATAAAGTATTCCGCCCTTGTCGGTTGGCCACTCACCGGTAACCCGCCTGCAAAAGCGTCAACTTGCATTGCGATAACTTTTTCCGGTTTTTCTAAAGGCTCATCAGGTTTATCCTGCAAAACAAGCTTCATTAACCGGTTCCATATAGGTGTTGCCCCTGTGACACCTGATGCAATCTTGGGATTCATGGGGGTATTATCATTATTTCCAACCCATACGCCAGCTACAAATGACTTTGTGTATCCGACTGTCCAGTTGTCACGTTTCACATCAGTAGTTCCAGTCTTGACCGAAACAGTCTTGCCGGAAATATTAAGCTTTGACCCTCGTCCAAAGACTTCTGATCGTGCGTTATCGTCAAGAAGGATATGGGAGATAAGAAAACTTACTTCTTCTGAAAGAACACGGGTGCCACTTTTCTTTTTATACTCAAAGAGCTTTTTTCCTTTGCTGTCGGTGACTTTTAGAATTGGGTTAAACTCCTGCTTTATCCCTCCATTGGCAAATACTCCATATGCAGTAACTTCATCAAAAAGCGTGACCTCTCTTCCTCCTAAGACTAACGACAAACCAACGTTTTGCAAATTCTCTGTTGTAGGTTCCCAATTGGTAATTCCCATCTCAAAACCTTTCTGCATTGCTTCTTGAATACCAACCAACGAAAGAAGTTTGACAGCCGGGACATTGATTGAGTTGCCAAGCGCAAACCTAAGCTGGATTGGCCCAATAAACTTGCCATTGTAATTAAGCGGAGTATAGATAGGATTTTGGGGATCATCGACGGGAAACTGCGTCTTTACATCCATAAGAAGTGTTGATGGGGTATAGCCTTTCTCAAATGCCCGTGCATAAATTATTGGCTTGAGTGATGAGCCTGGCTGCCTTTTACCAAAAACTGCGTTGAAATTTCCCTCCTGCTTTTCATCAAAATAGTCCTTACTTCCTACCATAGCGAGGATCTCGCCCGTCTTTGGATTTGCGATAAGCGCTGCACCATTACTTACTTTATATTGTTCCAGTTTCTCAACTTCTTCTTTTACTATCTCTTCTGCTTGCTTTTGAAGCTTGTAATCCAATGTCGTCGTCACCTGAAGACCGCCACTTTGCACAACCTCATCACCAAACTTTTTTGCCAGAACCTCTCTAACGTACATAACAAAATGCGGTGCTTTAATGTTTCCGCTTTTCTGAGCAAATGTATAATTTTCAATTTTTTTCAGTGCCTTTTCTTTCTGATCTTTTGTGATGTAATGATTTGCTACCATTTGTTTTAATACCGAATCCGTCCGTCCGATATAATATTTATTACCGCTAAATGGAGAGTACACACTTGGACTCTGAGGAAGTCCGGCAAGAAAGGCCGATTCAGCCAGATCCAATTCCTGTACTCTTTTTCCGAAATATGTCTGCGCTCCTGCTTCAACGCCGATTGCCGTACCCCCATAAGGAATATTATTCATATACATCTCAAAAATCTGATCTTTGCTGTACTTGCGGTCTACCTGTATTGAAAGAATAAGTTCTTTTATTTTCCGCGGAATGCTCCGCTCAGAGGTAAGCAGCACATTCTTAACTAACTGCTGGGTAATCGTGGATCCACCTGAAAGGCCTTTAAGAAAAATGATGTTGCGGATCGCACGAAGATAACCAGTGACAGAAAATCCTTTGTTTTTATAAAATTCTTCATCCTCAATTGCGATTGTCGCATCTCGCAATTCTTTTGGAATCTCAGAAAGCGCTACATATGTCCTGTTTTGATCTTGATATACAGAATATAAAAGCTCGCCATTTCGATCATAAATACGTGTCGCATCCTTGAATTTTGAAACAACCAGTGTTCCCGGAGTTGGGAGATCACGGCCGTACCAGAAAAAAAGCAGGGGAATCGCAACAACAGCTGCGATAAGGCCAAAAAAGGCAAGCTTTGAGAACGTACTTAGAAGAACAATTGTATTAATGTTTCCCCGCAACCTGCTTCTCCTTCTTATTCCAAAACCAACCATAGGCATATTCTAGTATACCAAAAATCATGGCTATGATATACTCCAGGTATGGATGCAATTGAAGCATTGCTCACAAGGGGAGTTGAAAAAATTTATCCTTCAAAAGAAGAGCTTGAGAAAATCCTCCGAAGCGGCAAGAAGTTAAAGCTCTACCAGGGCTTTGATCCGACAGGCACCCAACTCCACATAGGACACATGATAGGATTGCGAAAACTCAAGCAATGGCAAGATCTTGGCCACCACGTAATTTTTCTTATTGGCGACTTCACCGCTATGATTGGTGACCCTTCAGGAAAGCTATCAAGCAGAAAAATGCTTACCAGTGAAGAAGTACGGCATAACGCAACACTTTATCAAGAACAAGCAGGAAAAATTCTTCGTTTTGAAGGGAAAAATTCAATCGAGATCCGATTTAACAGTGAATGGCTTAGCAAAATGAGTGGATTAGAATTTTTACAAATTGCCGGTCTTTTATCTGTACAACAAGTTGTTGAAAGAGACTTGTTCCAAGAACGACAAAAACGTAGTCAAGATATATATATGAATGAATTTTTGTATCCGGTATTGCAAGCATATGATTGTGTTGTTATGGATGTTGATATGGAAATCGGAGGTTCCGATCAGATGTTTAACATGCTAATGGGAAGAAAACTTATGCGGCATATGAAAAAGAAAGAAAAATTTGTCATGACAACATCGCTTCTTACCGACTCTGCCGGAGTAAAAATTGGTAAAACTGAGGGCAATATTATCGCGCTTGCTGATAAACCGGAAGATCTGTTTACCAACATCATGGCACTTGGCGATGATGTTATTATAAAGGGCTTGGAATACCTCACAGATGTATCATCTGAAGAAATAAAAACAATCGAGAATAAGATTAAGACTGGAGAGAACCCGCTATCATATAAAAAGAAACTCGCGTTTGAAGTTGTTAAACAATTAAATGATGCATCTGCAGCACAAAAAGCCCAGGATGAATTTGAAAGAGTTATCCAGAAACATGAACTTCCATCTGAAATTATTGAAATTACGCTTGGACCTGATGACGGAGAATTTATAAACGAAGATTTTCTTGTAAACAAAAATCTTGCAGCATCTAAATCAGCAGCAAAACGTCTCTTTGAACAGGGCGGGGTAGAGGTGGATGGGAGTAAAATAACCGATCCCAAAGAAACTGTTGCAATTAAAAACGATATGGTAATAAAGATCGGAAAAAGAAAAATCGTTAAATTAAAAACAAAATAATCTATGGAGATGTTTCGTAAAAGGACATGGATTTGGAAGGTGATTGTCGCAATTTCTACCCTTGCGCTTATTGCCACATCATTCCTCCCATTTATCACGCTCTTCAAGTGAGTTAGTGCTATTTATATGCAGCTTCTTACGACACCCATCAAAGACGCAGGCGGGATCTACAAACGGAATGCCTCACGTCTTGAAAAACTCGGCATCATTACATTTTCCGACTTTCTCACTCATATTCCCTTTCGCTACGAAAATTATTCGCTCACCGCAAAAATCTCAAGTCTGCAACCAGGAGAAGTCGCAACAGTTCGTGGAAAAGTAGTTGAAATGAAGAATATCTACACAAAATCATTTAAAACATTCCAGCAGGGAATTGTTGTTGACGATACGGGAACAATCAACATTCTTTGGTTTAATCAGCCATTCCTCACAAGATATATCAAAAAAGACATGGCAATCTCACTTGCAGGGAGAATTGAACTCTCAAGGAAAGGCTTAAGCATGCAGTCACCGGATTATGAGATGCTTAACAGTAATACTGGAA
>CAZDTO010000003.1:29319-31821 GCA_964508395.1 uncultured Gammaproteobacteria bacterium | reverse complement strand
AGAGGAAGAAAAAAGTAATTGACCGTTTATTCGGCGTGACTCCTTTTGTCCTCAAATAACTTAAATTTATAACTAAGAACTCATAACTAATAACTTTTAACTATGGCACAATCAACACAAAACGATATTCTTGATCTGGAAAAAAAGCTTCTTGAAAAACAGGATAAGCTTGAGCAGGAAAAGGAAGCCATTGAGAAAAAACAGGAGCAATATAAGCAAAAGCTTGAACAAATTGCGGGTCTGACTCGCGAGGAAGCACGGAAAGAACTCCTATCAGAGGTCGAAAAAGATTCCGTGCAAATGATTGCCCGTATCATTAAAGAGAAAGAGGATGAAGCGAAAAAAACCGCGGATAAGAAAGCTCAGGAAATACTTCTTGACAGCATTCGTCACGGTGCTCTTGATTTTATCGCAGAGTATACTGTTTCCGTTGTAAAAATCCCCGACGAAGAGATAAAAGGAAGAATTATTGGCAAAGAGGGTAGAAATATCCGTGCGTTTGAGCAGGCGACCGGAGTCGATGTGGATTTGGATGAAGAGGGTATTATAAGGCTTTCATCTTTTGATCAGGTCAGACGTGAAATAGCTCGTCGTTGTCTTGATAAGCTTCTGAAAGATACGCGGATTCAGCCGTTCCGCATTGAGGAAATCGTTGATCAGACAAAAAAAGAAGTCGAAAAGATCATGTTTGAAGAGGGAGAAAAACTTGCAAGTGAAGCAGGTGTCTACAATCTCCCTTCGGAGCTCTATCCAATTTTGGGTCGATTTAAGTTTCGTACATCATATGGGCAAAATCTTATCGTTCATACACTTGAGATGACAAAAATCGGTATTCATCTTGCCCAGGAGATTGGTGCCGATGTGAATATCGTTCGACTCGGCTGTCTGTTTCATGATATCGGAAAGGTACTTGAGGGTGATGGAAGTCATGTTAAGTTGGGAGTTGAATTCCTGAAGCGTCATCAGTTTCCGGAGCTAGTTATAAACTGCGTTGCAGAGCATCACGAAGATAAGCCATTGTCATCAACAGAATCAGTCATTGTGCATACAGCAGACGCACTTTCAGGTGCACGGCCTGGCGCTCGATACGAGGATTATGAAAACTATGTAAAACGGTTGACTGATATGGAAGCAATCGCCAAGCGCTACGATGGCGTACGAGATGCGTACGCGTTTGAGGCAGGCAGAGAACTGCGAGTAATTATTGATCCGGGCGAATTAGATGATTCACAGACAGTTATTGTGGCAAAGAAAATTCAGGAAGAGGTCAGCAAATCATTGGCTGTGCCCGGCGAAGTAAAAGTAACTGCAATCCGCGAATTTAGAGCAGTATCGCCGGAGTATGTTGTAGGATAAGCTCGTCTTTTTAGCTTCGGTTTTTTCAATTTTCTTTACCTCTCAAACTAATCTATTGACAATGGTGATTTTTCATTGTAGTGTTAGTCTAAATCTATTTTTTGCCCAACTGAGGAGAAAGGCGCCAGAGATTTGAAAGGAGGTGAAAATTTTTGACAAAGAAAGATGTTATCGAGCTAGTTGCCAAGAAGGCAAATCTTACCAATAAAGCAGCCCGTGAGTCTATTCAGGCATTTCTCAATGCGATTCGCGATTCGCTCAAGCGTGGCGAAAAGGTCGTGATAACTGGTTTTGGGACATTTAGTGTAAGAAGCAGAGCGGCACGAGTTGGCCGTAACCCAAAGACAGGGGAAAAGATTACGCTTGCAGCGCGAAAAGCGCCAGGGTTTTCTCCTGGTAAGACATTTAAAAAAGCGATTAAATAGCGTTTGTTTTAAACAAACAGAGAAGTTTCTCACAAGCACACAAGACGTGGGGCGTGAGAGACTTCTTTTATTTGTTATAATAAACATAATTTTCAATTCGAAATTTGAAATTTTCAATCAAATCTAAATTTTTAAAACTTTTAAAATTAAAACATTGAAAATTCATTGAAAATTGTAAATTAAAAATTTTAAATTAGTTTATGTCGGTTATTTCCGTTTCTCATCTTACAAAACACTACAAGGTTCACAAAAAAGATCCTGGACTTGCTGGGTCGCTTCGTTCTATTTTTTCCCGAAAATATGAAACAGTAAAAGCAGTTGAAGATGTATCTTTTTCAGTTGATGAGGGTGAGCTTATCGGATTTATTGGTCCGAACGGGGCTGGTAAAACGACCACGCTTAAGTGTTTGTCAGGTCTTTTATATCCCACATCTGGAAAGGTTGATGTACTTGGATTTACACCGTTTGATAGGAAAACAAAGTTTCTCAAACAGATTGCATTGGTTATGGGACAGAAGAATCAGCTTTGGTGGGACTTACCTGCAATAGATACATTTCTTCTCAACAAAGAAATTTATGAAATTTCAAAAAAACGATTCGATGAAGTCGTTAATGATCTTACAAAATTGCTTGATATTGAGGAGCAACTTCGTGTACAGGTGCGTAAGCTATCCCTGGGTCAACGAATGAAGATGGAGCTTGTAGCATCACTTATCCACTC
>CAZDTO010000003.1:0-29219 GCA_964508395.1 uncultured Gammaproteobacteria bacterium | reverse complement strand
GATCCGAAAAAACTTGAAGGTTTCGGGATGCTCAAGAAGTTTGAGTATCCGGAATGGATTACGAGCGTGCCAAAAGATGAATCAAATGTAATGGCTGCAAAAATATTAGAACATTTTCCTGTTGAAGATATAAATATTGAAGAACCGGACATAGAAGAAGTTATTCGAGAGGTATTCATGAGTCAGAAAAAATCATGAAGTATGTCAGAATCTTTTTGCTCCATTTTCAGCAAGTTTTTGAACAGCGGGCACGATCGCTTGTTTGGTTTATCCTTGCGTTTTTGAATCCTCTCATAATGCTTACTTTTTGGCTGGGCGCATTCAGCCAGAAGGGATTCTCTCTTGTTGCCTGGTCGTTATCATCAATAACTTCATATTATTTTTTACTGATTATAGCGGGTGCATTTCTTATCGTACACGTTGAGGAAGATGTGGCAGTGCTTGATATTAGAGAAGGAGCGCTTGCTAGATATCTTCTTCGGCCGATTTCCTATTATTGGATAAAATTTTTTGATGAGACAGGATACCGTTTACTACAAGGGGCATTTGGTGTAATCATATTTTTTATCTTTTCTTTATTCTTCACTGGATTTGTGTCCCTTGCAAACACGTTAATTCAGATATTATTTGCAGTCATCATAGTCATCTTAGGATATCTTATTTCATTTACTTTTAAGATGATTTTAGGTTTATCAGCGTTTTGGTTTACTGATTTCTGGGGTTTGCAACAGTTAACTGAAGTAGTCATTCTTGTCATGGCGGGATTTGTTATGCCCCTTGATTTATTTCCAGAATTTATTCGTAAGATTGCATTTTTTCTGCCATTTTCCTATATGGCATATTTTCCTCTTATTGCGGTGCAAGGAAAACTAGCACTCTTTGAACTTCTCCGAGTGATTCTTGCGCAGAGTTTCTGGTTTTTAACATTGTTTTTCTTTTATCAGTTTCTCTGGAGAAAAGGAGTAAAGAAATTCGCAGCAATTGGTCAATAGTAAATTTTATGAAACGATATTTTTATTTTTATCTTGCATTGATTCGTATTAATGGTAATACATTTATTGCTTATAGAGGAAATTTCCTCAATAGTGTGCTATCAAGCTTTGTTTGGGGCATATTTAGCATTGTATCAATACTCTTATTAACGAGTAAAACATCATCTCTTTTTGGTTGGTCTCGAAATGAAATCATCATGCTTACTGCCTTTCATGCAGTCGTTATGGGTATTTTCCATATGATATTTTCCCGCAATTTTGAATACTTCTCCCGGATTATTGATCTTGGCCAACTTGATAGTTTTCTTCTCAAACCAATCGATTCACAATTTTTTCTTTCTACGCGCTACATAAATTACGCAAGTATTATCCGTATTGCGATGGGAGTTTTGCTTATAGCATATCTTTTGAAACGGATTCCTTTTCCTATTACGCCGCTGCATGTATTGCTTTCTATACTTTTTATGATTTGTGGAATTTTACTCCTCTATGCAATCTGGTACATACTCATAACAGTGACTATTTGGGCAAACAGATTATCCAATATGGTTGAAGTGCTCTATACCATTTCTGGCATCATGCGATTTCCGGGAGAGATGTATAAAGAATTATCATTCTATCTTTTTCTTTTTCTTTTTCCCCTGACGCTTGTACTTGCAACGCCGCTAAAATTTCTCCTTGGTCGTTTTGATGGAATTAGTGGAGTAATAATGATTATTTTCACTGGAGCATTATTTTTTATCTCTCGAAGATGGTGGAAGTTTGCGCTGAAGCACTACATCAGCGCTAGCAGCTAGGTGATCCCAGGAAGTGAGTAAGCCAGATTCTGTTTTGCAGTCGCAATCTCTCTCAAGATGATATTTAGTCACCCTGGCTCGCCTGTTAAGGCGGCTGCCCTCAAACTTTCGTACTCCCATCATGCTGGTATGTTTTCTCTTGCGAGAAAACACGTACGGTTCGGAGGTTACGGCGAGTAGGATTGTCGCGTTTCACTCTCACTCGTCTCTGTGACTCTCAAGTCCTGTCAATTCAGAACTTGTTCTAATCTTCACATGTGAGTAAAAAGATTAGACACCGGATCTTACAATCCGGAGCTTGCGCTCCGTCCTCGGCATGATACCCCCTGGACTTTCCTTACCAGTCATTCGCTTTCCTTTCGCCTTAGTTCATTTGAACTGCGGCTCAAGGTGCGCTACGACGGCATAGCGACCCTTCTTCCTAGGATCGAACGTATTATAGCAAATCAAGGCTAAATTAACAAATTCCAAGGCTAATATGTATCATAAGTTAACTTATGATACATAGATAAATAATATGTATAAGTATGTTTATGTCTAAAATGTTGTAATAGTTTGTCAAGTAAGAAAATAGTTGTGCAGTCAACCATACGTTGAACAGAGCATCTTGTATTCGCAATGGGCGCAAAGATTTGAGCCACTGCAGCGAAATTCACTTTTAGAGATAGCATCCACTTTTTGTAAAATAAGGTTTTTTGCTTCTTCCAATTGTTCTTTTGTGCGTACTGTCGAGATACGCTTGTTTTTTTCAATGTAATACAGCGTAAGCAAAATATCCTCGGGCTGCTGACCAAAAAGCGGATCGCGGATCTGGGTTGCTGCAAGGGCATAGAGGGTGAGCTGTAGATCATTTTTCAGTTTCTTTTCATCAGGCATATTGTTTCCTGTTTTATAATCGATGATTTCTATTTTTCCATCTTCCTTTTTATCAATACGGTCAAATCTACCAACAACTGTATATTTTTCTAGAGGAAACTTAAATGAGTATTCTGTTTCTGATGGAATAGTTTTTTCGTCGCTGTTTTGTTTCATATAATCAATAAGGACTCGTGACGCAGTGCTTTTTGCACTTTCCTCATGTGCCTTGCTTTCATATCCACCAGGTATCCAATGTTTGTCGATGAGTTCAGAAATAGTCTCTGCTGCTATTTGTTGTTTTGGAAATCCCAATTGATATATCGTTTTTAGGAGTGAATGCATTGTTGTGCCAAAGCTTAACGCCGGTGATGGGCTGGATGGAAGCTTAAGAATATATTTGAGTTTGTAATGCAGGGGGCAAATGTCAAACGTTTGGAGTTGAGAATAGGAGACGTAGGTAAGTTTGTAGGGGGTAGGGTGCAGGATCTGGTCGGAAGTACTTGCATCTTTTTCTTGAACAACTGGTTTGAGGATTTCAAGTAGTGAGAGTTGTTGAACCGGTGTTTCCACACGCTGTTTTTTGATCAAGCTATTAATATATTCTTCTCCAAGCGCTTCATAGACAAACGGTGATAATTTGCGTTCCCTGCGTCCTTCCCCATAGAATTTTGCTGCGCTGAGGACCAGTTTGTCTTTTGCCCGTGTCATTGCCACATAAAAAAGCCTTCTTTCTTCCTGTATATTTTCATCACTACCTTCGGGAAGTTTTTCGCGGATAAGATCATCTGGGACTGGGATTTGTTCTTTTCTGTCTCGGCTTGGAAAACGCTGGGTGACAAGGTTGACTACAAAAACGACAGGAAATTCAAGACCTTTGCCTGAGTGCACTGTGAGTATATTAACCGCATTATTTTCTGTCCAATCAGTTTGTGCCACAAGCGGGCTTTCGCCAAGTTCCACAGCAAGTTCAATCCAATCAACAACCGCAAAGACTGAGGCATCGTCATGTTCAGCTGCGTACGTCTGTAATTTCTCAAAAAACTTTGCCACGTTTTGTGCTTGTCGTTCTGTTTTTGCCGATTTTGGGTCAAGGTAATATCCCAAGAGTCCTGAATCTTCAAAAAAATAATAGAGGATTTGGCCCGCGGTATCCTTGGGTACTCGTGCTAAATGTCGTTTGATCATTGCAACAATCAACTGTAGTTTCTCTTTTGCTTCCTCTGATAATGACAGTGTTTCTGTTTTTTCAAGCGTCTCAAATAATGTCTGATTGTTTTTCTTTGCCGCATTCAAAAGCGCAGCGATATCGCGTGCTTCAAGATTAAATATCGGCAGTGTCAAAGTTCGATAGAGAGATGATGAATCCTCAAAATTCGCAAGGACGCGAAGATAAGCAATGAGATCCTTAATTTCTTCCTGCTTGAAAAGATGACCCGGGCCTAAAAACTGGTAGGGGATTTTTGCCCGTTCAAGAGATCTTTGAAATGGGAGAGCATGGTCATTGGCACGGACTAAGATAGCAAAATCGCTGAAATTCCGCTGATTCTTTTTGACCTCCTGTTTGATGTTTGAGGATACAAGCTCTGCTTCGTCTTCCGATTTCTGGGCATAGAGAAATTCGACAGGTTCTCCTGAAATACCGTGAGCAGCAGTAAGCTTCTTACTGATTTTTTCCTGCACCTCAAGCCGGTCAGGATTGTTATATTGAATGAGTTGATATGCATTATCAAGAATTATCTGTGTTGATCGATAGTTTTTGGTGAGCGATACCACTTTTGCATTAGGGAAATTTGCCTTAAACTGCAGGACGTTTGACATCGCAGCACCGCGCCAGCGATAAATACTCTGGTCATCATCTGCGACAACGGTGATGTTTTTATTCTCTCCGGCAAGGAGAATCGCAAGCTCGTTCTGAGCATAGTTAGTGTCTTGAAATTCATCAACCATAATATATTTGAATTTCTTTTGGTACTCAGCAAGAACATTTTTTCTTGCCCGGAAAAGTTTAAGCGTATTGCTGATAAGATCTGAAAAATCCATTACCCCTTCTTGGGTTTTCAACTCTTCATAAGTTTTGAAGGCGTTTGCTAGTTCAGTGGTTTTTTTTACTTCATCCTCGTCAGCGTAAAGCGTTAAGGGTGAAGGGTGAAGCCTATCTTGCTTTCCCCTTTCCCCTTTCCCCCTTCCCCTTTCTTCTACATATTGCAGATATTGCTCAGGGCTTATGTCATCGTCTTTGAGCCTTGAGAAATGCTGCAGCATGCCTTGTAGGAATTTCATCGGGTTGCCAAGCGGACGAAAATATGAAAGGTTAAACTTGAAAAGTTTTTTGCGTAAGAACAGAAGTGCTTCGGCTTCAGTCATTAGCTCAAACGCGGGATTTAAACCGATGTGGATTCCTTCCGAGCGAAGCACTCTATCGCAGAATGCGTGGAACGTCTGAATCCATGTCTGGGTGTAGCCGTAGGGAAGAATTTCATCGATTCGCGTTTCCATCTCAAACGCTGCTTTTTCAGTAAAAGTAAGGGCAAGGATCTCTGAGGGTCTCAATTTTTTTTCTAAAATAAGATGCTTGATTCGCTGAGTAACAACAGTCGTTTTGCCAGTACCGGCTCCAGCAATAATGAGTAGCGGTCCATCACCATGTACTACTGCTGCTTTTTGTTGGTCATTGAGGAGTATCTCATCAGGCATGCAGACATTTTAACAGAAAATTATTATTTCTTACCTACCTCATTTTTTAACAGTTCGTAGATGTTCTTTTTTACTTCTTCAATACTCATTCCCCATTTTTCCGCCAAATATTTTAAATCGTCTTCGGTCAAGGCTGCGCCGCCTTTTGAGATTTTGCCTCTTCCCATATCATCATTTGGTATCCCGCAGCCGCAGTTATAACACATGGATTATCACCTCCTACCCTCGTATAATAATGAGTTTTCCTTTATAATGCAATCTTTAGACTATTATGCTGACAAAGGAATTTTTACAATACGTGCCGATCGAAAGGAATACGGCAAGCGTTGGGGATATTTTTGTAAACAAAGCGCTTGAGCAACTAGGCAAGCCAGTTATTCGACACGACATGGATGATAGGGGAATGGATCCTGATAAGGGACTTGATTGTTCTGGTCTTGTGAGTCTTGTTTTGGATCAAATCGGGTATCCAAGGAATGAGATGAGACACTGCCGTGAATTTTTTGATTTTCTGGGAAACCCCAATCTGATTCTTCCGGGGTTTCAGGAGAAGGGTGACTTAGTTTTTTTCAGTTGGAATGGTAATCTGCCACAACATGTAGGCATTATGATCTCAAAGCGTGCATATGTTCACGCACTTTTAAAGACGGGAGAAGTATCAGTATCAGCGCTTAAGTTTCGTGAGATAGTACCTGGATTAAAAACGATCAGTCCACAAAAATATTCAGAGAATCCAATTGGCTTTAAACGGCTATTTATGCTACCGGAAACGGAAGAATAAAAGATTTCCAATAAGAAGAGAGAAGGCGAGTGGATCAAAAGAATTTAGAATTAAGAATTTAGAATTAAGAATTGGCAAAGATAAGATTATTACTAACAAAGCTACAGTAGTGCCAAATAAGACTTGTCGAGTATGATTATTAGGTGTGGTCATTGGTTCTGGAAGCATGACGAGCGAAAAAAAGAGAATCGTTGGATCTAAAAAGAATTTAGAATTAAGACCAATAAATAATCCGTATACAAAGAGGAAAGATATGATTATTCTAAACCTACGCATTCTGAGCACAGAGATTACTGCCGGAGAAAGAAGAATTATGAAATAAATGATAAATGAGAAATGAGAGATATTAAATTGCTGAAAAGATACAGCCCACCAAGAGATATTTTGGTTAAATAAAAGCGAGCTTAAAAATAATCCAAAGGCCGCTGGATTAAAGACGTGTCTACCTGAAAAACGGAGGAAGTGTTTTGATGCCATTGCTACAATGCCGATTGCTGAGATGTTGTACCAGAGAAGGTTTGGATCAGTGAGAAGAGCGATAATAAATCCTGTTACTAAAGCAGCAGAAGGAAAAAAAATATTTTTCTTGCGTAGTTTTAAAAAAATAAGGTCTGACCCGACCGTTGCGATAAGTGCAATACAAAGCATCACAAAGGAGTCAAGGGACTGTCTATATATGATTGCACTAAGAAAAATAAGCGTTAGGGTTATGCCAAGTTGAAACTTAGGTTGACGAATGTGAGATTTGAAAAAGTCAAGTAGCATTTGAGCGCTCATAATTTACCTACATACTATACTGTCATCCTGGAGTGGCAACGACCACGATAGGATCTCAGTCAGAGATTCTATCGCTTCGCTCCAGAATGACACTGTGTACATCCTGTTCTGGTATACTTTATCATAGCAAAAAGTAGTATTTATGATAATACCACGAGACTTTAGCCTTTCTTTTGTCAAAAAAGAACAAGTAGCGCATGATGCGTATTCATTCTATTTCTCCGCCAACTCTTCAGAGCAGAACCTGAATTTTCTGCCCGGGCAGTATGTCAAAATGTTTCTTGATGTCCAAAATCCTAATGATCGAGGAAGTTCACGGACATTTTCTATTGCTTCCTCACCGCTTGAAAAAGATTATGTGATGATTACGACTCGTATTATACAAAGCACTTTTAAAAAAACACTCGCAAGCTTAAATCCTGGGGTTGAGGTTAAGTTTTTTGGTCCAACCGGCAGATTTGTTTTTGATGAAAAAGAACCAAAGCCGCATATTTTTCTTGCCGGAGGGATTGGCATCACGCCATTTCACAGCATGTTGCTATACGTATCTGAAAAAAATGTGCAAACACCAATAACCCTTTTTGTTTCATTTTCAAAAGTTGAGGAGATGGTGTTTTATGATGAGTTAACGAAGATTGCCATGGATCACCCAAATATTAAGGTTGTTTATACAATTACTCACAAAGATTCACCTGGAAGGAGCCCATTCGGTCACCTTCCAGGTGGCCTGCCCGCCAGTGACAGGCTTTGGCAGGCGGGCCGCATGGACTCCTGGAAGGTGGACCCCATGGAGCACGTGAATACAAACGAAACAGGAAGGATCTCTGAAGATATGATTAAGAAATACTGTCCAAATTTTGCAACTTCGCTTTTCTATATTTCTGGTCCACCAGCAATGGTTGATGGAATGGTTGCGGTTGTGAATAGTCTTAATATTTCCGACGAGCAAATCCGCAAGGAGAAGTTTATTGGTTATTGACTCTTCTTCACTGGCTTTTCTTCAATCATCTGCGTTTTTTGCAGTTTATTACCAAATTGTGTAAATCCGGTTGAGACGTTGGAAAATTGTGCTGTGGCATTGTTAAGGTGTTTGCCGAGAACTTCTAGATTTTCGTCGACCTTTTCGTAATCAATCTGCAGAGCTCTTAATAATTTGAATACCTGCCGGGAGCTATCTTCGATTTTTTTGCCCTCAAATGACAGAAGGATTGTTTGCAGATGCGCGTACAGCGTTGATGGTGACACTGGGTATACTCGATTCCTCCGGGCGAAGTCCATGATGTCGGTGAGGTTAACAACCTCGTAATATACAGATTCACTTGGCAAGTACATCAACGCAAAATCCATAGTCCCTTCATCAGGAAGAATGTATTTTTGAGAAATTGCGCTGATATGTTTTTTGACATCTCTTACGAATTCCTTTTGAGCGATTTTTCTTTCTTCATCAGATTGAGTTTTTATCATTCTTTGAAAATTTTCCATCGGAAATTTTGAGTCAATTGGCAGAATACCTCCATCTGTTTTTATAGCAGCGTCGACTCTGTCTCCTGTTTTAAATTGATACTGGAGGTTGAAACTATTCTTAGGAAACATCTGTGCTATCAAATCTTTCAACACATGTTCACCGATATTTCCACGAAGCTTTGGACTTTTTAAAAATTCCTGAAGATCTTTCATGCTCCTTCCGATTTCGCTCATCTGGCCTACTTTTTCTCCAACATCACGGAAAACAACTGCTGCTCTGTCAAGGCGTTCATTTAACTGTTTTGCGTTTTCAGAAAGCGTTGTATTAACGGTTCGGTTTGTTGTCTCAATTGTCTGGTGCATTGTCTTGAGCCACTCAAGGAGTGTTTTGTCTGAAGAATTATTTTTTAGATCATTGAGTTTTTTGTTGAGGAAGAAAAACAAGATAAAGAAACCTAAGACAATTACAATAAAAAACGTGAGCTCATTTGGCATGGACTAATTGTACCATACGAAGTTTTAACACTTACATTGTTTTGCCTTTTTTTGGCACCCGCTGCAGACGCCGTTTTTTATTTTTTTGCCGCATTTTTTACATGGTGTGCAGCCGCATACCTGACACATATTACTCACCTCCATTGCTGTGATTTTCATTATTTTTCGCTTCCTGAGTCGGCATGATTGAAAAGAGGCGCTGTCGTATATGGTCAGTGAATGTTTGCGGTTTTGGTTCTTTTAAATAGAGAAGGTATGGCAGTATTCCTATTGCGTTAACGATCGCGGCAAGGATAAAAAGCATCTGGAATCCGTACTGGTGTACGATAAATCCGCCAAGCGCTGAGGCAAGCGCTATAAAGGTGAAAACTATAGCATCAAGCATTCCCCACTCCATTGTTTCTTTATCTTTATCAAGATGTGTGGAAAAAAGAGAATTTTTAACTGGACTGGCAAGTCCAAGACCCATCCCGAGGACAGCATAGAATACATAGAGCATTGGAACTGTGGTTGTAAATGCAAAACCGATATATCCAACACTCATTATTGCCATGCCGATTATAATGACAGAGAACTTCTTTTTTTCGAGAATAGCTGAAAAATATCGCCCGCTTGTCAGCTCAAAAATAATTCGAGCTACAAGATGTGTGCTGTAGGCTGTTGCTGCTATCTCAACATTGCCGCCCGGAAGACTTATCGCAAAGAGAGCAAAGATGGGAAGGATGAAGTGTACGCCAGACCATAAAAAAAGTTCTGACATGATAAACACCTTTACAACCGCGTTAACATGAAAATGTGATGGGTTTCTGCCAAGAAAAATTTCTCTTAACATACCTATACGTTATTTTTTAATATACAGCACCTTGTTTATCTTGGCAAATTTTCGATAATGATCGATTAGGAGAAATACAGTTCTGGATCTGCGGTGATTTTGCGCCAGGGGACCGGTTTATAGTTGAAAGCCGCAGCGGTGGCGATCATGGCGGCATTGTCTGTACAGAGCGATTTTTGCGGAGCAAAAATCTTAGTATTTAGGCCATAGGCCTTAGTAGTTAGTTCAAATTCCTTGCGAAGTGTATCATTTGCAGCCACACCGCCGCCGAGGAGGATGGATTTTACTTTGTTCTGTTTTGCAGCTTTTATGGTTTTTGCAACTAAAACATCAACGACTGCTTGTTGGACGGAGGCGCAGAGATCGGCAATTACCTTGTCATCCTGGAGCGAAGCGATAGGATCTTTTTTTGATCGGGATTCTATCGGTTCTCCTGCTTCGCCGGATCCATCCAGAATGACATTTTTAACAAGCTTATCGTTTTTTACTTCTTGCAACACTGCAGTCTTCAAGCCGCTAAAGCTGAAATCAAAGTCACCTGAATCAAACATTGGGCGAGGAAAATTAAATGCTTTTGAATTACCTTTTTTGGCAAGATTTTCAATTGTTGGTCCGGCTGGATAGGGCAATCCAAGTAGTCTTCCAATTTTGTCAAATGCCTCGCCAGCGGCGTCATCACGCGTTGCTCCAAGCACTTTAAACTCTCCATGATCTTTCATGATGACCAAATCAGTATGTCCTCCTGACACGACTAAGGCTAAGGCTGGAAATTCGATGGTTATTTTTTTCTCATACTTCATAATTCCTGATTCATAATTCCAATCTAGCCAATTCGCGTAAATGTGTCCGACTAAGTGGTTAACAGGAATAATTGGTTTATTCCATATATATGCAAGCGTTTTTGCTGTTTCAACACCGACAAGAAGTGATCCGACGAGGCCCGGGCCGAAAGTTACGGCGATAGCGTCAATGTTTGGACTATGGATTATAGATGATGGAAGGTCGGTTTTTGAAGATTGAGGATAGATGGTAGATTTTTGCAGTACTTGGTTAATAATAGGAAGGATATATTTGATCTGCTCCCGCGATGCTGTTTCAGGGATGATACCGCCGGTCTTTCTATGTAGAGTAATAGATGATGCGATTTCTTGAGAAATTAACCGAACCGTTTGACCATCTTGTTTAGTCTCAATAAGTGCGGCTGCAGTTTCGTCACAACTAGTTTCAATACCCAGAATTTTCATTTGTAGGTCTTCTCGCGAAGCGAGATCCCGCTCCGAGGGACAATGCCTAGAATTATCATCAGAGGGTTATTGTCACTTTATCACCTTTTTTCAAATTGTATTTTTGTGCAAGACCAGCATTAATCTCAAGAACCTTATCTATCGGTTCAGTTGGTAAGATTGTATTATCTTGACCCTCTTTTAGTGGTTGGACATTGTTTACCACGGTGACGATCTTGTCCTTGCTAATAAAGATTATATCAAGAGGAAACTGCATATTTTTCATCCAAAATGAATAATAATCTGGTTTTTCAAAGAGGAAAAGCATTGCTTTCTCCTCCATAAGTGATTCTCTTCCAGAAAGGCCTTTTGCACGCGTTGTTTGATCTTTTGCGACCTCTACCTTAAATACCTTATTATTTATTGTGACTGTGGATTCTTTATTAAGAAGGTTAAAGTTACCTAAGTTTTTTACGTTCAATGAGAGAATGGTAAAAATGATGATGACAATAAGCGCTGCAATTGCTAATCCTATTTTAGCCATAGTTAGAGTTCATTTCCTAAGACGCTTGCAAGACGACTGGTTGATTGATTTTTTACTCTTGCCAATACATCCACAAGATTTCCTCCAGTCAATTTTGTCTGCCGTTCTTTGTGATTTCGGAACGGATCGCCTTTAGTTGTCGCAATTATAGCAGGTTTTATTGATAAAATCAGTTTATCGTATTGATCGTCGTTTTGGAAATACGGAAGAGTTACGACATAGTCTACGCTCTCAAGTGCTGCAAGGATACGCGCGCGGTCCTGTTGTGTCTGAATTGGTCTATTTTCTCCCTTCATCTGGCGAATGCGTTGATCGTTTTCAAGAAGAGCGATAAGAACATCTGCAGTTTGTTTTGCATTTTCCAGAAAAATGATATGTCCAACATGGAGGATATCAAAGCAACCACCCACCAAAACAATTCGTTTTCCCTGATCTCGTAAATTTTGGCTTGTCTTAATAGCTTTGCTTATTGAAATAATCTTCTCCATAAATTTTCCATCTTCTATTTTCCATCTGCCATTTATTTTCAATTTGAAAATTTTTCGATTAAAAAATCAATGGAAAATGATAAATGATAAATGGAAAATAATGTGTTTATTTTACTCCTTCGTCCCCACTAAGTATACTGCCTGCCATGCCCGATATGGTGAAATAAAGGTTTCAAAAACTGGTTCTACATTTTTTTTCGTAATGGTTCTGGTAAAGGATGCTCGTGCTCCGGCAATTGCATGCTCGATCTGTTTAATTGTGCCTTTTGGAAGCGTTGGGTCATCCTGATAGAGAGGATCAGGTGGAAGGGTTTGTGATGTAATTATAGGTTTGGTTAGTATGACCTGCCGTCCGTCGGAGGTACCATAGAGTTCAAAGGTGATTCGTTCCCCCTTTTGATCAAGGATGGTCTGGATGAGTATGTATTTTCCGGTTTCGTTTGTAAACCTCAGGTCAATGTCAGGAAGATAAATTGTTGCATCCAGCCCTGGAGGAGAGTCTAGTTCATAGTATGACACTCGATAGGAATGAGAGTGTCTTTCAACGATCGGCAGTCCTGCATTGAGCGCGGCCCGAAAGAGCGTTGTTGAGACCTGGCAAACGCCACCACCATCGCCAAGAATCGTACGTCCGTCTTTGATGACGTACGCTTGTTTATACCCTGTAAGTGTTGAAATATCTCCAACTGCTTTGTTAAACGAAAATGTTTCTCCGGGGGGTATAAGCGTACCATGAAGACGTGAAGCAGAAAGTCCAATATTAAACGCTCTGCTTTCAATGGAACCTTTATAAAGAGAAGTTCCACTGCCGATTAGCTCAGTAAGGCCAAGTGCTTCTGCCTTTTCATTAGTAATATCAGGTTCTGTTATTTTTGTCGTGATGGGAATCAGGATAGTTCTTTCACTATTTTTCATCATATGCGGGATGGCAAGCAGTATGTCATGATTGAGCTTTTCGTAATCGATTTCTTGACCATTTTTTGCTGGCCTAAACACAATGATTTTTCCAGCCTTAAACTCAAATTGTGCGTCAACTGGGCTGCTTGTTATTGTTTCTGCTAATCCCGTAAGAGATAGTTTCAATTGTTGATCTGAATACCGGTATGCGGATGTGAGATTCATTCCATATAGATATGCACGAAGGATGAGGCGGATGTTGGCAATAGCGTTTTTTGACCTGCCGATGCTGATTGCTTGATCTGCAAGAAGTGTATTATCAATTCCTGCATCAAGTGTTTTTGCTGAGATTGTAGCGAAAGTATTCTTCAAAGAGAAAACAAACACATTTTTTACAATTGCTTCATTTTTTAGAGCAAGCACGGATTCTATATCTTCTCGCGTCTTGCCACTAATATCAATGCCATCAATTTCGATCCCTCTATATGCTTTTTCTTCATACATGTATTGAAAAATAATGTAGAGAAAGCCAAGAAAGAGACAAATCCCCAAAAAAGCCCCTACTAAGAACCAAAAAGCGCTTTTTGCAAAAGAAAGAATGATCGTCTTTCTTTGGACAACTTCGTGCTGAGTTTTTCTTCTGATTTTCGTCGTTTTATGTGGTACCATTGATAAACGAGGGTTGTAGGTATTATACTGTAAATACAGCAGAATACTATGGAGCAAAATACCTTCTTTAAGGGATCACCAATACCTCCTGAGGAATTAAAATTATCATCAGAACCGAAGCCTAGGATTAATATCTTTTCTAGAAAATTTCTTATCGGCGTGGTCATTTTCTTGATTTTTCTGTTCGCGTTTATTCGGTTTGTCATTCCATTATTTGTTTCAGTTGTTGGTTTTAATAGAGTGACAATTACTTATTGGGGCTTATGGGAAGATGAGAACGTTATGAAAGGAGTAATCGACGAATTTCAGAAGAAGAATCCCAATATAAAAGTCGATTATATAGAGCAAGATAAAAATCAGTATAGGAAACGGTTGGTTACCCGCATCAATAATGGGACGGGCCCCGACGTTTTCCGGTTTCACAATACGTGGGTGCCAATGCTTTCAAGTGTGCTTCTTCCGGTCCCATCAGATATTATCAATCCAAGCACATTTCAAAAAAACTATTATCCCGTTATACAACAAGATCTTATGAGAAACGGTGCGATATATGGTGTTCCTCTTGAAATTGATACGTTAGCTCTATTTGTTAATACAAAAATGCTCCAAGATGCCGGCTATGAGACCCCAGATACGTGGGATGAATTTATAGAAGTGGCAACTGCTCTTACGGTAAGAGAAGAAGGGAAAATAAAAATTGCAGGAGCTGCGATGGGAACGACAAAAAATGTTACCCATGCACCAGATATCATATCTGTGCTTCTTTTGCAAAACGGCGTTGATCTCTATAAGATGAGCAGTTCACTTCAAAATGTAAATGATGCCTTGAGGTTTTATAATTCATTTATTGAACGAGGAATATGGGATCCGAATCTTGACCCATCAGTCAGGTTCTTTGCAGAGAATAAACTCGCAATGTATTTTGGATTTTCATGGGATGTTTTTACTATTCTTGCAATAAACAAAGATATTTCTTTTAAGATTTATCCCGTCCCTCACTTGTCCGGAAGAAACATGACGATCGCAAGTTATTGGGCTGAGGGAGTCTCTGTAGGGAGCCAGAATCAACGCGAGGCATTGAAGTTCCTTCAGTTTCTTTCGGAACGGGACACGTCGATAAAGTTTTTTACCGAAAGCTCAAAGACAAGACAATTCGGAGAGCCGTATGCGCGGATAGATCTTGCGGAGAGCCTGCGTAACAATCCTTTGGTATACCCATTTGTGATGCAGGCTCCCAATGCCGTATCATCATTTTTTGCAAGCGATACCTACGATGAAGGACTCAATGACCAAATGAATCAGTATCTTGAGAATGCAGTAAATAGCTTTAGCGGTTTTTCCGGAGATACTGCTGCCGAGGGACTTGCAAACGGCGTTTCTGAGGTCCTCAAGCAGTATGGACAACAATAATAAAGCTATTCTTAAGACACTGCTCTACAGCGACATCTTTGATTTTCCACTCAACTACAATGAATTATGGCGTTTTTTAATCTCTGATTCGTTTATTGACAAGGCGACCTTTGATAAAGCTATTGAAGAATTGCTGCAGAAAAATGCGATTGTAATACAAGAAGGTTTTTACTGTTTGCCAAAAAGAGAATTGATAATAGATAGACGTAAGATGCAAAAGGGAAATATCACAAAAAAATTGATGATTGCCAAAAGAGTTAGTAAATATCTATCTTTTATCCCAACAATTTCTTTTGTCGGTGTAAGCGGCAACGTCGCGGCTGGTAACGCTCAAAAAGCTGATGATATTGACTTTTTCATTGTGGCAAAAAAACGCACTATTTGGACGACACGTTTTCTTGTCTTAGTTATTCTAGAAATTATCAGACTAAGGAGAAGACGAGGACAGAAAAATGTATCTGATACAATATGCGTTAATATGATAGTTGACGAAAATAGTCTTAAATTATCAAGCGACAGGCATGATCTTTTTACTGCGCATGAAATTGTTCAGCTTCAACCATTATTTGTCAGAAGCGGTAGGGTTGACATGTGTCTTGTAGTTAATACATGGGTGAAGAAATTTATGCCAAACGTATTAGATATTAAGATTTTAAGATATAAAGATATTAAGAAAAAGCGTAGACTTCAGAATTTCTTAATTATTCAATTTATTTTCCCTGTTGAGTATTGCGCAAAAATGCTGCAGCTCTGGTTGATCAATAAGCATAGGACAACAGAGATAATTTCCGATAGTCTTATCGCTTTTCACCCGACTGATTATCGCAAGAAAACGCTTGGAGAATTCTCAAAACGCTTAGAAAACTATGGCGCAATATAATCTTGTTGTTTGCGGAGGGACATTTGACCATTTTCACAAAGGGCACAGGCACTTTCTCTTATATATATTTTCTATTGCAAAAGAAGTTTTGATTGGTGTAACTACGGATGAATATGTAGGTATTAAAAAAGCGGATAATAATATAGAACAATTTAATGTCAGGAGAGCATCGCTGATGAATTTTTTACAACAAGAAGGGTTAATCAGCCGGGCAAAAATTACTGCGATTGATTCTGTTTTTTACCCGCAGGACTGGGAGATCTTACCTATTGAAGCTATTGTTGTGACGAAGGAGTCTGTGGGTGGAGCGGATGTAATAAATAAGGATAGAAAGAAAAAATCACTTAAACCATTGAATGTTGTCGTTTCTGATATGGAGATTGCAGGTGATGGCATTGCTATATCATCATCCAGGATTCGAAAGGGGGAGATAAATAGAGAAGGAAGGCCGTTTGTCAAAAAACAATGGTTCAGCGGAACGCTTATTCTTCCAGAACATCTGCGGGGAGTTTTTCAACAGCCTTTCGGGACTCTATTGCCGGAAGTAAAAAAAGAGGAGTTTTTGTCTTTTGATCCTTCACGTATTGTCACTGTAGGGGACGTTGCAACAAAAACGTTACATGATTTAGGAATAACACATAAATTTTCAGTTGTTGATTTTATCGTAGAACGAAAGAAAACGTTTGATACGCTAAGCGAGCTTGGGTTTGCGGGGGATGAAAAAGTTTTTCAAGTAGTCAATCCGGCAGCGCGAATAAACTCAGCGCTTTTCACCAGTCTTAAGGCAATGTTTGACAATCTGGATCAACATCGGCAATTGGTTTGCAAGGTTGAAGGGGAAGAAGATCTTGCAGTTGTTCCTGTTCTTCTTTTGGCACCACTTGGGTTTAGCGTGTTTTATGGCCAGCCGCCCAAAAAAGGTATAGTTAGTATTGACGTTACCGAAGAGAAAAAAGAGGAGGTATACAGGCTAGCCGAGCGATTTATCACAGAAACCAGTTAGGTTGTTTGATTTTAGATTGATTTGACGGGGTCTGATATACTATGTATGATTTAATTTCATGAGCGCAATAGAGCGGGGTAAATCAATAAATCAAGAACATATTGTAGTAGTTTTTTGGAATCCGGATGAACCGTATACTCATGCTGAAACTACCATGCATTCAGTCAAAGGAGATGTTGATCCTGTTTTATTGATGCATGATGGGCAAACAATCGCTGAATTCTTTAAAAATAGATCGATATCAATAGAGACAGTGAGAGATTTATTTCCGTATCATCTGATTTCTGAAACAGCAGAAGTCCAAAATAATAAGAGTATTATGGCAAAACTTAGTGGTCTGATATCCAGTCATCACACAGAACAAGTATCAGATTGGGACGTACAACTGATTCGCCAGAGCTTACCAATGGACAAAGAAGGCCTGCAAAAACTTGCAGACCTGGTAGGCATCCCTGTTTCTGCATACACGTACTTAAGAGGGACTAATGAAATTCCCGGTCTTTATTTAGAAGTTGTTCCTCACGCCACAAAATAGTTAAGCCATTTTTTCTTATTGACACTGGTGCACATATGTGCTATATATATACTACTCTAGAGATATCCACTGAAGATACAGGGGGAGACCTCTGTTTCTTTTGTTGTTATTTATAGACTAATCCTGCCTAAAATTTTTAGAAAGCGCATCGATGCCGAGGCGAGTAATACAAAAAGCCAACAAGGAGAGTAGTCGCTACAGTTGGGGGAAAACGTACAAGGTGTCTCCAGCCCTTGATTTGTTAGCAATTCAAAAACAATCGTACATTCGTTTTCTTAAGGAGGGTATAAAAGAGACGTTGGACGAAATATCTCCCGTTGATGATTTTACCGGCAAAAACTGGAGTTTGACGCTTTCAGAATACCGCATAGGCAAACCGCCGGCATCTGCCCCTATTGCCATGTTAAAGGGACTAACTTATGATGCTCCCCTCTACGTAAAAACAGTCCTTGTTAATAAGAAGAGCGGAAAAGAGTACAAGCAGGAAGTATTTTTAGGCGATATTCCTCAGATGACTGATAGCGGGACATTTATAATAAACGGTGTTGAAAGGGCCGTTGTGAATCAGCTTGTGCGTTCTCCTGGCGTATTTTTCACTGCAACCCAAGACGCAACAACCGGTAAAACACTCTACTCCGCTGAAATCCGTCCAGTACATGGCTCATGGCTTGAGTTTACGACAACCAGATATGGGACTATAACAGTAAAAATAGATAGGAGAAAGAAATTTTTAGCAACGACATTTCTCCGGGCTCTTGGCATCTCTACGAATGAAAATATAAAAGAGCGATTTGCGCAAATTAATGCTCTTGATACGGAAGGATTTATTAAGCTCACTCTTGATAAAGACACCACAGCAAGTGAAGCAGAGGCGATTGTTGAAATTTTTAAAAAAATGCATCCTGGTGAGCCGGTTGTCTATGATAAGGTACGGGAAAATTTCGTCAACCTATTTTTTAACAGCAGGCGTTATGACCTTGGCGCAGTAGGCAGATACAAAATCAACAAGAGATTGCATGCCTCCAGTGGGTCTTACCAGCCAGATACACGTGTCTTAACTATTGACGATATCATTGGAACAATCACTTATCTAATAATGCTCCATTTGGGCAAAGGCAATATCGATGATATTGATAGTCTTGCCAATAGGCGGGTAAGGAGTGTTGGCGAACTTGTTGCAACCAATGCATTTCGTGTGGGCATTTTGCGCCTTGAGAGAAGTATTAAGGAGCGAATGAGCTTGCTTCAGCCGGACACCCACATTTCTGTCTCTCATTTAATTAATGCCCGTCCGATTATGGCGTCAATCAATGAATTCTTCCGGACGTCTCAGCTATCAACAATACTTGATCAGACAAATCCTTTGTCTGAGATTGACAATCTCAATAGGCTTACCGTCATGGGTACGGGTGGTATATCAAGAGAACGAGCGGCATTTTCGATAAGAGATATAAATAGCTCTCAATACGGAAGAATTTGTCCAATACGAAGCCCTGAAGGGCCAAATATAGGACTTGTGACATATATAGCATTATCTGCCAGGGTGAACGAGTACGGATTTTTAGAGAGTCCATATCGAAGAATAAAAAAAGAAAAAAGAGGAAAGAATACACGAGTACTAGCTACAGATGAGATTATATATATGACGGCTGACGATGAACGAAACTACTATATTACTCATGCTGGCGTATCACTTTCCAAAGATGATGAGATAGTAGACAAAAGAGTGCCGGCCAGATATAACGGAGAGTTCCTCGAAGTAGAAAGCGAAAAAATTGATTTTATTGACGTGATACCACGACAAGTGGTTGGTATATCCGCATCACTCATCCCATTTGTTGCACATGATGAGGCAAATAGAGCGTTAATGGGAACGCACATGCAATGTCAGGCAGTGCCGCTTGTTCGTCCCGGCAGTCCTATTGTCGGTACCGGAATGGAATCCTTGATTTCTGAGGCGATGGGTCGAGTTGTTAAAGCGCCATTTGATGGCAAAATAACATATGTTGATGCTGATATGCTTGTTCTTGAAGGAGGCAAAGGTCAGAAAGCGACATTTGCAATACGGTCATTTCAAAGAACGGCAAATGCGACCTCTTATACACAAAAGCCGCTTGTGCTTGCCGGACAAAAAGTGGCCAAAGGCGATATTCTCATTGATGGGCCAGCAGCCGACAGCGGAGAACTCGCGCTCGGACAAAATCTTCTCATCGCGTACTGCTCTCTTGATGGCTTGGGATATGAAGATGCGATTGTCATTTCGGAACGACTTGTTAAGGAGGATACGCTATCTTCTATTCATATCGAGAAGTATGAAGTGGCGGTTGTTGAAACAAAGCTTGGTCCCGAGGAGACAACGCGTGATATTCCAAATGTTGCAGAAGGTGATCTTGCAAATTTGGACGAAGACGGTACCGTGGTTGTAGGAAGCGGGGTTGGACCGGGAGACATTCTTGTTGGAAAAATTGCGCCAAAAGGAGAAACTGAGCTTACTGCAGAGGAACGGTTACTGCGGGCAATATTTGGAGAGCAGGCGCGCGAAGTGCGAGACACCTCGCTTCGTATGCCGCATGGAGAAAGAGGAACTGTTATTAGCGTTCAGGTTCTTGATAGAAAAAAAGGTGATGAGCTTGAACCAGGCACTTTGCGAAAAATAATTATTGAAGTTGCACAATTCCGCCATGTCGTGGTTGGGGATAAGCTTGCAGGAAGACACGGTAACAAAGGAATAATTTCAAAGATCCTGCCAATTTCTGACATGCCTTACCTTGCTGACGGTACTCCGGTTGATATTATTATTTCTCCAATGAGTGTGCTTGCGCGGATGAATCTTGGCCAACTTCTTGAGGCTCATCTCGGTCTCGCCGCTGAAAAATTGTCTATGAAAATAGCCACGCCCGTTTTCGAGGAAATAGCTGAAGAAAAAATCGTTGATCTATTAAAACGAGCTGGTCTTTCAACAGATGGTAAGGCGACGCTGTATGATGGCAGGACGGGTCAGCCATATGAAAATCGTGTTGTTGTCGGTATCGAATACATGATGAAATTAATCCACATGGTTGAGGACAAGACTCATGCAAGGTCAACTGGTCCGTATTCTTTGGTTACCCAACAACCACTTGGAGGCAAAGCACAGATGGGAGGTCAAAGGTTAGGAGAGATGGAGGTATGGGCGCTTGAGTCTCACAGAGCCCGGCATGTCCTTCAGGAAATGCTTACTATCAAAGCAGATGATGTGGTGGGAAGAGCAAAAGCATTTGAAGCAATTGTAAAAGGAACAGATATCCCAACACCTAAAGTGCCAGAGTCATTTAAGGTACTTATTCGAGAGTTGCAGTCATTAGGGTTAAATGTTATTCCGGTTGGTGCAACCGTTGTCGGTGAAAACGCTAGCGATAAAGAAGAAGAGATATCAAACGAAGTCAAAGCAGAGGTACGGATGCTGCAGGAAACCCTTGGTGCTACAGAAGTTGGCCAGCAGCAGAATTTGTCAATTGCGGCAGTGGAGGAAAAGTAAAAAATGACTAAAAAACAACTGAAAGATCCGGCAATTTTAGATTTTAAATCTCTGAAGCTTTTACTTGCCAATAAAGAGGATATTGCCCTATGGTCATATGGAGAGATAACTAAGCCTGAAACTATTAACTATCGAACGCTTCGTCCAGAAAAAGATGGACTTTTTGATGAACGTATTTTTGGTCCGACGAAAGATTGGGAATGTTACTGCGGGAAATATAAGCGTATTCGTTATAGAGGAATAGTCTGTGATAAATGCGGTGTTGAAGTCACACTTTCTCGGGTTAGACGTGAGAGAATTGGTCATATTATGCTCGCATGTCCAATCGCGCATGTGTGGTTTTTTAAGGGATCAGCATCACCATTATCTCTTCTTTTGGACATTGCCCAGAAAAGTCTTGAGTCAGTTATTTATTATGCTTCATATTTAGTAACTAATATCAATGATAAGAAAAGAGAAGAAGCGATTGCCATTTTTGAAAAAAATATTGAGAAGCGCAAAGCTGCACTTGAGAACAAAAAGAAAGAGGAAGAAAAGAGTATCATAGAGGATACAGAAAAGAAGAGAAAAGAATCGTTCTCAGTAAGTGTTGCCAAGGAGCAGAAACAGCTTATTATAGAAGAATTAGAGCTTGGAAAAAGGCAAAAAATTGTTCGTTTGACAGAGTCATTTGAAGCTGAAGTAAAAAAAATTGACGAAATTGCAGATACGCTCCTTCGGTTGCTTAAGAGTTTTCGTGTAGGTAGTGTTCTTTCTGAAGAAGAATATTTTAAGATTCTTGAGTATGAGCTTCCCGTCTTTTTTACAACAAGTACTGGGTCTGCAGCAGTGCTGGAATTTATCAATAGCCTTGACCTGTCAACGCTTATTGCAAGCCTTCGGAAGGAATCAGAAAAAGCCACAGGAGCAAAATACCTAAAAGTCGTAAGAAGGCTTCGACTTATAGAGTCAATACGGAAGGCTAAAGTGCGTCCACAGTCAATGATTACGACAATTCTTCCCGTTATTCCTCCAGATTTGCGTCCAATGGTGCAGCTGGCTGGGGGTCGATTTGCAACTTCGGACCTAAACGATTTGTACCGCAGAGTTATCAATAGAAACAATAGACTAAAACACCTAATGGCGCTGGGCGCACCTGAAATAATCTTGCGGAATGAAAAACGGATGTTGCAGGAAGCTGTTGATTCACTAATTGACTCGTCACAGCGGGCAAATCAGACTACTGCAGCACCTCTTCGTTCTCTTTCTGACATGCTGCGCGGGAAACAGGGTAGATTTCGTCAAAACCTCCTTGGGAAACGGGTTGATTACTCAGGAAGGTCAGTTATTGTAGTCAGTCCTGAGCTGAAGCTGTCTCAGTGCGGGCTTCCTAAAGAAATGGCGCTTGAGATGTTCAAGCCCTTTGTGCTTCGCGATGTGATCATGCGAGGTCTTGCAACAAATATCAAGTCTGCAAAGCGTTATATAGAGAAGAGACCTCCTGAAGTTTTTGATATTTTAGAGGAGATAACTCGTGATCATCCTGTGCTTCTCAACCGTGCACCGACTCTTCACAAGCTTGGTATTCAAGCGTTTTATCCTGTACTTATTGAAGGATCAGCAATAGGCCTACATCCATGTGTTTGTACTGGGTACAATGCAGATTTTGACGGCGATCAGATGGCTGTCCATATTCCCCTTTCAAAGAAAGCGCAAGAAGAGGCGATTGGACTTATGATGCCGCATCATAATTTGCTCAAACCAGCAGACGGTAGTCCCATTACGCTTCCAAACAAAGAGATGGCGCTTGGTATTTACTACATTACTTCTCTAGAAGGTACAGGAGATCAGGAGAATATATTCAAAGATCAGTTTGCCGCAATCCTCGCATATGATCTTGGAAAAATAAAAGTACGGCAAGCACTGAAAGTTCGTATGCCCACAAATGACAATACTGAAAGAATAATAGAAACAAATATAGGAAGAATTCTATTTAATGAGCTGCTTCCCGATCAGCTTCCATTTATTAACAACGCTGTTACGGCATCAGATATAAAAATGATTATTACAAACGTGATGTCGATTGCTTCTTCAGTTGAGGTTGCAGATCTTATAGATCGTATTAAAAGTCTCGGATTTTACGGTGCGACTATTTCAGGAATAAGTGTTTCGGTATTTGATAATCAAATTATTCCACAGAAAGATGAACTAGTTAACGCTTCAGAAAAAAAAGTTGAAGTCATTGAACAGGAATATCAACAGGGACTTATCACGCTTGAGGAAAAAAAGCGGCTAAACAATGAGATATGGCTAAAGACGACAGAAACAATAGCAAATCTTACCTGGGACACAATAGGCGCAAGTAATCCTATACGGGTCAGTATTGATTCAGGCGGTGCTCGGGCAGGTGTTGAGCAGCTCAAGCAGTTGTCTGCGATGCGGGGACTTATTGTTGATCCCTTGGGGAAGATAGTTGAGCTTCCTATTAAGTCAAACTTTAGAGAGGGATTATCAATATTTGAATACGTTGCATCAGCGCGAGGCTCAAGAAAAGGACTTACCGACTCAGCCTTGAAAACTGCAAATGCCGGTTACTTGACAAGAAGACTTGTGGATGTCTCCCATGATGTTATCGTGAGGGAGGAAGACTGTGGAACAACTGATGGCATTGTTATTTCTCATTTAGAGCAGGATAGGATGACTCCGTTTGCCGACAGAATTTTCGGACGAATTCTAGCAATTGATGTAGTATCCAAAAAAGGGAGGAAAGCGATTTTGAAGGCAGGTCAACAATTGAGTAGAGAACATGCCCAGTTGCTTATTTCAGACGATATTGCACAAATCACTGTCCGCTCTCCACTGATGTGCAGATTGTCCTATGGACTCTGTGCTAACTGTTACGGTCTAGATTTCAGTACCAAGAAGAAAGTTGAGCTTGGCGTGCCAGTAGGAGTTGTCGCAGCACAGAGTATTGGTGAACCTGGTACACAGCTAACAATGCGCGTGAAACACTTTGGCGGTGTGGTGATGTCGGATGTGACTCAAGGTTTACCACGTGTTGAAGAGCTATTTGAAATGAGAACGCCGAAGAATTTTGCACCGGTTTCTGAAATTCCCGGTAAAGTCAAGATTGAAACAACGGATGAAGGATATCTAATTTCGGTAAAAAATCAAAAGGTGAAGCCAATGGAGCTTCGTGAATATTTTATTCCCTTGGCAACCACACTTGCAGTAAAAGACGGCGAGGACATCGTTGCAGGAACTCCCCTTGCGCAAGGCTATTTGGATCCAAAAGAGGTTTTGAAGGTTGGCGGACTTTCTCTTGCACAACACTACATAATTACAGAAATCCAGAAAGTGTATGAGGCACAAGGTATTGTAATAAATGATAAGCATTTTGAAGTTATTTTACGTAAGATGTCAGATAAAGTGATTGCGGAAAGTGTTGGAGACACTCCTCTTATTCCGGGAGATTTTATAACTCGGGCACGGTTTGAAGAAATAAATGCAGAGATTCTTTCTGAAGGCGGAGAGCCATCTACAGGAAGACAGATAGTTTTGGGTATTACAAAAGCGGCACTCTTTTCAGACTCATGGCTTTCAGCAGCATCATTTCAGGAGACTACAAAGGTTCTTACCGAAGCAGCTTTGGAAGGTAGAGAAGACAAGTTGGTCGGTCTTAAGGAAAACGTCATTATAGGTCGTCTAATTCCTGTTGAAGGATTCCACCCAAATGAGGTATAATAGCGTCTAGTAATTAGGCCATAGGCCATAGAAGTTAGATAAGCAAAAACTAATTTCTAATTACTAAGGTCTAAGGTCTAAAAAATATGCCTACTTTATCTCAACTTGCACGAAAAGGGAGAAAACGGAAGATTAAAAAGTCGCGTTCGACGGCGCTGCGAAGGTTTTTTAATGCCAAAGAAAGAGCATACAAAGAAATGACTGCGCCGCAGAAACGGGGGGTTGTGACGCTTGTAAAAACAATGACTCCAAAAAAGCCAAATTCGGCGCTCCGTAAAGTCGCTCGTGTTAAGCTGTCCAATAAAATGGAGGTCACTGCTTATATCCAGGGTGTCGGTCATACTCTTTCAGAGCACGGCATTGTCCTTGTCCGCGGCGGAAGAGTGAAGGACTTGCCGGGAGTAAAATATCATATTGTACGGGGTAAATTTGATCTTTTTGGCGTTGAAGGAAGGAAGAGTTCACGCAGTAAGTACGGGACGAAAAAAGAAGGTGGTGCTGCTCCTGCTCCACGCCCAGCGGCAGCGGCTAGTGCAACTGCGTAATTTTCAATTTGAAATTTGAAATTTTCAATCAAATCTAAATGTTTAAATTTTAAAAATTAAATCATTGAAAATTCATTAAAAATTAAAAATTGTAAATTAAAAATTTATTTAATATGAGACATAAAAAAGTAGAAAAACGAAAACTAGAGCCCGATAAAGTGCATAGCAACTTGTTAGTTGCAAAATTTATCAATCATATGATGCGTGATGGCAAAAAAAGCGTTGCGCAAAAAAAATTTTACAGTGCACTTGAAAGGATTGCTAAAAAGGAAGAGGGTCAAGATCCGGTAAGCGTTTTTGAAAAAGCGATTCAGAATGTTGGCCCTAAGGTTGAAGTAAAGGCTAGGCGGGTGGGCGGAGCATCGTATCAGGTGCCGATTGAAGTACGCCATGATCGGCGTACTGCACTTGCCATGCGTTGGATTCTTGAGGCGGCACGGAAGCGTTCAAATAAAGAGCTGCATACATTTGAGGAGAAGCTGGCTGCCGAGTTTATCGACGCATCACAAAACGCAGGCGAAGCAGTCAAAAAGCGAGACGTGGCTCACCGTATGGCAGAGGCGAATAAAGCGTTTGCTCACTTTCGCTGGTAAACAGTATATCTATTGTAGGGATTATCCTTACTGTCTTTATTTGGATTTCTTCGTTGTTTTGCTCTTCTTTCCCGTTCATAATCAGTTAACAGTCTGTATACCCTTTCTTTGGTTGGTACAACTTCTCTCATGTAAATATCATCGCAGGGAACTACAGGTGTTGGTTTGGACCCGATCATATAAACAGGCAATCTGTCTTTTACCATCTCATAGAGCTCTGGATTTGTTACCAAAAGCGAAGCAATTTGTGCGCCAAAGCCTTTGATTACAGGCTCTTGATGATCATCTGATGTGTCATCCTCCCATTTGCCGATTGGCTCTTCATGGGCAATAAAAATTGGTCCGGTAGCGTCACTAAGAAACGTTTTAAAATCATTCAATGGAAATGGCCGCAATGAGACCAAATCCAAAACCCCTGTTGTTTCGGCTAGTTCCGGGCGGAGAGATCCCGAATCTAGGACGTCCATAGTTTTGCTGATCATCGGACCATAGCCAATGATTTGAGCCCCTTTGCCTTCTTTTACCACTCTTGCTTTGCCGGGCGGCAGTAGGCCCGTTCCTCTCTCGAAAGTTTGACGTTCATAAATCCGGGTTTTATCAGCCATAAAAATATACGGATTGTTGTTATGGAGCATGTTATCTTTAAGTGATTTGTAGCCGGTTTCCGGATCAGATGCATAGAATATATCAACAGACGCGGGCATTTGATACGCGATTGATACTAATTCTCCTGCATGCATTGGTCCTGTTCCTTTGGAAGATCCTGAGAGAAGCAGCATGCCGAATGTTGTGGTGATAGCGCCATCTGTGAGGTAGAGTCTATTGCCTTGAACATAGAACGCTGGCCATGCTTCAATTCCGTAATCTACGTACTGCGGGTCGTAGAGGATTCGATTGGTTTCATTTAATTTTCCATTGCCTGTGAATGTGGTGCTCATTCCAGAAAGATATTTTGCCACGCTATTTTCGTTAATAGCTGTATTGGTGATTTTATGCGGAATCATTCCGAATTTTTCAAACAGCCCGTCCTGCTGGTTGAAGTAGCCTCCTTCCTGGATAAATTCACCCCCGTGAATTCCAAGTCCCTTTACGACGTCTGTTCCAAACACCAATACATTGGGGTTTTCCTCCATTGCTTCCGCCTGTGCTAGGCGGATCGCCTCTGACATGCTTAGAGAAAGTAATTCATGGGAGTATGGAGCGTCTGTAATTTCCGGAGTTGCAAGACGGATGTTGCGTGTTGCTACTTTTGGATCCGGTCTGTCTCTTGTCAGAACTTCTTCTACAATTGCGTCAATTTTGTCGCCTTCCTCTTTACTCCATCGTTTTACCTCGTCTTCAGTAATATACCCTTTTGCCTGCCAATCTGTCAGCACATATATTGCTGGATCGACTATTTCATCTATAATTTTTTGTATACCATCCTTTATTTCCTTATCTTCGATAAGTGTTGTTGTAAGAAGCTTTGTTAGCCTATCACTTACTCTAATTTGATTATCATCTTTTGATGGCACCATAAGGCCTCGTGAACTTCCGATATATTTTTGAAGCTCTTCTTTTCTTGTGTCATGTTGAGGAAGTTTATCAACCTGACTCTCAAGCAGCTGTCGTGCTCTGGAAACGTATTCTGCTGTTGTGGGATCACCATGGCTTGTTGAATGTGCAAGCAGACGTCTCACCATTGCTTCTATAATAGTTGGACCGGCATCAGAAAGTGCTCTATATTTTGTTGCAAAGTACATGGCAAGAAATAAGTTATCAGGGTTAGTTTCTTCTATGCGGATACCGGGAATATCTTTTCCATGACCTTTTTGCCAAAGCTCAGCTTGGGATATGACTTCAACCTGTTTAACGCCAATTGCTTTTTCATTGTTTTGGACAAAATTGATAATAGGGAGCCTGTTGTTTGCTTGTGCTTCAAGTGCATTGTCAAGATGGGGCTGCGCACCATCCCCAAGACTTATGAGTACTGCACCATGGGTATTAGCAAGTTGAATTTTTTTGTATGCATCGGCACGTTGTGGCTCAGCATATAGAATGCCCTTGCTACGTATTGTTCGTAATCTCAGCTTGTCTGCATATCCTGATGCAGCTTCTATGTGTCCACCGACATTTGCAGTACCGCGCAGGATACTTATTTCACCATCAGTATCTATAATGCCTCCCTTTGCAGGCAGGTCTTTGCCATCTCCTCCAGGTGCGCCTTTTACCCTTACAAGTTCTGCAACTGTCTGGTTTATACGTGCCAATCGGTGTTTGGGATCGTCTGAATCATCCCCAAGATTAGTCGTAAGAATATGATCTCGATAATAGGGAGCAATAACACCTAAGGCGTTCATTTCATTACACGCCTTAAGGAATGCGAATTGGGCAATGGCTTGTGCCATATCTGCTCCCCGAGCTGATAAATAAATTGCTGTACCTCGGTTTTCACTGCTAATTCTTCCTGCTGATCGGTCAACGTAGATATCAAACTGCCTTGCGGTTGCTAATTTTTTGGCAAGCTCTCGATAGAGTTTTCTTCCTTCTATTTCACCAAAAGCCTGCTCGATTGTCTGATTGGAATAAGCGTACATAACTGCCTCTGTATTTTTGGCAGACCATCGTTTTCTACTGCATTCCTCTGCAATTTCAGTTAATAACTGAGAGGATAAAAGGTGATACAGTTCATTTTTTAACTGCTGTAGTTTTTCTATTCCTTCATCCGTTCCTTTCTCTTCTTTTTTGTAAATTTCCATCGCCGTTTTTAGAAAAGCGCCAACTCGATTTTGATCAAGCGGCGCTTCTTGGTCGCGACGAAAAACCGCCTTAAAGAGGCGGTTGGTAATTTTAAGCTTCTCATCAAGAGTGATGTTGCTTGATAGGCCTCCGAGATGGATTTCGTCGTTCTCGCCTGAGGTAAAATCAAGTTCGACCAAGCTATGCCCGTCAACTTTCCCGTCTGGGCTTTCTCTACCACTCAGATTCTGTTGCCAAAGCTGACTGATCTGTTCTTTTGTAGGATATCCAGGATAATATTTGTAATTATATCGATCTAGTTCAGGAAGTGGTGGTGATCCCTGATCTGCAGTTATAGCTGCGGTTAATTCGTCGGTATGAAGCCATCGTTTTTGCTTTTGCTCCTCAATCTCAACTTTTGCCATGGGTCAATACATGAACCAGCAAGGATTATACCCAAAGACATGCCATATCTGCAAGTGAGACTTTTTGCACTAATCGGGTAGATCAACTACAATAGTCAGCATCATGAAACAAGATCATATCCGTAATTTTGCGATTATTGCACATGTCGATCATGGTAAATCAACGCTTTCTGATCGACTGCTGGAGATCACAGGGACGATTCCAAAAGACAAAATGCGGGAGCAGTTTCTAGATCAAAACCCGATCAGTAGGGAGCGAGGAATCACCATAAAACTCGCACCCGTCAGGATGGTATGCAATCCTGAAATTCGAAACAAATCCGAAATACAAAATACAAATGACAAAAACGGTTTCGGAT
>CAZDTO010000002.1:32084-34286 GCA_964508395.1 uncultured Gammaproteobacteria bacterium | reverse complement strand
AAGATTGTTGTCATTACTGATGGCAAAGATGGGTCGTTTGCGATTGATAAAAATGGGAAGATGTATGCCTGTCCGATTACTGAGGCAGAAGTAGTTGAAAAGACCGGAGCCGGGGATGCGTACGCATCGGGATTTTTGTCGGGGACTCTTGCAGGACACGATATAAAAACTTGCATGCAATGGGGTACAGTAAATTCAGCCTCGGTGATAGGTAAAGTGGGAGCAGAGCCGGGACTACTGACAAGAGAAGAGATTGAGAAGAGAGTAAAGGAAGTAAGATTAGTAGTAAAAGAATTATAGTAGTTAATTTTCAATTTTCAATTCGAAATTTGAAATGAAATCTAAATTTGAAAATTTAAATTTTAAACATTAAAACTTGATTGAAAATTAAAAATTTCAAATTAAAAATTCTATGAAGGTGTATATTGGTTCTGATCATAGAGGTTTTAAACTTGCTCAATCGCTTGAGAAATGGCTAAAAAAGCAGGGGTTCATAGTTACAAATGTAGGTGCAAAGAAACTTGATCCAAATGATGATTATGTTGATTATGCCGTTGCTGTTGCCAGAAAGATTGGAGGTTCAGATGACAGTCGGGGAGTTGTTGTCTGCGGCAGCGGTGTAGGCGTTGACATTGCTGCTAATAAAGTAAAAGGTGTTCGCTGCGGCCTTGGATTTTCTGAAAAGCAGGTGACGGCGATCCGTCATGATGATAACATCAATGTCCTTGCCCTCGCAGCTGATTTTTTGACGGTTGAACAGGCGCAAAAATTAGTAACTGTATTTCTTCAGACACCATTTTCAGGAGAAGAGCGGCATAGACGGAGAATTGGTAAAATTACAAAAATAGATCATTAATACAATGGCGTTTCTTCGTTGACGCCTTCCAAAAGTTCCTTTACACGTTTAAGAAACCGTGCCGCGTAAAGGCCGTCAATCGCCCGGTGATCAATAGAAAGCGACAGATTCATCATATACCGGGCTGCAATATTATCATCAATCACAACAGGCCGCTTGATGATTGCTTCGGTTGAAAGAATTCCGACCTGCGGCTGGACTATAATCGGCGTTGAAACAAGGGTGCCAAATGTGCCGGGATTATTGACTGTGAATGTGCCGCCGGTAACGTCATCTGGAGTAAGCATTCCTTCTCTTGCTTTTATAGTGAGTTCAGAGACTGTATGGGCAAGTCCTGCAATGCTTAATCGGTCTGCATTTTTAATAACAGGAACGATAAGCCCGTCCTCAAGGGCTACAGCAATGCCGATGTTTTTAGCTTTCCGAAGGATAATCCTATCTTCATCAAAGACCGCATTTAGACGCGGATTATCTCGCAGTGCGAGCGTTGCTGCTTTAATTGCAAAGGGTAAATAGGTGAGATCAATTCCTTCTTTTTGTAAGAACTTATCCTTGTGATGGTTTCGATAGTTAACGACATTGGTCATATCTGTTTCCATTACTGCTGTTGCGTGCGGCGCAGTCCGTTCTGATCTGACCATGTGTTCTGCAATGGCCCGCCGCATTGATGTGTGCGGGATAATCTCATCGCCGGGGAATACTTTTACAGGAATTATTGGTTGTTCATCGGGTTTCTGGATGTGAATTGCGGGGTGATCGATAGATCGGAAGGGTATGGGTTTGGGAGGTTGGGAATGTTTGGGGTGTTGGGGTTTTTGGTGAGATGACTCGTCGTCAACAATTTTTTCTTCATCTTCATTTTCATCTCTAAGTTCCTTATTTTCTTCTTCTTCCTTCTCAACCGCGTTTGACGCGGCTTCTTGGGCCTGTTGACCTTCCTCGATCCAGCAGATAGGCGCACCGAATGGTACCGAGGTGTCCGGATCAACAACAAAACCTTTAAAGAAGCCGGAAAAAGGCGATGGAATTTCAGTGGTTACCTTGTCAGTCTCAACCTCGGCGATCGGTTCGTATTTTTCGACCCAGTCGCCAGGCTGTTTAAGCCATAGCATGAGTCGTCCCTCAGTTGCTGATTCACCAAGTTGCGGAAGCGTAATCCATTTTCTCTTATCATCCTCACCTTTCTTATTATCAAACGAACTTTTTGGGTTTTCTAAATGGTTACTCTGAAGATCGGTCGGTGATTGCGTAGGATCGTGTTCGGGTTGCGGCACGATCTGTTCTATATTCATACCAGTGGGATTATATACACCAAGGGCTTGTTTGACAAGATCTGCAATGGTGGG
>CAZDTO010000002.1:18978-31984 GCA_964508395.1 uncultured Gammaproteobacteria bacterium | reverse complement strand
GAAATAATTCCGGGAATTTTAGAAAAAGAGTGGAGCAGAATAGAGAAGAAGATAGAAATTGTTAGGCCATTTGCCAAGACAATACATGTTGATCTTCTTGACGGCAAGTTTGCTGCCAACACGACATTTATGGATCCAAAACCGTTTGAAAGGTATACACGTCCTTCGGCAGGCTCAGGATTATTTTTTGAGCTACATATGATGGTTGATGACCCGATTACATATTTGAAACCATGGGCAGATGCCGGATTCCGGCGATTTATCGGACATATTGAAAAGATGCCTGATCAAATTGCATTTATTGCGCGTGCAGAACAACTTGGGCAGGTGGGATTGGCGATTGATGCACAGACATCTCTTGAAAAGATATCATTATCTTTTTCTGATCTTGATTGTCTTCTGGTAATGACAGTAAAAGCTGGCTTTTCAGGACAGAAGTTTATCTCCAACAATTTGGAAAAAGTGAAGCTCATAAGGTCAAAAACAATAATTCCAATCGAGGTTGACGGTGGTATAAATGAACAAACAATAATAAACGCAAAACAAGCTGGAGCAACGCGGTTTATCGCAACGAGTTTTTTGTTTAACGCAATCGACCCTCAAGAGCAATACAGTATTCTTAAAAAGGTATATAGCAGCTAGAATTGAAACGGTCTGGGCCTCTTGTCATTTTGCCTTTTTTCCTCTTGTTGTGGAGCTGGTGTGGGGGTAGGCTGTGTTGTAGACTGAGAATCAACCGGAGTTGGTGTTGGAGGATATGAGCAGTAGGCGTTATCCTCTGTGCCTTTGAGAAAATACTCTGTTTTGCCAAAACATGGCTTGACAACAATATCTCCCGGCGGGGTAAGTGGCTGCTCGTGATGCTTTTCAAGCAGCTGGGTCATGATCTTATTCCAGATGGGAGCAGCGCCCGTGATGCCAGAGGCAAGCTCTTGACTCATTGGACTGTTGTCATTGTTGCCAACCCAGGCAGTTACAACATAATTATCGGTGTATCCTACCGTCCAATTATCCCGTTTATTATCTGATGTGCCTGTTTTTACCGAAACTGTGTGGTTTGGTATGACAAGCGGAGAATTTATTCCAAACACAAGCGTTCGGGCATTATTGTCAGCAAGAATATGTGAAAGAATAAATGCGAGGCCTTTAGGCAATACTTTTTCTCCTTTCGGTTCTTTTTTGACAAAAAGAACATGCTCTTTATCGTCTGTTACTTTGATAAGAGGATTAAGATCAATACGTGTTCCCTTGTTGGCAAGGGTTGCATAGATAGTTGTTAGGTCAAGCATCGATACTTCGGCGCCACCTAGGGTAATTGAAAGGCCGTATTGTTTTGTCTCATTCCAATTGTTGATTCCCATCTCTATGCCGAGTTTAACCATTGTAGGTATGCTAATTTGATTGAGCACTTTTACCGCAGGAATATTAAGAGAATTTGCAAGCGCGAGTCGCAGGGGCATTCTGCCAAAAAATTGACCGTTATAATTCACCGGTTTATATGGCGGTGATCCAGCTGTCTGGTAGGTTACAGGAGAGTCATCAAGAATCGAAGCTGAGGTGAATCCGTTTGTGAGTGCTGCTGCATAGGTAACCACTTTGATTGCAGATCCTGGTTGACGCAATGCAGTTGTAATATTAACGTTTCCTCCATTTGTGTCTGAGAAGCTTTTGCTTCCCACCATGGCAAGTATATCGCCTGTCTTGGGATCTGTGACAACTGCCGCGCCGTTGCCTACCTTAAGCAGTTCTGCTTTTTGGACTTCTTCCGTTACCACAGCCTCTGCCATATTTTGCGTTGGTAGATCAAGGCTTGTTCTTACTGTCAGTCCTCCGTGTTCTACCATCGCCAGCCCATACGTTTGTATAAGCAGATTTTTTACATACATAACAAAGTGTGGTGCATGGATCGGAATTTCCTGAGACTGGAATTTAAGGTTTTGCGTTTCTGCTTGCCTGGCTTCAGGTTGCGTGATAAAGCCTAGTGAGACCATTCTTTGTAAAACTTCTTTTTGCCGTGATTTCCAAAGAGACGGATCAGCTCCGTATGGAGAATATCGGGTGGGAGCAGCAGTGATGCCTGCAAGAAATGCGCTCTGGGCAAGAGTTAGGTTCTTTACATCTGTGCCAAAGTATACATAAGATGCCGCATTTGCTCCCCAGGCAGTTCCGCCATATGGAATTTGATTGAAGTACATTTCAAGAATTTGTTGTTTGGAGTATATTTTCTCAGTCCAATATGCAAGGATAATTTCTTTTATCTTTCGTATGATGCTTTGTTCTGGAGTCAGCATCGAAGACCGGATTAGCTGCTGGGTAATTGTTGATCCTCCCTGCAGGTTTCCGTTAATTATTGTTTCTCTTGCTGCTCTGATGATTGACGGAACATCAAATCCCGGATGGTTGTAGAAATTTTTGTCTTCAATTGCGATTGTGGCATCCCGGAGGTTTTTTGGAATGTCCTCAAGAGGAACGACAGTACGATTCTCAGAGGCATATATCTCATAAAGAAGGGTGCCATTGCGGTCAAGAATTTTTGTAGTTTGTGGCAATTGGCGAAGGGTCAGTATTTGTGGGTTGGGCAATTCCTGAAGGAACAGAAAAGTGAGAATGGGAAGATAAAGGGCAAAAAATGAGAATAAAGCTCCCAGGATAAAATACCTCATTTTTATATGGAGCGGTAGCGGGAAAAAAACCGTTGATTTTTTTTTAGGTTTTCTTTTTAGCTTTCCCTTTATTCTCTTTATTAATAAACCAATATTTCGGTGTTTCCAGGTAGAAATAAACGAGAAGATGTTGCGGTAGCTGTTATATTTTATGCGCAGCCGGGAGAGGATCAAGCGCTTGTTTTTACGCATTTTGAGATATGTACGACTTACGATTCGATCTGTTTTTTTAGAAAAGTTGGTAAGGAACAATACGCTCCCAACTATGAAATCTCCGATTTTTACAAGTCCTATGAGTACATAGAATATGACAACGTAGAAATATCGCATATGAAAAATGATTGAGCTCAGGAGCAGAATGTCTTGTTCGCCTCGCGAAACGAGGTCTGGCTTCGCCAGACAGGATTATACTATGGGTATCGATGATTGAAAAGAGGGCTTTATAACTCTTGGAGGTTCTTATTTAAGTCTTTCAGGTCACTTTCAACATCGCCAACATCAACATTTGAAATTTCTTGTTCTTCCTTACTTCCTGTTGTTTGTGTCAGAGAAGGCGTTGTCTGTGTCGTTGGTTGCGTTGTGCTAGCGGCATATTGGTTAGTCTTTTGCATAAAAAGGTAGAACGTTCCAGCAACAAGAAGAACAAGCATTATTCCGACAGCAAGAATAATGATAAGTGTTTTATGTGAAGAGGATGACTTAGTGGGTATGTCAGCCGTTGTTTGGTTGACCAGTGGTGACTGAGCTGGTTGCTGCACTTGTTCTGATTGCACCGGGTTTACGTTTTGATTCGGTTCCATATTTTTATTCTGCCTCTCCTGTGGCAGTATTATCCTTGTTTAGTTTATGCGTTCCAACGGTTTTTGCCAATTCCTTTGCCGCTTTCATAACTGCCTGTTTTGCATCAACGACTAATTTATGAGTATCTCTTAGGTCTTTCTGCAGTTGACTCATTACTTGTCCAACAGCATTTTTAACGCCTGTCTCATCGCCTATGGTGATGATGTATTCTTTGCCGGCTTGTGCTACGACGGCAGCTTGAGCAGTTGCGATTGCATCGTGTGCAGCCTGAATTGCGGAATCAACCGTTGCAGAATCACTTGCTTTATTTTCAATTCTTCCCAGGATATCATTCAACTTCTCAAGGGCAGCTGCCATCTGGTCAGTGCGTCTTTTGTTGATCGCTGCCATTTTTTCATCAATGCGTGCAACCAACGCTTTTTTTCTTTCATCTTTCAGCTCAGCCAGTCGTTTTTTAAAAGTTTCGCGTAATGTTTGAAATTTCTCTTTGGCCGCTTCTCTTTTTTGCATTATCGTTGTCTTTAGATCTTCACGAATTGTTTGTCTGTTTTCCCTCATGGTGTCCTTAAGCGTCGTCTTTGTAGGTGTGGCGCTATTTGTTGTCGTTTCTGCATTTACTTGTGAAGATGACAAGAGGAGAAAAAAAAGAAAAATCAATATGAACATTGATATCCGTTTCATTAAAAAAGCATAGAGGAAAGTCGGAATTTTGTCAAGGAGACAGTGTCGGGGTTGGGGTTGGGTGGGGACAGGTGAGGCAGTAGCGGTTTCCCAGAAGATCGCTTATTATAACGTGGTCTTGCTCCTCAATGTTGTCGGTTTGATCTTTCTTGGCTAGGTCGGCTGTTGCTTTATCAATTAGAACTTTTTGTCTTCCTGGATGAGTCGATTTAGGTTCGGTGCCTTTGATGAAATATTCAAATCTCGGTAAGCAGAAATCATCTCTTCCATCTTCCGGCGGAATAAGTCCCGAGGTTGAGCAAATTGATTTGCTAATGACGTTTTGCGGCTGTTGGGGCCACCTGGCTTTTTTTTCTTTCAAAAGATGTTCCATGATCTTATGCCATATAGGTGCGGCTCCCGTTATACCTGAGGCAAGATATCCCATTGGGCTATTGTCATTGTTGCCAACCCACGTTGTAACGACAAATGAATCTGTGTATCCAATGGTCCAATTGTCTCGAAGATCGTTGGTGGTCCCAGTCTTAACTGATACAGGTTGATTGTTGATACGAAGCTGAGAATATTCACCAAAAACCTCGCGTCTTGCACCGTTGTCAAGAAGGATATGGGAGATGATAAATGTTATCCCTTCAGAAAGCACTTTTTTACCAAAAATTTTGCTTTCTGGAGGTTTGTATTCTTCCAATACCTTGTCATTTGCACTGGTGACTTTCAGAATCGGGTGGAGGTCAATCCGATAACCTTGATTTGCAAACACGCCAAAGGCGGTTGCCATGTCAAGCATTGTTACCTCGCCTCCGCCTAAGGTGAGCGAAAGACCATACCGGTCCGGGTCTTTAAATGTTGTTATTCCCATTGCAGATGCAGTCGCAATCATCGCATCAACCCCATTTGCTTTTAGCATTTCAACCGCAGGAATATTAAGCGAGTTTCCGAGAGCGAAGCGCATTTGCACGGCTCCCCTATGCTTCCCATCATAATTTACCGGACAATATTGTGGGTGCCCGGGGTTAGGAAAACAGACTTGCTGATCGATAAATGGCGTTGCTGCCGTATAGCCTTTCATCAGTCCGACAGCATAATTGACTGGTTTTATCGAGGAGCCTGGTTGACGGAGTGCCAAAGTTACATTGACATTTCCATCGATTGCGCTGTCAAAATAATCGCGGCTTCCTACCATCGCAAGAATTTCTCCTGTTGCTGGGTTGGTCACAAGGGCTGCGCCATTGCTCACTTTTTGTCTTATAAGGCTTGCAACTTCTGTGGCTACGATATCCTGAACAAGCTCTTGCAATTTAAGATCAAGGCTTGTTCTTACTGTTAATCCTCCTTGTTCAACGAGGCTTGCTCCATATTTTTTTTCGAGAAGATCTTTGACAAAAAGGACAAAGTGCGGTGCCTCAATTGTGTTGGGTAATTTTTGAAAACGCAATGTGTCACCCATTGCCTCTTCTTTTTCTTTTTGGTTGATGTAGTTTTGTTCATACATTTTCTCAAGCACAGTTTCCTGCCGTGCTTTCGCAAGTTTCGGATATGCACCGAACGGGGAGTACGTTGTTGGAGCTTCGGGAAGCCCTGCTAGAAACGCGCTCTGGGCAAGCGTGAGATTTTCAACCTTCTTGCCAAAATATGTTTGTGCAGCTGCTTCAACGCCATATGCAGTACCGCCATACGGTACCTGGTTAAGATACATTTCAAGAATCTGATCTTTTGTGTACATCATTTCTGTGACGAAGGAGAGAATAACCTCTCTTATCTTTCGTTGTATAGTACGTTCAGGCGTGAGAAGGCTATTTTTGACCAGTTGCTGGGTGATTGTTGAGCCTCCCTGTAGCTGTTTCTTGAAAATAATTGCATAAATCGCCCGGCTGATTCCGCGTAAATCAATTGCTCCATGCTTGTAAAAATCTTTATCCTCTATCGCAATTGTTGCGTGCTGGAGGTTTTTGGGAATGTTGGAAAGCGGGATAAATGTCTGATTGCGGCTGCCATAGATAGTATAGAGAAGCGTATTATTCCTGTCGTAGATACGGGTTGATTGCGCGCGTGATGCAGATTCCAGCCTTTGCGGCATTGGCAGATCCTTAAGTATAAAAAGATAGAATGCGAAAAATAAAAAAAGAGCTATAGAGACAATACTTGCAACTATCAATCGCAAGCGTAGAGATTTGATTATTCGTTTACGTATGCCTAGGTAAAACAAAAAAAGTAGATTTGTGCGCAGAGCCGTATCTATAGAAGGTTTGATATGTTTTTTTCGTAGCTGCTTTTTATTGACAGCATGGTTTCCATTTAGTTCAATAGACTGTCTGCGATCTCGTTTTTTCATCCCTTAATGATATCATCTGAAGAGGCTATATGACAATTTGCGAAAAAGCGGAACGCGATATAATATAAATGAGGAGATTATCATGTTGCCATTGCCGCCGCTTTCAGAAATATTTTCAGCATTTTCTCCTGCGACATTCGGCGCGAATTTTTTCGATGTAATTCTTGTGTCGGTGATTATTTTCTATGTCTTTGAAGGTATCTCTGTGGGGTTTATTGCATCGCTTCTTGATTTTGTCAGTTTCGTTTGCTCTTTCGTATTGGCTCTTGCCTATTATAACCTTGCCGGAGATCTTCTGATTGTCATGTTTGCCATGCCTGCCGGCTTTGCGAATGCATTTGGCTTTTTCATAATTGCTCTTATAAGCGAGATTATTTTTAGCCTTCTCTTCCGGACGTTGTTACGTTTTTTGCCAGCCAGGCCTTCTTCGCAGTTTTCATTTGTATTAAACCAACTCAACCACATTTTGGGATTTATTCCCGGCCTTTTATCATCACTTATTCTGCTTTCGTTTTTACTCAACGTGCTTATTTCACTTCCAGCGTCTCCTTCGCTGAAGCATCTGGCTACATCATCAGCAGTAGGATCTTTTCTTATTGCAAACACTGCTGAATTTGAGACGCGGCTTAATTACATTTTTGGCGGCGCGATTAATGAGACCCTCACGTTTTTGACGATTGAACCACAGAGCACGGAAACAGTAGATTTACACTTTAGGATCAAGACCGGTAAAATAGATGCAGTTTCCGAAGACCGCATGTTCGTCCTTGTTAATAAGGAACGAGAACAAGCTGGACTTTCGCCCCTTGTATCTGATGAAAAACTTCGTGATCTAGCAAGAAGTTACGCAGGTGATATGCTTTCCCGCGGATACTTTTCTCATTATAATCCAGAGGGACTATCTCCGTTTCATCGCATGCTTGCAGCCAATATTCCATTTCTCTATGCTGGTGAAAATCTCGCACTTGCGCCTACAGTTGATCTTGCGATGCACGGTCTCATAAATAGCGAAGGCCATAGGGAAAATATTCTTTCAGATAAATTCGGTAAGGTCGGCATCGGCGTGGTTGACGGAGGAATCTATGGGAAAATGTTTGTGCAGGAGTTTACGGATTAAATAAGTAAGGCTTGCTGGATTTACCCTTTAGATATATACTCTGCTTATGATTCGTGTTGCGATAAATGGGTATGGCAGGATAGGGCGGGTTGCCCACCGGGTAATTTTGGAGAAATTTCAAAATGAAATAGAAGTTGTTGCAATTAATGCAGGTTCATCAACAGATCTTACCGGATGGATGTTCCTTTTGAAATATGATTCAGTATATGGGCCGCTAAAAAACCACGAATTATCTGTTAAGCCTGCTGTCATTGCGAACGAAGTGAAGCAATCTCAAGAAGAGAAGATTGCCGCGGCATCTTCGATGCCTCGCAATGACAAAGGTTTGCTTGGATATATTATAATTGATCAGAAAGAAATTCCTGTCTATTCACAGAAAGATCCAGCGATCCTTCCATGGAAAAAGCACGCTGTTGATATTGTCATAGAGTCAACGGGAGCTTTTCGGACAAAAGATAAGTTACAAGCGCATCTGACCGCTGGCGCAAAAGCTGTTATTCTCTCTGCGCCATCGAAGGGAAGCGATATCCCGACGTTTGTTCTTTCAATTAATAACGAAAATTATAATGGAGAGGCAATTATAGATAACGCATCCTGTACGACCAATTGCATTGCACCTGTTGCCAAAATCATACATGAGCATTTCGGCATAGAAAAGGCGATGATGACAACAGTGCATGGGTATACATCAGACCAAAGGCTGCATGATGGGGGACATAAGGATTACCGCCGGGCGCGGGCTGCAGCACAAAACATTATTCCTACTTCAACCGGCGCGACCAAAGCAGTTGCAAAAGCAATGCCCCAGCTTGAGGGTGCGTTTACCGGATTGGCGCTTAGAGTCCCTGTTGTTGTAGGAAGCCTTGCTGATTTTACGTTCCTTCTTAAGAAAAGCACGACAAAAGAAGAAGTTAATCAAGTCTTTCAAGAAGAAGCAAAGAAACCTTCGTACCAAGGTATTCTTGCGGTCACTGAAGATCCGATTGTTTCAAGCGATATTATTGGTAATTCACATTCGTCTATCGTTGATCTTTCGCTTACTCAAGTTGTTGGTGGAAACATGGTGAAGGTTATCGCCTGGTATGACAATGAATACGGATACGCGAACAGACTTGTAGAAGAGGTTGTGGTGGTAGGAAATAAGTTAAAAGTTTAAAGTTCAAAATGCAAAATAACAATTCAAAATGTAAAATTCCCGTTTTCTCCTAATTTTGAACTTATAATTGCAACTTTGCACTTTGTATTTTGAATTTTTAATTTATGGATAAACCAATTACATTATCAGATATTCGTATTATCACTGTCTCCGGCCGTATTGGCGCAGGATCAACGACTCTTGCTAAAGGAATAGCCAAGATACTTGGCTGGAAACGGTTAGAGGGCGGCGATATCTTTTGGGAAGCAGTGCGGAAACGCTTAGGGCTTGACCCGAAAGATACTAATCTTCGTCCGGATGAAGAAGATCTCCTGTTTGACAAACAGCTTAAGAAGATTCTTCATGAGGATAAAGATGTTGTTCTTGAAACGAAGCTTGCCGCTTACAATGCCCAAGGCATCTCTGGCATCTTTAAAATTCTCGTTGTCTGTGAGGATAAAGATGGCGTTGATCAGACGGCAATCCGTATTGACCGCCTGGTAAACCGTGAACGCATATCGGTTGAAGAGGCAAAGGTGGAGGTGATGGAGCGTGAAGAGCATGACCTTGCAAAATGGCGGAAGATCTATGCGGATGAAGATAGAGCTTGGGTTTATTGGGATAAAAAATATTACGATCTTGTTGTCAATACATTCTCCAGCAACCAGGAAGAGGCGTTAAAAATAGCACTAGAAGGTATAGGCTATTCCTCATAAATTACTAATATACGGCATTGCAAAATACTATAAATAGGTATATAGTGCAGTCGATTCTGCGATATCGATTACAAATGTCTCAATGTCAATCTATACGAGAACAAAAATAGGTCAAGATTTAGTGAATATAAATAGTGTTCTTGTTAGTAGAATTAAATTATTTTTTAGGCTTAATTAATAATACATAATTAGTTATATATGCGACATAAGACACGACTTTTCATAATTGTTTTTTTGATACTGTTTTTTTCTTCATCATATGTACAAGCAGAGGATAGGGGTAATACCGGTCCAATTGGGCAGATGGAAATCAGCATTTCTGCGCAATCACTCCCCAAAGAGACGTTAGTAGAGGCTATAGACTATACGTTGCCATATCCTGGCATGTTGCCGGATAGCCCATTCTATGTCCTAAAAGTTATTCGGGATAAGATAATCTCTCTTCTTATTTCTGATCCTTTAAAAAAAGCCGAGTTTGATCTTCTCCAAGCAGATAAGAGATTACAGGCAGGTGTATTTTTAACTGATAAGGATAAAAGCAAGACGTCTCTTGTAATCTCAACAATTTCAAAAGGGCAGAATTACTTTGAAGAAGCAATTTATAAAATACAAGAAGCAAAAAAGCAAGGAAAAGACACGAGTAGTATCCTTGACAAGTTGATTACAGCGTCCAGGAAACATAAGGAAGTCTTACAAGGTCTTGAAAAAAATGCGGGTAAAGAAGTAAGGGAAAGTATCATGGTAATGGGAAAAAGAATGGAGGAATTTGAGAAGATTGCAATGAAGATAAAGCAGTAATGACAAGTAGAATGTTGCAAGATGATTTCATTTTTTCAGATAAAATAACTTGGCATAGTAGATAAAAACCCTTTTTTCTTCTAGGTCATTAGTAATGAGGCTATATTTTTCCCTGACTGTTTTTGATATAGAATTTGCTAGTTGACACTATAGATGTAGCGCTACTATTATGGCTGTGGCACTAAATATAGCGATCTTTAAAAAGTTAAAAGTTAGAAGTCAAAACTCAAAAATACAAGTTAAAAGTAAAAAGTTGTCTTTTCTACTATACTTTTGACCTTTGCATTTTGACTTTTGACATTTTATATATGCATTGTCCATACTGCGGGAGTCCAGAATCTGAAGTAGTTGAGACAAGAGATAGTGAAGACTTAGATACTATAAGGCGAAGAAGAGCGTGTCTTGCCTGTCAGAAGAGGTTTACAACCTACGAGCGGGTTGAGAACATCAATTTAATCGTTATTAAAAAGGAAGGCAGACGTGAGCAATTCAATAGAGACAAGCTTAAGAGTGGTATTTTTAAATCATGTGAGAAGACGACTGTCCCGACTGAAGAAATTGAGAGAATTGTTACGGAGATAGAGAGGGAATTGAGGAGTGCAGACGGAGTTGAGGTTGAAAGCAAAAAAATTGGACAGATGGTTGCATCACGCCTTAAGAAAATAGATAAAGTCGCTTATATTCGTTTCTCAAGCGTGTTTAGACAATTCGTTGATGTTGAAGATTTTGAAAGGGAGGTACGAAAATTGATATGAAATTACAAGGTGTACGGGAAAAAGTGTTTTTAGACAGATATTCGCTGAAAGATAAGAAGGGGAATCCTTTGGAGAAAACGCCAGAGCAGATGTGGCGGCGGGTAGCAAAAGCAATTGCAGGTGTTGAGAAGAAGAAGGACCGGAAAAAATGGGAAGACACTTTCTATGCCGCTATGGAGGATTTTAAGTTTGTTCCCGGGGGACGTGTCTTGGCAGGTGCCGGAACCGGCTATGCTGTTACATACTACAATTGTTTCGTGCTTCCATCACCGAAAGATTCCCGGGATGGGATTTTAGATAACCTCAAGCAAATGATTGAGATTATGGCTCGCGGTGGCGGCGTTGGTATCAACATTTCATCACTTCGTCCCAGGGGTGCACGTGTGAAGAAGGTAAATGGTTTCTCCTCAGGCCCGATTAACTGGGCTTCGATGTATTCTCTTGCCACACATGACATTATCCAACAGGGAGGTTCACGCAGGGGAGCTTTGATGCTTATGCTTTGGGACTGGCATCCTGATATTGAGGAATTTATAACAGTCAAGCAGGATCTTTCCCGGATTAACGGTGCAAATCTTTCAGTATGCGCATCAGATTCGTTCATGGAAGCGGTCAAAAAAGATGCAGATTGGGACTTAGTTTTTCCTGATCTTGATGACCCCGAATATGATGAAAAGTGGGATGGAATCCTTGATCACTGGAAGAAACTGGGCAAGAAAGTTATCAAATATAAGACAGTAAAAGCGCGTCACCTCTGGGGTCTTATCTGCACTGCCGCCTGGCGATCAGCTGAACCCGGTCTTGTCTTTATGGAGCGGTATAACAAGTGGTACAACAACTGGTATTGGAATACTGTAAATTGTGTAAATCCTTGTGGTGAAGAGGGATTGCCATCATGGGGTGTCTGCAATCTTGCATCGTTAAATCTTGCCGCATTTGTGAAAGGTTATGACGTTGATAAAGCAGGGAAATTTGATTATAAGAGCCTTGAGAAGCATGCACGGATTGCCGTGCGGTTTCAGGATAACGTCGTTGATGGTGATCAATATATTTATCCTGAGATTCAGAAGATGCAGCAGTACGGAGAGCGGCGTATCGGCTTGGGTACTTTGGGACTTGGAGACTGTCTTATTAAACTGCATATCAGGTATGGGTCAGATGAGGCTGCAGTAGTTGTTGATAAGATTTATAAGACAATCCGGGACGCAGCCTACGATGAGTCGGTGAATATCGCCAAAGAAAAAGGTTCATTCCCAAAGATTAATATCAAAAAACACTTGCAAGGACACTTCATAAAACAGCTTCCATCACCGGTTCAAATCAAACTAAAGAAATACGGGATCCGCAACTCAATGCTGCTTCAGGCAGCACCGACTGGCACAACGAGTCTTCTCTCCGGAGCATCATCGGGCGTTGAGCCAGTTTATGAATTTGCTTACTATCATATGGGTAGACTTGGTAAACAGCTTGTATATCATTCTCTCTATGGTAACTGGATAAAAAAGCATCCAGACAGCAAGCGGCCGGATTACTTCGTGGCAGCCAATGACCTGACGCCTGAGGATCATGTCAAGATGCAGGCGACTGTTCAAAAATATGTTGATGCTTCAATCTCAAAAACCGTGAATGCGCCAAATAGTCATACGGTTGATGATGTCAAGAAGCTTTATATGCTTGCATATGATGAAGGTTGCAAAGGTGTTACCTACATGCGTGATGGATCGCGGCAGTCGATTTTTGAGCGAGTAGGAGAGAAAAAGCAGGCAGAAGAAGTAAAAGATGACAAGATACAGCCTGTTGTTCGTCCGGTCGTGCCCCGGCCAATGATGGTGCAAGGAGCCACCTATCGTGTCCAGACACCAGTTGGTGAGTCTTTCATTACCATAAATCACAATGAAGCCCAAGAGCCGTTTGAAGTCTTTATCACGATTGGTAAGTCCGGATCAGACGTTGCGGCAATGGCTGAGGCGTTGGGAAGGATGATTTCTTTAAACCTTAGGCTCTCAGG
>CAZDTO010000002.1:0-18878 GCA_964508395.1 uncultured Gammaproteobacteria bacterium | reverse complement strand
CCTTCTGGCGGTACAAACCTTTTTGACATCTGCCCCGAATGCGGTGTCGGCGGCCTTGCGTATGAAGAAGGCTGCCGCAAGTGCTACAGCTGCGGATATGCGGAATGTTAGATACGAATTTATGCGAATGAGAATATTGCGAATTAATGCGAATTTTTTCATGGTATAATAATAGGTAGTACAGGCAAGTTTTGTGTAAATCAATCTCGGTGCCGCCACTGTTAAAGACAGAAAACTGTACTGCAGTATTTTTCCCGAGCCTCGCGAAGCGAGGTCTGGCTCCGCCAGACAGGAATCATTGAATGTATTAATGTAATCCTTCTTGGGAGAATAAGAAGGATTTTTTTATGGAGAAAAAAGCGTTTCAATATGCGGTATTAGGTCTTTTGGTTGGTATTGCTGCGGTTTCAGTAGTCCTCTCGTTTCCTGCTCAGAAACAACAAGCAACCAGACAGGAGAAACAGGAATTTTTCCTTACGCCTACAGTTGCGATTAATCAAGAAACCTTTTCTTACGCGGGAAAGAATGGTGCTGATGCACTCACGCTTCTTAAGGAAAAAGCGGCGGTTGAACAAGATGCCTCAGGTTTGGTCATATCCATTAATAATCGAAAAGCTGACTCTGGTAATCGTGAATACTGGGCGTTTTATGTCAATGGCGCGCTTGCGCCTGTAGGACCAGCAGATTACAAAACGAAAGATACAGACAAGATTGAGTGGAAGATCGAGACTTACTAAATTAATTTTCAATTTAGAATTTTCAATTTGAAATGAAAACTAAATTTGAAAATTTAAATTTTAAAACATTAAAAATTCAATGAAAATTTCAAATTTTAAATTTCAAATTCGTGATATAGCTCTTCCATCTATTATTGTTGTCATAGCTGTTTTAATGCGCCTTTTGCCGCATTTACCCAACTTCACTCCCATTGCTGCGATGGCGCTTTTTGGCGGGTGCTATCTTGATAAAAAATATGCAATTGCGATTCCGCTTCTTGCGATGTTTGTTTCCGATATTTTTTTGGGGTTCCATAACACCATGATTTTTGTTTACGGCAGCTTTCTTCTGACTGGTTTTCTTGGCATGTGGTTGCGCAGAAAAAAAAGCGTTTCCAGCGTCGCAGGAGCTGCAATACTGTCTTCTATAGGATTTTTTATCATCACTAATTTTGGCGTTTGGGCAGTGACGGAATTATATCCAAAAACACTCAATGGTCTTATTGAATCTTACTATTTTGCCTTGCCGTTTTTCCGAAATACTGTGATTGGTGATTTGTTATATACAGGAGTTTTTTTTGGAGGGTATGAAGCGATAAAAGATATTAGGATATTAAGATATAAAGATATTAAGAGAGAAGTTTCTTAGTATCTAGTATCTCAATATCTTAGTATCTTCATGAAAATATACACCCGTACTGGTGACAAAGGACAGACATCTCTTTTTGGCGGAAGGAGAGTTAGTAAGTCATCGCTTCGAGTTGAAGCGTATGGAACAGTTGATGAATTAAACTCAGCAATAGGTGTTGTGATTGCGGAAAGTCAAAAGTCAAAAGTTAAAAGTCAAAACTACAACTTAAAAGTCAAAAGTGAGTTGGAGAAGATACAAAACGATCTTTTGACCATTGGCTCGATGTTGGCATCACTGGAAAGTAAGAATCAAGAATTAAGAATTAAGAATTTAGAATTGAGGACAAAAGAGTTTGAAGAATTGATTGATGAATTAACATCGAAACTTCCAGAACTTCATAATTTCATTTTGCCTGGAGGAGGAAAGGCTGGATCATTACTGCATTTTGCCCGGACAGTTTGCCGGAGAGCTGAACGCAGGGCTGTTGCTTTGGCAGGAAAAGAACATGTTCCAAGCGAGGTTCTTATTTATTTTAATAGATTATCAGATTTGCTTTTTACAATGGCGCGTTACACAAATATGAAAGAAAAAAAACAAGAGATAATTTGGCGTAAACTTTAGTACTATGTAGTACTAAAGTTTAGATAAAAAATGGTGAACGGAGTGTGAATCTCCGGCTGTGCCGCAACTGTAATCCCGATGTTTCATCGGGAGAAGCCAGATCCCAATTAACCTTCCGAGCAGAAGTAATTTTTACTTACTCCTCGGAATGAGGAGTTTTTTTATGAGCGGATTACAAAAAGAAAGATTACCCGGGCAAGACCAAACATTATTTCGATATGCTTCCCTTGATGTCGATAACTCAGCTTATGAACTTTCCGGCTTGTTTCTATTGCAAGCTCAGTTTGAACATGCGCTTAGATTAACACATGACACACAAGAACTACTGCATAGTTCATATAATCCAGTTACTGACCGCTGGCATGTTGAAATGTTACAAAGTGCTGGCAATATAGTGGGTCTTCAGGCGTTTAGACAAGAGCTTTGGGAAAATCAGCGAACCAACCTTATGGAGCGACTCCATGCAACTGAAAGCTATGGAGAGTATTCAATAGTAAATGGACAACTCCATTCAAAAGAATTCCCCGAGGAACCCTTCGGTGAGATTATAAAGCGTGGAGTATTGTACCGAGCAAAATTGGGATCAGCTGAACAGGAGAGGGAGGGAAAGCTTGGAGAAGTCAGCGGCTGGGAATATATTAATGGAATAATGGGGGATCAAAAGACTGCTATTGGCACAACGATTTTTTTATTATCTCCACCAGGTATGGCGCCCAACACAGCTTATGAAGGAAGATATGCTGACAAATACACATTGTCAATTGGTTCTGAAGGTCGAAAAGTTAAGCGGGCAAGGATTGCCGTTGATTGGAATTATGATGATTATAAAAAGCAGGCTAGTTTATTTAAGTCAGATTTTTTTAAAGGGTATGACGGACGGCCCATTGATGCATGGTATTTGTCGCATCCAATTTTAACTGATAAAGATTTCGCGGCAAGTACACAGGGAATGTCTCCCGATAAGTTTTCAGCGATTTTTAACCATCCAACCTTGCACAGGCTTATCAAGCAATATGAGAGAAGTGTTTTTTCAGAAACTGCAAACTGGTTTGATATTGCTCTCTCTTTCAATGCGATCTTGAATTGTGCAGATGAGTTAAAGCAGGGAGAGAAAGTTCATCAAATTGCCGCGATGGACGACAGCGCTTTTCATGACGCAGTTTATCTGTTGGGAGCACGGCCTGTTGCAGCAGTCGGCGGTGGAGGATGCCCGCCAAATAGAGGAATTAATCTTAGCTCAGTTGTTACAATTGAAGGGAATGGATTAGCTGGTGGTAGTGGTATATTATCAAACAGCGTTGCTAAGTTTGGCATCACCGGATCCGAGTCTTGCGATAAAATTTCGTGTAAAAAGTGTAATTGGGAGGCAAGTGAGGAGGAGGTCAGTAAAATCCAAAAGGGAGAATTAAACGCATGTCCAAAGTGCGGCTGGAAACCTGGATAATTAAGAATTTAGAATTAAGAATTATGAATGATAGACCGCAAAAACGATTAATAGAGGGAAAGGATTATCATTTTAATGAGAAGGGATTTATGATTTTGAGCAGGGAGTTTCTCCTCAGGCGTGGTTTTTGCTGTCATAACAACTGCACCAATTGTCCATACAGGCAAACCTCAAACAAGATTCCTTCACGTAGATGAATGGTTACTTATTCTGCAATTTTTTTATTTCCTTTAACAATTTCCTTTCCATTTCCTCAAGGTCACTCTTTGTTGGTTCTGTTGAATCGGCGTTACGGATTGAGGCGTTAACTGTCCATACAGGATGATTTTTATTTGGATCAGTTTTGTAGCGAGGGAAAATGTGACAATGAAGATGGGGCTGCGTATTGCCAAGTAATTCATAATTTAATTTATCAGGTTTGAAGGCATTGAAAAGTGCTTGTCCAACAATGCTCATTTCATATAAAAACTTCATTCGAAACTCTTTTTTTAACTGATGGAGTTCGTAAACATGATTTTTGCATAAAAACAAAGTATAGCCTCTATAGTATTGATGATCCCCGATAACTACGTATCCTGTTGAGAGCTCTGTTACAAAATATGGATTTTTGCCCTTTTTAATCAGCTGTATTCTCTTGCAAATTAAACAGTCTTTCTTCATAGTGTTAGATCCTGAGAATATGTAGCTATAATAACTGCAAGAATGGTTCTTGTCAAAAGATTATAGGGTGAAATTGCAGGTGTATCATCAAGTCGTTAGTTTTTTGTTAGTTTAATTTTATTGTTTCATGCCTTCATTCGTGCTAAGATGGGTGTGGCATGAACAACGACCAGCAGATCAAAAAGACGGGGGATCCGGCAGACAGCAGTGCGGTAGAGCCGGTTAGTCCCGATCAAATCGGGGTTAGCTCATCCATGCATAAAGAATCAGAGCCCGTCGGAAGCAGTGAGTTTATAAGACCGTCTACGCCGGAGATTGAACTTCCAGAGGAAGTTGAAAGGACAGGCGTAACTGTTACTCCAGCGCACCCCCGGCTGACACAGGTGCAAAGAAAGGCCGGTATAGAGCCGGCAAAAGAATCTGTGCCTATTCCCGGCGTACCGGTTGTGAAACTGCCTGCGATAGATGATGAACGACTTATGGAGATGGAGAAAGGTTACGCCACAGATAGCGGAAAGTATTACAGTAAACTTTATAAGCTAATTCTAGAAAGAATAAAGCTTGGTTTATTGCGATTAGGAGGTCAATAATACAATGGAGCCGCTTTTATTTTCTCCACAGTCATTCTCTGAGATTTTCGGGACGCTTTTGCTTTGGGTGCTGAGTATTATTTTCCTTCTCGTGCTATCTGGGGGTGGTATATATATGCTTCTGCTTTGGTCTAAAAGCCGTGGTAGAGAAAGCGAGTCTCTTGCTTCAACATTGCTGCAGGTTTCGCTTCCCCGCGATAATGAGATAAAGATTGATGCAGCAGAACAACTTTTTGCAAGTCTTGCTTCGATCCGAAAGAGCGGAGGAATACTTGATTCGTTGATTCCATTGACTTCACAGCCGCATCTCTCATTTGAAATTGTAGGTATGCCGGGAGATATCAGATTTTATGTCAACGCGCCAAATAGTCTCCGCGATTTTATTGAGAAACAGATAAACGGAGCGTATCCTGAGGCAGAGATCACGCCGGTCAACCAGGAAGCTGCTAAGCAGAAAGAAGGATATATTCTTGGGAATGAGTACAACATCTTTTCCCAAGAGGGAAAAGTAGCATTTGCTTCGCTTCGATTGAAGTCGTCTGATTACATGCCGATTAAGGTCTATAAAGATTTAGCTGTTGACCCGCTTTCATCTATCACCTCTGTGCTTGCCAAGATGGGTCAGGGGGAAGGCGCTGCGATTCAAATACTGATAAGTCCCGCCGACACCAAATGGAAAAAGACAGGAAGAAGTTATATTGCGAAAACAAAAAAAACAGAGTCAAATCCTGAGACAGCAAAATACGCTTCAGATACCAAGGAGCTTGATGGGATAGAAAATAAAATAAGCAAGCCCGGTTTCAACGTCGTTGTTAGAATCGTTGTATCTTCCTCAACGCAGGAATCGGCTGCCGCACATCTTGAAAATATCGCTAATGCGTTTAGTCAGTACGACGGCATAAACTCGTTTACCAGAAACTCGCATTTTTTAAAGAGTTCATATGTAACTGATTTTGTCTATCGCTATTGGCCCCTTCGGGGACAAACGTCTATACTCTCAAGCGAGGAACTTGCCACTATTTTCCATTTTCCAAACAAAAGCGTGTTAACACCGGGCGTGCATTCGGTTATGTCAAAGCGGGCGCCGGCCCCTGCCCGCATCGCAACGAGTGGACTTTTTCTTGGCAAGAGTAGCTTTCGCGGGATTACAAAGCAAGTCTACATGGATAAAGATGATAGACGCCGTCACATGTACATTATCGGAAAAACAGGTACCGGAAAGACGGAATTTTTAAAAGATATGATAATGCAGGATATACATGAAGGTGAAGGCGTAGGAGTGGTCGATCCCCACGGCGATTTAATCGAAGACATCCTACAGCTTATTCCGCCTAAGCGCGCTGAGGATGTTATTCTATTTGATCCTTCAGATACAGATAGGCCAATGGGATTTAATATGCTTGAGGCAGATACTGAGCAGCAGAGGCATTATGTCGTTTCCTCAATAATCGGTCTTATGTACAAGCTGTTTGATCCAAACAAGACCGGCATCATCGGTCCGCGCTTTGAGCATGCTATAAGAAACGCGATGCTTACTGTGATGTATGAACCAGGTAGTACGTTCGTTGAGGTCGTCCGTTCACTCACTGATGCATCGTTTGTTCAAGAGCTTTTACCAAAAGTGCAAGATCCTATCATTAGGCGTTATTGGACAGATCAGATTGCACAAACAAGCGATTTTCATAAATCTGAAGTCCTTGACTACATCGTTTCAAAGTTTGGCCGGTTTGTTACCAACAAAATGATTAGAAATATAATCGGTCAGTCACAAAGCGCATTTAACTTCAGGAAAGTCATGGATGAAGGCAAAATACTACTTGTAAATCTCTCCAAAGGGAAGATTGGTGAGGAGAATTCAAGCTTCTTGGGTCTTGTGCTTGTCCCAAAGATTCTGGTTGCCGCGATGTCCCGACAGGATATGTCGATGGATCAACGCAAAGATTTTTTCCTCTACGTTGATGAGTTTCAAAATTTTGCCACACCTGACTTTGCTCAGATTTTATCTGAGGCGAGGAAATACCGGTTAAGCCTTATTGTCGCAAATCAATTCATCGGCCAAATGGAGGAAGAAGTCAAAAATGCAATCTTTGGCAATGTAGGGACGATTGCAGCATTTCGTATTGGCGTCACAGATGCAAATTACTTGCAGCATGAATTCCAACCGACGTTCAATGAGTCTGATCTTATTAATATTGATAGGTATAACTCATATATGAAGACGATTGTTGGCGGTGAGCCGGTGATGCCATTTTCAATTGATCTGACAAAAGATATGAGTAAGGAAAAATCACTTGCTAATCCTCGTGTATCTGAACTTATCAAAGAGCTATCAAGGCTTAAATTCGGCCGTGATGTTCAAGAAGTTGAACGGGAGATTGCCGAACGGGCGAGGTTGTAAAGTGGGTCCGCTTGGAATCGGACCAAGCACCTGTTGTTTATAAGACAACCGCTCTACCACTGAGCTACGGACCCTTGTGTGAGCATTAGTATAAATTATTTAGCCACGCTGTACAAGTAAGAAATAGCGTTATCCCAAGATAGGATAAGGAAAAAAAGAAGATTTAAGAGTATTATTATTTCGATTTTATCTATTGTCAAAGTGATGGGGAAGGAGGTGTTAAAAAATGCAGAAGTTAGAACGAGGCTTTGAGAACATTGTGCGGGGAGTTAGGGAAAAAGTCAGGAATCTGGTGCCTCTCCATGCAGATTCGATCGAAGCGTTGGTAGAGCTTGCAGAGAGGGAGCGTGTGCTGACACTTGAGGTTAGGTCTTTTGTGGAGATTGTCTGTCAGGCAAAATTAGGAACTGAGTGGGGGGTTTTCCCTGTGACAAGTTCGTCCCCTGATATATATTTGCCGAGAACCAGATATGAAGCAAAAGGGTTGGGAAGGCGAATTCTGATGGATGAAATTTATCCTGAATTAGACAGTAGAGCTGGAAAAAGAGAATTGATGATAGCACGACTACGGTGTGAATTGACGGCGGAGCACAGGCGGGAGATGCTGGCAGGACGACTGCCTAATGTTGATGTCAGAGTCAAAGGAATAGAAGAAAATGAGCAGGAGTATAGGAGGACGCTTCTAGATGCCCAGACATTGAGATTGACTCCATACGAGCTGAAAGAGATTTAACAGCAAGGCTTCTTGCCCGTTGTTCCCAGCTATAAAAAACACCTTGGATTAAGGGAATACTATGGTAAAATAAACTATATGAAACAGAGAGTATATTCTGGAATCCGGGCTACCGGACGGTTACACCTTGGCAATTACATGGGTATGGTGAAAGGGATATTAGCTTTGCAAGATACATACCAATGTATATTTTCTGTTGTTGATCTTCATACAATGACTACACCTTATGATCCAAAAACCTTGTCGCAGTCAGTGCGAGATGTCGTGCTAGATTATCTTGGCGCTGGATTTGATCCGGAAAAATCGCTACTTGAGATTCAATCAACAATTCCTCAACATACAGAACTGTCTTTCTTATTAGCAACTATTTATCCATTATCAAGAGTTGAGGATCTCCCAACATATAAAGAAAAAAAACTGCAGCATCCAAAATACATTAATGTCGGTCTTCTGTACTATCCAATTCTCATGGCAGCAGATATCTTGCTATACAAAGCAGAGCTTATTCCTACGGGAAAAGATCAGGAACCGCATTTAGAAGTAGCTCGTGAGATAGCAAGAAAGTTTAACTCCATGTTTGGTGAGACGTTTCCAGAGCCCCAACGATTTAAAACTGAGGGAGAATACATGCCATCCATAACGGGGGAAGGTAAGATGAGTAAGTCCATTGAGGGAAGTTATGTTAATTTAACAGATGACCTTGATACAATTAGAGAGCGATTAGCAAAAGCGCCCACAGACAGCGGAGTGATTGGTGGAGACATTCCAAAACAGGGAGGAGTTGCAAATTTATTTACCCTATTAAAATTATTTATTAACGAATCTATGTATAATAAATTTGTTCAGGATTATCGTGATAAGAAAATAAGATATATTGAGATGAAAGATGCTTTAGCTGAAGCAGTCCATAAAGAATTGCAGCCATTACAGCAGAGAAGAAAGTACTTTGAGGAAAATCCCAAGATAGTTGATGATATTTTGCAACAAAGTAATACTAAGTGTCGGCAGATTGCAGAGGAAACAATGCGGGAAGTAAAAGAAAAGATGGGACTATAAACGAGTGCATCTAATAATATAGGTTATAATTATTAGAAGTTTTAGGATATTATGAGAAATCGTATTGAAAATGAAAAGAGGCTTGAAGCATTTGCGCGCAGAGAGTCGATGATACAGCGTTTCCTCAGAGATGGAAATCCACATGGCGTTGCATATAATACTGCTGATGAGCATCGTGAATGGGTACAGTTCCAAGGGTCTGCGATCTATAGGGCTCTTGCAGAAGGCGAGAATGTTCTATTGGGAACGTTGTTTGGAGTTAATGCTCGTGAAATAAATAGGGATGAGGACAAATGGGTAGTTACTACAGAGCAGAAAACCGATATAGCAGAAGAACGGGTGGGGCTTATCGAATGGGATGAAGCAGGGGCAAGAGTTTTTTATATAGATGAGGTTATCGATAGAGTTGCGCAACGACTTGAGATGAGCGATGAGGCGCTGTGGAAAGACTTTATTGACTCAAGCGACAGTCTGTTTAAGGTAGACAGCGAAATCAGGCCACGACAGCTTCTTTATGCTTTTATTGATGGGATATACTCTGAAGCATCTGAATATAATGACGAGGAAACGGTTATAAAAATAGAGACTATCTTGGGACTTGATATCCAGGAAAAAGAGTTATCAGGCCAAGGAGGGTTAGTAATTTATCATGGAGATGCGATTATGATAGACAATCGTGTAATACCAGTTCAACCGCAATATACTGGCTCTTTGCCTACGAGAATCCCACGGAAATCCAATTATGACGCTTGACCACGCCAGATTATACCTGGAATAGCCTCGGTGTTTTATGGTATACTTACTTTTTAGTATATGATCCCTACGACTTATTAAGGGATCATAGTGAGATTTCGAATCTATGAACGCAAGACGAGTACCGCTGCCTGGGAATAAAAAAAAGATTGTAAAGCTAAAGATCAAGTTTACATGGAAGAACATGCTTCTCTATGGATTTCTTTTTTTCTTCATTCTGTTTATCTTGACTGGTCTTAGAACTCCCTATGATGAAAGCAAGACCATCCCTCTGTCTGACGTCATTGCGGATGTAAAAAAGGGCAAGGTGAGTCAGGTTGAAGCAATTGGTGATCGGCTGATTGTGACTAAAGGGAAAGAGACGCTTTATTCATATAAAGAGCCAGGTTCCAATATCTACGAAGTTTTCAAAAATGCCGGTGTAGCTGTCCCTGAAAAGACAAAAATTACCGTAAAAGATGAAACAGGCGTCCGTAACTGGTTTGAAATTATCGGTGCTGTATTGCCTGTTCTTCTTATGATCGCCTTTTTTTATTTTATTTTCCGTCAAGCAAGAGGTACGCAGGAGAGCATTTTTTCCTTTGGCCAGTCAAAAGCAAAATTATTCAATAGGGATAATCCGCACGTGACATTTGCCAATGTTGCCGGCGTTGATGAGGCAAAACAGGAATTAACCGAGATTGTTGATTTTCTCAAAAACCCAGGTAAGTACAAGGCGATGGGTGCGCGTACGCCAAAAGGCGTACTTATGGTTGGGCCAAGTGGAACAGGAAAGACACTTCTCGCGCGTGCCACGGCTGGGGAAGCCAATGTCGCATTTTTCTCAATGGCAGGGTCTGAATTTATGGAGATGTTGGTAGGAGTTGGTGCTTCAAGGGTCCGGGACCTATTTAATACTGCTAAGAAAGCACAGCCGGCGATTATCTTCATCGATGAGATTGACGCGATAGGAAGACAGCGAGGCGTGGGTCTGATGGGTGGCCATGATGAAAGGGAGCAGACGCTCAATCAGATTTTAGTTGAAATGGATGGGTTCACGCAAAATGAACAGGTTATTGTCATGGCGGCAACCAATAGGCCGGATGTGCTGGATCCGGCATTGATCAGGCCGGGGAGATTTGACAGGCGAGTTATGCTTGAACTTCCCGATGTTGAAGGCAGGAAAGCAATCCTTGCCATTCATTCTAAGGGAAAGCCATTTGATAAAGAAGTTAATTGGGAACGGGTTGCCAAAAGGACTGTTGGTTTTTCAGGTGCTGATCTTGAAAACATGCTTAATGAGGCTGCAATTTTGGCGGCACGTTTCAACAAAAAAGCCATTGACATGAAGGATCTTGAGGAAGCAGCAACGAAGGTGAAGCTCGGACCTGAGAAGAAGAGGCTTCAGACAGATGAAGACCGGAGAATGACTGCCTATCATGAAGCAGGACACGCGCTGGTTTCCTGGCAGATGCCCCATATGGATCCAATCCACAGAATCTCGATTGTCTCTCGCGGTATGTCCCTTGGGCATACTATGATGGAACCGATTGAAAGGACACATGAAACGCGGACGCATCTTATTGAACAAATTGCGGTAATGCTTGGCGGAAGAGCTGCTGAGAATCTTATCTTCAATGAGATGACAACAGGTGCGGCTGATGATATTGCCAAGGCAACGCAGGTCGCACGAGCCATGGTTGTGCAGTTTGGGATGAGTGAACTTGGTCCTATGAATCTTGATGGTGAGAGAAGAATGATATATGAGCCAAGTGAAGTTTCCCCTGAGATGTCAGCCAAGATTGACGCGCAGGTCAAGAAGATCACCGATGAATGTTACGACAAAGCAAAACTGGTACTCTTAAAAATTCGTGATAAGCTTGATCTGCTTGCAGGGGAGCTTTTGAAAAAAGAGACGCTTGAGTCAGAAGAGTTTGAAAAGCTTATTGGTCCTAAACCCGCTTTTGTTCATGTAAAATCAGCGTAATGGATGAAAACCTTTATCCTCATTGATGGCAATGCTATCTTACACAGGGCTTACCACGCATTGCCGAAACTAACGAGTAAAAATGGAGATGTCGTCAATGCTGTGTACGGTTTCTTCTCCATGTTTATCAATTTATTCCAACAATACAAACCAGAATATATCGCTGTCTGTTTTGATCGGCCGAAACCGACGTTTCGACAAGAGCTTTTTGTCGGTTACCAGCAGCATCGACCACAGATGGCAGATGACCTTGTGCCGCAAATTGGAACAGTGCATGCGATTTTAGAGAAGATGAAAGTTCCTATATTTGAGGTTGATGGGTATGAGGCGGATGATTTGATCGGGACGATTGCTGCACAAGCAGTGCAAGATACTAAGATATTAAGATACAAAGATATTAAGAATAAAAAAAGAAAGTCATCTAATATCTTAATATCTCAATATCCTAATATCTCTCCAGATATCGAGGTTATCATCGTCTCTGGAGATCGGGATTTGCTGCAGCTTGTGAATGATCATGTGAAGGTACTTGCACCGATTGTCGGCTTAACCAAGACAATATTATTTGATGCAACGACTGTAGAGGAAAAGTTTGGAGTTAAACCATCACAGATTGTTGATTATAAGGCATTGGTTGGTGATCCATCAGATGGATATCCGGGAGTTTCTGGCATCGGGCCAAAGACTGCAGCAGATCTTCTTCGTACGCATGGTACATTTGAAAATCTCTATCAGCAAGTCGGGCAGCTTCCGGAAAAGATTGCGACAAAACTTGCAACAGATGCAGAGCAGGCAAGTTTGGCCAAGAAACTCGCAACAATTGTGATAGATGCACCTGTGACACTTCGTATGGGGGAATGTTCGGTTGATCGATTAGATAAAGAAGCCCTTGCAGCTGAATTTGAGAAGTTGGGGTTTAAGAGCCTTGTAAAAAGACTTGAGCAGACAAGTAATAACAAAGTTCAAGAAAATACAAAGCAATTGGGTCTGTTATAACGAGTACTTTAATAATTTTCAATTTGAAATTCGAAATTTGAAATGAAAATTAAATTTTAAAACATTAAAAATTGATTGAAAATTAAAAATTGAAAATTTCAAATTTGTGAAAGTAGCTTTAGTTCATGATTACATCAAGGAATACGGCGGAGCAGAAAGGGTTCTTGAAGCATTGCACCAACTCTATCCTGATGCGCCTGTTTTTACAACGGTCTATCTTCCGGAATTTTTAGGTCCCCATAAAGAACGGTTTGAGGATTGGGATATTCGGACATCGATTCTACAGAGGTTGCCGTATAAGCAAAAACTTATAAGTCTTTTTAGAATTATATCTCCTTTAGTATTCAAGTTGTTTGATTTTTCTAATTATGATCTTATTATCGTTTCCGCAACAGGAGCATACTTTCCGAATACTATAAGTAAGCGAAAAGCGAAAAGCGAAAAGCGAAAAAGTGAAACTCAAAACTCAAAAGTTGAACAGCTACCATTACAGATTTGCTACTGCCATACACCGCCGAGATATCTATACGGATACGCAACGGCACGGGATTGGCAAAAAAATATCATTACAAAAATTATTGGTATTGTTGGAAACCATATCTTGCGAATGGTTGACTATAATGCTTCAAAAAATGTTGATTATTATATCGCCAATTCAGAGGAAGTGGCAGGGCGGATTAAGAAGTTTTACAGAAGAGAAGCGGTAGTGATTTATCCGCCGGTAGATATCACAAAAGATACTAGGATACTAAGATATAAAGATATTAAGAATAGAAAAGAAAAATCTCCTAGTATCTTAGTATCTCAATATCCTAATATCCAAGGTTATTTCCTCGCCGGCGGGAGATTGGCGAGGCCAAAACATATAGACCTGATTATTGATGTATGCCTGAAGTTAAACGTTCCGCTAAAAGTATTTGGGAAGGGGTTTGCGGGATACGAGAAGGAATTACAAGATATTAAGATATTAAGATATAAAGATATAAAGAATAGAAAAGAAAAATCTCCTAATATCTTAGTATCTCAATATCCTAATATCCAATTCCTCGGAGAAGTATCGGATGAGGAGAAATGGGAGCTCATGCGAAATGCGAAAGCTTATATCAACGCATCTGAAGATGAGGACTTTGGTATCACACCGGTTGAGGCAATGGCAGCCGGTACGCCTGTTATTGCCTATCGTTCAGGAGGAGTGAAGGAAACTGTTGTTGAAGGAAAAACAGGAATCTTCTTTGATGAGTTGACAGTAAGTAGTTTGTCGAAAGCAATTCAATCCTTCGACAAGCTCAGGATAAACAAGGAGGATTGTATAAAACAGGCGGAAAAGTTTTCAAAAGAGAGGTTTCAGGCTGAAATCAAAGATTTCATAAATAAGAAAGTCAAAACTTAAAAGTTTTAAGATTTGCGTTGTAGATTTACGTTTTGAAATTTAAGCTTTAAGTTTTTTAATATGCCAGAGTTGCCTGAAGTTGAAACAATTCGTTTAGGACTAAAGAAATATATTGTTGGGCACAAGGTTGTGGATGTTGAAGTTAGATTAAAGAAAATGGTGCATGGTGAGGTTAAAAACATCATTGGTGCAAAAGTACAAGACGTACAACGATTTGGTAAAGGGTTAGTTATTGATTTTGACAATGGATATTCGATTGCGGCACATATTAAACTGACGGGGCAGTTCATTTATCGAGGTTCAGGGGTGCAAATATATAGAATTTCAGAAAATAAAGTTGGCGGAGAGCTGCCGAATAAATGGACGCACGTGATATTTCGTTTAGGGGAAAGCGTAAAGGGTAAAGCGAAAAGAGATTCTGGAACATTTCTTTACTACAATGACGTACGGCAGTTTGGGTGGATAAGAATAGTTCAAAGTTCAAAATTAAAAGATCAAAGTTTTTTTAAAGAGTTAGGACCTGAGTTTTTGAAAGATTTAACTATAGAAAAGTTTAAAGAGATTGTTTCAAAAGCAAATTCTCCGATCAAGCCACTACTTATGGATCAGAAGAAGATGAGCGGAGTAGGTAATATTTATGCCAATGATGCATTGTTTTATGCCAAAATTGACCCGCGTACGAAAGCAAAGACCTTGACAGATGCCCGGGTTAAAAAACTTTATGACTCGATTCTTCATGTATTGAAGGAAGGCCTCAAGTATGGCGGAGCAACAGAACTTAATTTTGTCAATGCCCTAGGACAGGAAGGAAAGTATCAGGACCACTTCTTAGTTTACGGCAGGGAGAAAGAGCCGTGCCGTGTTTGCAAAACGCCGATTAAGAAGTTCAAACTCGCCGGCCGCGGCACCTACTTTTGCCCAGTATGCCAAGTATAATACTCCTATGTTGAAAGAATCAGAGGTGCAGTTGCGGGACATGGGCGAGGAGTTGCTGGCTGATATTGTCGGTTTGGTACGTGAGACGCTTGCTATTAAGAAAAAGAATGTGGATGATCTGCCATTTCCTAAAACAGCGCGTCAAAAGAAGAGTGTATCAAATATCCAGCAGCCACAACGAAAAACACCAAAACTGCAATAATTGGTTTCGGGTGTTTGACAAAACCTATAAGTTTCTGCTAGGATCGCTTTTACTCTATGAAGGAAATACCATTGGCTATTGGCAGATATTTAAAGAAGACTGGAGAGCGAACAATTGGTATTGATGCATATAAACTGAGCCAAAAAATACCTGGCTTAGAGGATAACAAAGCCATAGGCTTAAGCTTTTTGGAGCTTCAGGTTTTAGCTCCGGCATTTGAGCGGTGGTGGACGAGTCGTGAGGTAATGGATATGAGAGATTTATTACTATATCGAGATGAATATGTTGAAATTGGCAGTACGGCTTTTTTTGATGTTGCAGCCAAAGCAGTAACTGGAGTTGGCGTTTATTCTTTAGCTTCGTTATATACCAGAAATCCAGCAGAGATAGCAGGGGCTATTATGGCGGCTGAACTTGGGCTTAATGCCGGTACACATATAGCTATAGATTCTGCAGTTGCTATAAAGAATGGCTTATCTAATATGCTTGCCAGTAGAAAGCACCGTTCCTAATTTTTCCTCTCTTCTGAAATCTAGTTTTTGTAATTGTTTTTCACTCTTTTTTGTGGTAACATTAAAGATTACATACCCGTATGGCAAACAGCTATTCGGAGAAAATTGTAATATCAGTTGGAGGATCACTGGTCGTCCCCAATGGAGGGATTGATACGGTATTTCTTAAAGGGCTCAATGCCTTCGTTCGAAAGCAACTGTCTGGCAGCAGACAGTTTTTTTTGGTCATAGGCGGTGGTGCGACAGCGCGGCGCTATAGGGATGCGGGCGAGGATATAGTTGGTCATGAACTGACACGGGATGATCTGGACTGGCTTGGTATCCACGCGACCAAACTTAACGCACATCTCGTCCGGACTATTTTTCGTGATATTGCACATCCGTATGTATTAAAGCACTACGAGATAATCCGGAAGGTTTCAGAGCCAGTGGTTGTAGCAGCTGGTTGGAAGCCGGGGTGGTCAACAGACTACGATGCGCTTCTTCTGTGTGAGGATTATCATGTCCGGACAGTCATTAATCTTTCAAACGTGGATCGGGTTTACGATAAAGATCCAAACAAGTTTCCCAATGCAAAAGCATTCAACAAAATATCCTGGAATAATCTTAGAAAACTAGTTGGTGATGAATGGGTTCCCGGCATGCATGCACCATTTGATCCTGTTGCTGCACAGAAGGCGCAGGAATTGGGGGTAAAAGTTGTTGTCGTGGGACCGGATTTTGCCAATCTTGAGAAGTACTTTAAAGGGAAGAAGTTTATGGGAACAATCATCGAATAATTTGAAATTTTCAATTTTTAATTTTCAATCAATTTTTAATGTTTTAAAATTTAAATTTTCAAATTTAGATTTGATTTTAAATTTCAAATTTCAAATTGAAAATTGTTAATGTATTTAGAACACCTATTCCTCCAGAATTTCCGAAGCTACACTAAATCACAATTTACTTTTAATAAGGGAACAACGGTTATCGTTGGTCCCAATACCTCAGGAAAATCAAATCTCATCGAAGCGATATTTCTTCTATCAAGCGGCAAAAGCTTTAGAACCGAAACAAACATACAGATGATTCGGTTTGGGGAGCAAATAGGAAGAGCGAGGGGGGAGATTGGTCATCCTGGAGTCCCGCCGGGGCGGGATGATAAGATCTCAAAAAGGGGAGATTCTATCCCCTATCGTCCTTCGGACTCCAGGGTCCAGAATGACACTGTTCTTGAGGTTGTGGTCGCAACCGGTGAAGTTAGCTCAGCAAGCTTCTTTCACAAACGATTTCTCGTTAACAACGTTCCCAAGCGCAGAGTTGCATTCATGGAACACTTCCACGCGCTCCTTTTCGTCCCATCTCATTTAGATATCATCGTTGGTTCTCCATCTTTGCGCCGTAATTTTTTAGACGAGGCGCTGGAATCAGTTGATAGGGAGTATAGGCTTGCGTCAATCGCGTATGAAAAAGCGCTGCGGCAGCGAAACGCACTTTTACATTTCGTTCGTGAAACAGGCAGGCGGGATCAGAAGCGGTTTGAGTACTGGGATAACCTTATTATTCAAAATGGTCAAATCATGACAGCCAAGAGGGGAGCCTTTATTGAGTTTATTAATTCTCATAAAAAGGAACTTATTGATTTCATTGTAGAATACGACCGCAGCATAATTTCAGAAGAGCGGCTTGAGCAGTACCGGTCAGCAGAAGAAGCGTCTGGCGTGACGCTGGTAGGCCCGCATCGAGATGATTTTTCGATACGAATGTATGCGAATGTAAATAGTGCAAATGAATCCGAATTAGACGTCAAGTTTTTTGGTTCACGCGGCCAGCAGCGGCTGGTTGTTTTGCAATTAAAACTCTTGCAGCTTGCGTTTATGGAAGAAAAACTTGGCATCCGGCCGATTTTGCTTCTCGATGATATCTTCTCAGAGCTTGATGATGATCACATCCGTCATGTCATAAAGATTATCGGAAAGCAGCAGACAATTATAACTACTACGCATAGAGAGTTCATTGAAAATAATATAAAGATAGATAATCCAATAGAACTCAATAAATAATAGATGTTAACTGCGAGGTTGAAGGTAATGAGTTTATTTCTGCTTGATTATTAGGCTTTTGAAGCGTTCCTATGTCTGTCAATAGACAATCCCGATACAGCAAAACCCAAAGCTCCTCCAACTAATAGTAAAGCTGACTTGCCTCCTGTATTATTAATATCATCAATTTCTTTTTTTCTTACATTTGCTTCATAAACAACCGCCTCAGCGGTTGCAAATTCAGGAGATTGGAGGTCTACAGCTACTATCTTATCAGCGATGCTTGGATTTTCTAAGGATTCCAAATATTTCTCCCCTTGTGTTATTAGAGCTCTTGCTTCCTTTATTTCTTGCTCAGTTGAAGAAAGCGGTGGTAGTGCTGCGATAGCCTGATTGTTGAGTGCAGTTTCTGGTCCTAATGCTCTGTAACAGCCATAACCAAACGAAGCTAATGATATTGCGCCTCCTACAGCTGCAATAAAATTCCTTCTTGATAATCGCGTTTCGTTTAATGTTCGCATGGAAAAAATAATACTTTTTTCACTTTGCATAGTCAAGGAGAGAATTAAACAAGGTGGTATGGTAAAATTACAAAAGCATGAATGAATTTAATCCTGTAGCGCTAAATCAACTCTATATCCCACCTTCTCTCTCCCACAAAGGGCAGAATGGGAAGCTTATGATTATTGGTGGATCGCATTTATTTCACGCTGCGTCGCTGTGGTCGCTTAAAGTTGCCAGCCGTATCGTTGATATGGTGTTTTATTCTTCAGTGCCGCAGAATAATCAGATTGTTCTTGAGGTTAAAAAGGAGTTTCGGGATGGGATCGTGGTACCGCGGGAGAAGATTGAGGATTATATTGAGGAAGCAGATTGTGTGCTTATTGGGCCGGGAATGCTTCGTGCCGAAGGCGCAATTTCAAATTTTAAATTTCAAATTTCAAATTTAAAGGAACTAGAAGATATTGAAGATGAAGGTTTACAAACATACTTGCTAACACAATACCTATTATTAAGATACAGTAGCAAGAGGTGGGTTATTGATGCGGGGGCGCTTCAGATGATGGAGCCTGAGTGGCTGAGTCAATTACATGGCAATGTAATTGTAACGCCGCATAAAGGGGAATTCGATAGACTTTTTGGGCACGTCATTCTGGGGAGCGGAGCGACTCCGGAATCGATCAAACACAGAGATTATATTGATCCTGGACAAGCCAGGATGACGGATGGTAAAGTGCAAGAATTTACAAAGC
>CAZDTO010000001.1:0-40334 GCA_964508395.1 uncultured Gammaproteobacteria bacterium | reverse complement strand
GTTTAAGCAGCCTTGGAGGAGAAAGTGATTATGTCGTACAATATAACTTTTGCGATGTCATAATGTAAATGTAACATAGGGGACAGTCTTTGTCAATACCCCAAAATAGCTTCAGTTTTCACATCCCATGAAAAAGGGGCTTTCCTTTTTCAAGAAAAACCCCTTAAATAAAACCATGACTGGACTTCCCTACTATGGGTTATGAAACAAGGAAAACCCCTGCTTTACTAAATCCGTTGAGTATCGCCCAAAATGCCCTTACCCTATGTGGCATTTGGCTTTGTGAAAAGTCCATTTTTCGCTCTGTATACTTACTTATCCTAAAGAAAAATAGAAAGATTTTAGTTCTCATTCCCCTCCTCTCTAGGCAGGGGCAGGGAAGCGGATTATATACGGAGAAAATGCGAAAGTCAATAGTGATTTAATTTTTTTATCAAAAAACTGTTTGTCTGGCATCTTCAATAACTTCTTGAGCTAATTCTTTCATCTCGTTATCAGTAGTCCTTTCCATGTTGCTATTTAAGGGATGCACAAGCTCATTAAAAAGTCCATTTGCAACTCCATCCAACATTTTAGCAGTTCCCAAGTCTCCTTCAAAGATCATTTTTTTATTTTCATCAAAAAGCTGAAGTCTCTCATTTGGTCTTTTTAAAGCCCAACGAAAAAACCTAGCTCCCTCTATTGACTGTCTGAGTCCAATAGCATAACTTGCCTGTTCTGGCGTAACTAAGATAATTTCCTTGTTCATTTTTTATAGTCTGCTTTTCCTATTTTTTCCTTCGGGATCATTGGAATCATAAAGAGAGTTTCCTGTCCGATAGGATTTTTGGAAATAACAAAATTCCCGTCTTCTATATGAAAGTTTACTTGAAAATTAACAAGTTTAGGATTTTCTTTCATTTTTTGAAGTTTTTAGCAATATATAAAAGTACATTGATTGCTCCGTAGTAGTTTGTCAATTCTGGTACTTGGAGTAAAGCTGATAATGCCTGCGTTACCAAGTATGACACTCCTACCCAGAGAGCAACCTGTACCTTATCGTTTTCTAAAACCTTTTTTAAAAGTTTCATTTTTCACCTCCTTTAAGAACTTTGATACATTTTCATTCGTTCATCATAACTGCAAGGAGCACAATATTTCTTATTACCTCTTGACCGAAAGAGAGCTTTGCAGATAACGCATTTTTTCCAACGGCTTGTATCTTTCATTGAGTTATAGCTTTCTTGACTTCTTCAATTCGATTTCTTGTATTCTCTACTTTTTCCTGTGTCTCCTCAAGTTTATCCTCAGTTTTAATGCCTTGTATTGTTACTTCCGATTTTACGTCTCCAATTTTATTGTCAAAATGTTGGCGTTGATTTAATAAGAGTTCTTTTAATGATACATGAGATGTTCTTATATCTTCCAAAATTTCCCTTTCAGAATTTATAAATTGGATTGTTTTTTCTATACTATCCAACCGATCAGCAATAATTTTAATTTTATTAAGTATCTGTTCTGTCAAATTAGTGTTTTTCATTTAAAAACCTTTTTTAGCAATAGGGTTTGTAGGCGATTGTGGTTGCGAATTTTGACATTCTTTTAGTTGTTTCTTCAAATCTAAAATAGCTTTAGAAAACATTTCAGAAGTTGCCTTTTTATCATTAGGATCAGGCGACATATCTAGGGCATCTCCCACCGTATTAACGATACGCCAGTTTGCATCTCTATCTTTAGCACATTGTGCCAATGGATCAACTTGAGCTTCTTTAATAATTCTGTCTATATCAATAGCGTTGGGACATCTGGTAGCTACTATTTCTTTATGTTGCTTAATATGATCTCTATCAATAGGGATATTATAAAAATCACAAATGTCTTTTACGAGTTTTGCCGAAGTTTGATATAAAGCATCGGAAGGAGCTAATCCATCATACCACTCATGCTCAATTCCTATAGACTTTTGATTTACCGCATACTTGCCCGAATGATAGGCAACAAGATATTCTTCCAATCCCGCATACAATTTGCCGTCATTTCCAATAATATAATGAGCAGATACTTCAGATTCAGGATTTCCAAAACGGGATATTGCACTTTTTACTGTTCCAACAGTTGAATGAATAATAATTGTATCTATAGTCTGTCTATTGTCATCAAAATTGCCAGAAGCAGTCTCAAATTCTTCAAATGGCAATGATGTATATTTTCTTCTCATTTTTTATTTAATTGTTTTTTCTCTAATTGCTGCAAAAGATCGCACATCTTCTGAAGTGTTTTTGCAATTTCTACATTAGCTTTAGTAGCTTTTTCAGTTATTCTAGTACTATGCACTAAATGATTTTCTATTACATTGGAAAACCTATCGTATGTTTCCTTGCTCGATTTGTCTTTGCGGACTAAATAAAAAATAAAAGCTCCCGTAACTACTACTGAACTAATTTGATTTATAAATAATTGTTCTATGCTCATTTTTATTGTGCAAAAACCTGCTGCGTCTCTTTCCCAATTCCCAAGGCCTTCTTGGCTGCCTTGTAAGCCCTTTTTTCTTCCGGAGTCATGTCTTGATATATCTGTTCCGCCTCATCCCACCTGCCTTGATCATCTAACTCCTGGAATTGTTTGACTATTGAGTACATCTGTTTTTCTAAGATATTACCTGCTTTAGTTTTTTCCGACTGTTTAATACTCCTATATATTTCTTTGTCCTCTTCAGGCAGGCTTTGGTATATGTCTTCTGCCTCCTGCCACCTGTCAGCTTCATCAAGAGCTTCTAATTGTTCATAAATAGGCATTAGCCTTTCTGTGTCTGTTTCTTTTTGCTTGGTCTTCTTTCTTTCAGCTTCTCTTGTCTCTAAAATTCCCTCATATACGCCCCTTCTTTCATTAGGAGAGGTAGCCTTGAAAGCCTCTGATTGCTGATCTCCTAATGGTTGCCTATTTTCTCTAAAGTATGTTTGTCCTTCGGGAAGTGCATATTGTCCAAACAATGCTCCCTGCCCTATGTTTCTGGGCGTTGGTTCTATAGGAAAGCGCACCCTGCCTGTTTTAGTTTCCGAATATCCTCTATTCAAAGCCTTAGATCCTTCAATGGTTCTTTGCGCCTGTACTCCCCCAAAAGGAGGTAAAAGTTTAAAAAGAGGATCAGTCAGTCCTTTTGCAAAAAGTGGCCCTCCTCCAAACCTTGTCGGATCTTCTCTGCCAAAAAACTCTTTCCTTGTTAGTGTTTCTTCCGTTCCTGGGATTTTAACTCCATACTCTGGGTAGAGTTGAGCAGCCGTTTGTCCAAAAGGCACATTTGATAAAACCTCTCCCGCCAGTCTTCCGACAGCTCTTATTGCCCCAACACCTTTGTCTTCTTCTTCTGCAAAGGTCTCAAAAGAGTCAAGCATTGCTTGTATGGGATCGAGAGTAACCCCCGATCCTCTTATAGCTTCTGCGGCTTTGTTGAAAACATGATTGAGTACAAAAAGAGTGGCCAGTTTTCCAAAAGTCTTCTCATCAACCATGTCCTTCATTACCCACCACAAATTTCCTACCTCAATTTGAAATGGTATAATCATCTGCGAAAGTCTGGCTTTTTGTGCCAATGGAACTTCTCCAATACTGCGCCCCGCTACCATACCCCTAGTAATGTCGTCTGCATATTTAATAGGATTACCAACACCTTCTGCTATCGCTTTCTGGTAGTGCATATTCCAAATATACTTAGTACCGACCTCGTCAAGCACTGTTATCATCCAGATAGTAAATCGCTTAGGATTATCTAAAAGTCCTGTATTAAATTTTTCAAAAGCGCGGTTGTATCTCTCTGCTATAAAAGTTGACTTTTCCATTGGTGCGTTTTTGGCAAACATGGAGGCCAAGCTGTCTCCTGCTCCCTTGTACCAATATTTCGGATTACCCACATTCGCCATTCCTTGAGGAACATTAAATATCTGGGCCAAAGAAGATGATATATTACCCAGCATAACATTAGCTTTCACTCTACTATTCGCCCAGGTGATAATTCTAAATGCCTGTCTTCCTCCGGGAATATACTTTTGTAAAGCTCTGTCAATCGGGTTAGTTTTACCTGCCAAATCATTAGCAAAATCCTGTAAGTATTCTATGAAGTTATTTAAACGACCAGCATTAACACCTTCTGCTGTTTGTTCTGCTAACTCTTTGGCTAAGGCTCTGAATTTGCCTATGTGGGGATCAATGTTTTTCGCATATTCGGCAGCTCTAACATAGTCTATAAATCCTCCGACAGCATCAACATCTGTTCTTAATCCTAGTCTTTTTTGTGCGAAAGATAGAAACTTTGACTTTGGTTTGGTAAACTCTGAAATTCCTGATAGATGGGATGTTATATTAGCTGGGGTATCAAATACATTTCTTAATCCCTCTATACCTTGCGCCATCTCTCGGAAATGGCGATAGTAATCCGCCCGTCTTGGGATTATCTTTGTCGGATCATTAGGATAAATTCTTGCTCTAACCGAATTTACTTCGTTGAGAAGATTATCATAGGCTTGTCTAAACCATCTGTCAGCTTCAACTATAGCCTGCCATTTTTTGGGAGCTTTTGCCTGAAGTTCAGCCAGACTCATTTGTCTTTCTCCAAAAAGCTGCGTTAGCTCGCTTTCTCTGTTTCCCTTTTTAATGCCATTTTTAATAACATTTTGCTCTATTGCGTTTTCCCACTGGTTGAGATTTTTAACAAATACTCCTTTTGCCTCATCAAAGGGGTCAAGAATAAGTCTTTTTGCATCTACAACTTTTTTGCCAAAAACATGAGAGAAGTTTCTAAATACATCTCTAAATCCTTTTGCTACATTGCCTATATCTTTTAGTTCTTCTACTCCTTTTGAAAGAGGCGAAACTGTTGCTCGGTCAATCTCGCTTACTATATCCTCAACCGCTTCTCCTGTTGTTCTTGCTTCCTGCTTAAACATATTGGTTTTCCATGTGTTATATTCCTCTTTTGCCGCTTGTTCTGCCACCCGTGCTTGTTGTTTTGCCACCTTTGCTAGAGTCTGTGGGGTCGCCTCCGCAGAAACAGCCTCGACCTTATTGAATACATCACGCATTACTTTATACGATTGCGGATCTAGTTTTTCAAATAAGTCTTTGGCTTTTTTCTGCAATCTTGATATATTTATTTTTTGAGCAGTTACTCTGCCACCTACTGTTATTCCTTCGGTTAATTTTGCCATCAGTTCATTTTCAGTCATTCCCATAGAAGTAGCCAACTCGTCGCTTGATTGTCCAAAAACATAAGCTGGTATATGTTCTCTATATAATTCTCCTGTGCTTTCGGGTCGTTTTTCTCCTGAAATCCTAAGAAAATTACGCATTTTAGTAAATAGTTTTTGGTTTGGATCGGCTTGATTGACCGCTCGCATTTCTGCTTGTACTTCTCGGAGTATTTGATCTTCGGCATCCGCTATCTGCTGTGCTGTCGGTTCAACTTCTTTAGCAATCCTAGCTGGTTGTCTAACAACAGAAGTTTTCCCAAATAAAGTAGGCTTAACTCCTCCTGTAGCTTGGGTATAGAAGTCTTCTATTGATTTAAACCCTTTTTGCTGTAACCTTTTAGTCAATTCCCGTGTTGTTTCTTCTGTAGAGAATAACCTATTAAAATGGGACGGCTCTTCCCAAATTCCAGCTTTACCTTTTTCGGCAATCAAAACATTTCTCATTCTTGCAAAGGTTTCAGCAAAATCTTTAGGATTTTTAGTTTGCTTTGCTATATTTACCAATCGAGGTATTTCATCAGGTACTCTTCTTGCTTCTTCTGCTAATGATTGGAGGGGTTTTGTTCCCTTAAATAACTGTGGCGCTTCCTTTTTGGTTACTTCTTTTGCACCTGCTTTTACTACTGCTTGTTTTATTCCCTTTTTAGCAATAGAGGGTACAATTCCTCCTCCTGGAATAATGTTGCTTGCGCCAGATAAAGCTATAATTGCAGGATTTTCAAACAGCGCTCCTACATCTTTGTTTCTGATTTGCGTTGGAATTTGTTTTGCTCCTGTAAAAAGTTGTTTCCTGCCTTGAGGAGTCGCAGATTTCTCAAGGAAAAATCCCGTATCCCTAGCTATTTGTGAAGGTATGTTCTTGGCAAAGTCAAAAGCCTGTCCTAAAGATGGACTCTTTTCTCCTAATATAGGAAGGATTTTTTGTCGGTTTAAAAAGCTCGGAGCCCTGATTGGTACATCAGGAGTCTTTCGTAATGCCTGTCCTACCTTCTCTGCAATGTTAGGCGTTACACCCATTGGTGTAAAAGGTGATTGGATACCAACAAACTTCTTGGCAGTATTTACAGCACCTCCCAACAATCTTTGAGCTGCGCTTGCCAGTCCAGGAGCAGCTTGCGTAGGCTTTCGCGCTACGGGTACTGCCGCAGGTCTCGCAGGCACAGGTCTTATTATGGGAGTCGGTTTTACAATATCACTTTTTGGAATAGGATTGATAAAAGGCTGTCTATTTCCTATTCCTTGAGCCGTAATAGGTTTATTGAAATTTTTCACAGCTTGTACAACAGGCTGAACCTTCTTTTTGGCTTGCTCTAAAAATCTGCTTGTTGCATCAAAAATTCCCATATTTTTTATGTTGCAATCATTCCATGAGTTCGTAATCTCGCTAGTAATGTATTTATGGCAGTTCTGGCTTCGGCATCTATAGTAGCTCCTCCTGAAGCGTCAGCTACGGCAGCACCCTGCGCTCCCAAAACTTGAATAGCGGAAACGCTAATTGTAGTAACAGTTGCCGCCCCTAGCGTAGGAGTTACTAAAGTAGGCGAAGTAGCTCTAACTACATCTCCTGTGCCTGTTGATGCAAGCGCTGTAACTGCCGATGTTCCGTTTCCTAGCAGAATACCTGTTAATGTTGTAGCTCCCGTTCCGCCATTGGCAACCGGTAGAGTTCCTGTTACTCCATTAGCTAGGTTAACCAGCGCCCATGCGGGGTTATTGTCTGTGCCGGTATTTGAAAGATACCTTGTTGCAGTAGTGTTTTTTACCAGCTTTGCCAAAGTATTTGCAGCCGAGCTATAGATTATATCTCCCTGTGTATATGTCTCAATCCCTGTTCCGCCTTCCAAAACTGTCAGACTTAACTCATCTCCGCCGCCCGATAGATGCCTTGTTGCATGATCCCGTGCGTGATGCTGGTCTATTGTTACATTGCTTAGTAAGGCGTGATCTGTACCTGCTGGTACATCTTCAACGTCTATAGCAGGTTGATCTATGTCATTATGCTTGTGTGTTTCAGGGAGTTCTGCATCTTCAATTACAGGACTCCTGACTATCTTAAACTTATCTTCACTCATAGCTTGAGACCCCTTCTTTCAGAGAATGAAACTGCTGTTGATAAAAGATCGGGCGCTGTTGATCCCGATGTCTTAATATCGGCTCTCAGTTGAATTTCTTTCCATGTTTTCATAGGAGTAATTGAATAGACTGTCTCGGTATCGCTATCGGTATCAGCAGTCCCTAGGCTAGTCCATGTTGAAGCTCTATCTAGGCGGTAGTAAAAGTCAAAGCTCTCATTAGCCGCCAAAGGCTTAAATGTGAATTTTATTTGATCCAATTCCTTTACCGAGTAAGGATTGCCATTATCAAACCAGAGTGAGTGCCAAAGGGCTGTTGTGTAGGGTGAGGTTCCCGATACTTTATCTATGCCATTGGTAGCTGTTGTATCCTCCCAGCCGATATAAAATTCGTTAGGGCCGACTGAATGAACAGCACCTATCTTCAAAGTTGTCCCTGTTGAAGTTCCTGTTGAGATTAGGTGGTCTATGTTCATAGCTCTGGGGTAGTTTTTTGAAGTTCGGCTGTAAGAATAAACTCCCTGTGTAATATCAGCCGAGTCGGTCTTGCCTGCCAAACCTATCATCAAATCGCCTTTGTGAGTCCCCATTGCCCCGGGAAAGACCTCAATATAATCATCTGTCAGCAAAAGGTTGGTTAGCTGTCTCAGCTTAATAGTCTGTCCCGTATAGACGTACAAATTACCTACCGACCCTGCCACAAAGTAAAGCAAATTATCCACGACATACATTGAGTTGACCGCTCCCTCTGAAATTTCAAGAAAGTTTGTTACAGATGTATCCGTGCCGTTCCAAAACCACAGGAAGCCTTTTGAGTAGTCGTAGACATTTGATCCAACCCATCCTCCCATCACCAAGTCCTCTCCCAACACTGCCATTGCCCGAATTTTCCACCCTATAGGTAGGGTGATTTTATTGTATGTCCAGGTAGTGTCATTCCACTCACCTAAATATCTGCCGTTAGCAAAATAGAGATTGCCTAAAAACTCCACAATAGGTCCGTGGTCATTCTCCGTTTGAACGTTTGAGGTCTGCCAGGATTGGGTTAGAGTAGGACTGCCCGAAAGCACCCCGTATCTTGATAGCGCAGAAGTTTTGCGAAGATACACATAATCATTCCAAATTTTCATCCCCTGTCCCTTAGCAGTGGTGGGAGTTGTCAAGGCAGACCAAGTCCCCGCATTCTCTGAATAGAAGTTACCATCATCCCCATACGCATAAGTTCTATCATTTACCGCATCGTGCTCAATCCACTTAGGTAAATCAGTTATTGTTGTTGACGAGTCCTTGGTAGTTTTTATTCCTGCCGTAACACTGTTTAAATCGCTTTTAATATCAAGCCTGTCCCCATAAGCAAACGCACCCTTAGCTCCTTCTTTCGGAGCTTCCGAAAGTCCCCCGTAAAAATTATTGATAAGCCACAGTTGCTTTTTTGCCATAATTTAACCAGTCCAACTCCCTCCGTCATCATCCGCCCATTCCAAGCTAGGTTCTGTCCATCGTGGAGATCCATATGCTGTCAAAGTGCGGTTAGGATGGCTCACTCTGCCTAATATAATCTGGCTTCTGGTGCGGTTGGCGTAGGCGTTAAAAAACTCCTTCTTGCCTTTGTCGTACATTCCCTGATAATACCCCGCCTGTTCTAGCTCCTTTTTAAGCATCCAGTATTGAGCTACAGGCTGGTAATACAAGAGGTTGTGATAATCCTCTGGAATTAGTGGCATCTCGCCAATGGTATAAGCTGCTGCCGAGGCTGTTGTGCCTTGAAAGGATTTTTTAAGCGTTATGGCGGTATTAGATGTTCTTGCGGAAATTTCATACCACCTCTTGTCAGCGTTAATCTTAAAGAACCTACCGACAAAAGCATCTGTCCAGACCGAACTTGCCCCTGTTACCGCAGTAGAGGCATTAGTGGCTGTAGCCGTGCCTGTCGTATAGTCGTCCTCCGACATAGCCACCACCCTTTTGACATAGTAGAAAGTGCCGTAATTGGTAGTTCCAGCAGCAACGGGAATAGGATATATCTCTATCCTGTCTCCCGTAACATGGTAAGCCAAAGGAATGTCATCGGTTTCAGTAGCTCTGTACATATGCAACTGCTGCCATTTCTCGTGCGAGGAAACTTCCTCTAAATGATAAGTTATGTCATCTACCCTGATTGTTACCGCAACCATCCTGCCGAAGTCATAGGGCAGGTCATAGGTATAATCATTAGCTCCTGTGGTGAAGTTTGCGCTGGTCTCCGCAAAGTAGTAATCGTGCATTGCCAAAAGCTCCATATGAGTATCATTGATCCTGTTTTTCCCAATAGTTAAATTGGTAGCTGTTGTGTCGCCTGTATGATCTTGATAATTTACGAATAAATTATTAAATGTTAAAGCCATATTAGTAACCTATAAAAGGTAATCCTCCTTCTGGTGATGTAGCCACAAATGTCCCGTTACTGTTAAATGTATGAATGGTATTTGCTCCGCTTGTTGTTATTGTCCCGCCTGTTATAGTCCAACCTGAATAATCAGCAGTTACATAACTTAAAATTACAACGCCAGAGCCTCCGTTTCCACCGAGAGCTGCTGCCGAACTTGAATTTGTTCCTCCTCCTCCACCAGAACCAGTATTAGCTGTTCCTGCGGTAGCATCTGTTGGGGGGTCATCTTGACCCCCAGCCCCGCCTCCGCCCGAACCGCCCGCACCTGGTGTTCCTGCTGCTGCTACATCAAGAAGTCCCCCTCCTCCTCCTCCTGCACGAGTTACCGATGAACCTGTAATATCGTTAGCTGTTCCTGCACCCCCAGCCCCGCCTTGGTTTGCTGATGCGTTTGTTCCCACCGCACCTGATCCTCCTCCCCCTCCTCCTGGAGAATTATTGGGATCATCGGAAAGTCCATTTCCGCCTGCGTTTACTGAACCGCCTGATGCGTTAGAGCTTGCTGCGCCAACTCCGCCTCCGTATCCTCCTCCCCCTGAACCTGTAGAATTATTTGCGTCTGCTCCTTCTATCCCTCCTCCATTTCCGCCTTGGGCTGTTTTGTCATTGAAGACAGAATTTGCTCCGTTTGCTCCCCGATTCCCCGCAGCAGGAGCAACTCCTCCTGCTCCGACAGTTGCAGAGTAACTACCTTCGGCGAATGTATAGGCGGCGTTATAATAATGTTCGCCTGCTCCGCCGCCTCCAGCACCGCGGGAATTTACTGCTCCTGAACCCCCCGATCCTCCTCCGCCAACAACCAACAGTTTTGCTGTTATATTAGCCATATTTTTTATTGATCATCATATTGTGCCATCGTCCACCTCACCCGAACCGCGATAAGTCTTGCATCGGCATTTAGGGTATCTCCCGCATCGGCAGGATTACGCTTAAATCGTAAGCAAACCAAGTCTCCTGCGACTGGCGTTCCTGCGATTGTGATTGCGGCAGTAACAGGTGCAGCATGAGAATCATTGGCAGTAATTAAAGTGTCAGTTGCAGTTTGTTCCGTTCCATAGGCAGTATCCATAGCATCGTCATCTGAGAAGGCTACACCTTGCGCAGCCCAAACTACCGCACCTGTTCCCGAAGCTGCCGTCCAGATAAACTGTACTGTTATTGTTGAGGCATTCCACCAAATGGGAGATTGAATGGCAAGAGCAACAAATTCCTGGGTGGTCTGGTCAAAGTCCTTTACCGCTGCAACTACCTTGTTTGTTGTAGTTTCTATTGTTCCCAAAGCTGCACCATTGGTTGTTGCTGCTGTTAATCCCGAAGCTGGTATGTACATTCCTCTGACTGGATCAGCGCCCGCAACCTGAATGTTCGCAGTAGCAGCTACTAAATCATAGTCTCCCGCAGTTAGTCTTAACTTGCCTGTGCCTTTAGGGGTAATATCCAGTCCTATATTTGTATCCCCGCCTGTTGCCTCCAATATCGGGTTAGCTCCTGTAGCGGAAGGGGAGATTTGAAATTGATTTACAGCCGAAGCTACATTGACTAGGACCAAAAGTTCCCGTCCCTTCGCTCCCGACCATAAGGTCATTGTGCCAGTGCCTTTTGTTGAGATATCCAATCCGATATTTGTGTCGCCACCTGTAGTCTCTAAAAGTGGATTGTTAGCAGTAGCAGCATTAGTAAGCTGCAATTCGTTGACAGCACTGGCGGTTGTTACAATTTTTAGCTCCTCGTTGCCGTTAGTGTCATATAAACCATTAGTAAACTGGGGGTTGCCCGTCAGCTTGATATTGCCGCTATAAGTAACAGCGTTGGAGTTGGTATTTTTGACAAGATAGTCAAGAGACGTGGCAACTGCCGAGCTATCTATGCCTACTTTTGTTTGTAGCGCCTCGATTGTGTCATCTTCTAAGGCATGGTGAGTAACATGGTTCGGTGAAGTAAGAGCCTGATTAGCAGTCCCACGTGTGCTGTCCAAATCTTGCAAAGACACTGGGTAGGTTGTCGCCATATTATTTTACCTCCTTAATCTCTGTCCAATCATAATTCCTATATTCTTCGTTGCCAAAATTGGTTGCTTTTCTGTAAATTGTCCCATTTTCTGTTTTTTCTTCTATGATTACAAAACCCTTACCTTCATTCCCATCATAAATATCAACCCAATATCCCAATCCCTCACTTTGAAGAATTTGATTATATTGCCCCTTTGTTTTGATATTCCCTTCGGAATCAATTATTTCTTTATTGAAGTAATCTTCTTGTTCCGAGATTATTTTATCTAGGGTTAATTTATCCATATCAAGTTATTGAAATCCCGTATTTTTGGCTCAAGTATCTTTCCACCCTGACTCGTTCCATAGAATTTAGTCTGCGGTTATAGACGATAACTTCGGCAAAATCAACCTGACAAACAGTTGTGTTTGATGAAATCTCCATACTGCTTCCTAGAGATTGCGTTCCCGGATTGCCCGTGTCAGGTGATCCTCCGCTTTCAAAGTGAAGTGAATCTGCTCCGTCACAAATACCAGCGAATATTCCTCCAGCATCAATCGTTGCCCCCGCCAAAGTCATCTCATCTGATGTTCCTGCGTAAAATTCAATCTGCGGGGAATTGCCCCGTTGGCGTATAATAAATCCTACTCCACCGCCAGCATCTATCAATCTACTGCCTCCAACCCATGCTCTTTGGATGTAAACTAAAAAAATTGTAAATGGCTGACTGATACTTGCCGTAGTCGTTATTAATACATCGTCTGTTCCATCAAAACGTATTATTGGTTTTCCATTCAGCGTATTTGTCCTATATCCTGGTTTCTTTGCTTGGGTGCTTTGTGTTGCATTATTTCCCAATCCTGAAAGATCACGCCAAGTCCCAATAGCATTCAAAACAGTCCCAGGATTGGTGGTAACTGTATTATTATCAGTCAGGTTATTAGTCCCTGCTAAATCTGCTCTTGTGCTGGAAGGCTCATTGAGTTCATAAAAAAAACCCAAGACATTTCTTACAAGCGGATCAATCTGGTCGTAAGCTAAGGGTGTGCCTGAGTTATAAAGAGCTGTCCTCTGAGCTGCCGTTAAAGTCCCATCACCGCCAAAATGCACTTGCATTCTTCCGTTAAAATAAGTTCCTGGGGTAACTAATGCTCCCATATTCCAAGCGGTAGATCCTGGAGAGTAGGTAGATAAGGCTGTAGTGGTATCAGCTCCATCGTTTAATGAGATGCCAATATTTGTACCATCATAATAAGCGTAGAAAAAATACCAAGTTGCAGTAGAAAGTGTTGACCCATGAGTCGCGGTTGAAGTAGTGGTGCCGTTTCCTGCTTCCAATACTAATGCTGGAGTAGCGTTTACACTCAAAAGATATCCAACATTCGTGCCAAGACAAGATTGTATAGTCATGGCTGCTGCCGTATCCAGATAAATCCAGCCAGCTCTCCACCATCCTCCAGTTCCTGTTTGTCCTCTTAAAGCAGCAGTTCCGCTATTACTTAAATATTCGGAAGTGGCTGCTGTAAATTGAGCAGCCATTCCTGCCTCACGAGTTGAAGTGGCGTGATCTGCGGCAAGCCAAAGCTGAAGCCCAGCCAAGTCTGTAGGCAAGAATGTGGCTTTTTTTAATAAATAATTGTCCATACATAGTTTTTTACCTTTGCAAAATTCCTAAAGTAAAGTCAAACCTTTCTGCTGAGACTGGAGTATAAGCATTTCTAACAACGATACCTCCGTATAAATCCCTTGAGCCTGAAGCGCAAACAAAAGGAATCCTGACCTCAGATGTATAGACAGCATTACCACCAGCGCCAGAGGTAGCATCGCCCACATAAGTCAAAGTTAAAGGAATAACCCCATTAGGTAGAAGTGTCCTTAACTCTGCATCTGTCGGGGTAAAGACTGCATTGTCGTTGTCAGGGGTAAACGTAGTGTCGAAAAGCCACAGCTCGAACGATCCCTTGGTTGACTGGTTGGCGGAGTCTAGCATAGTGATCGAAATAATTGTCCCCGATCCAGCCGCTTCCCTTGCACACTCTGAAAAGGTGATTACAGTTGGAGCAGAAGTAGAGTCGGTAACAGCGTCCCCTGCTGCATAAGCAGTAGTATTGGCAGGCCTGGAAAAGTTTTCATAGACCATCTCCTCGGCCGCATAAGCTCCATGTGTTGACCTTGATCTTACTGGCATATTAGTAGTTTCTTATAATTCCTTTCTTTTGATCCTTTTCTCTGGCGGTCTGCAAAAACCTGCCCGCAGCCTTGACCAGACCGCCCCCCTTGCCCTTCCGTTTCATTCTTTCGGCAAAATCTTCGCTTGATTCTGATGGATATTTGCTAAATTCAGGCACAGTAATATCCTTTCTTTATAAATATTGCTCCATTATCATCTTTAGTCATATTTAGTGCGTATCCGATGTTTGTCTAAAGCTCACCGCATAATCTTTTAGTATCTTTTGCATAGTCTCAAAACTAAAATCATATTCATCTTGGAATTGTTGGGCTGTTAGTTCTCCATCCAGTATTCTCGTTTCTGCTTCCACTATTTTGGCGGCTGTATCATTCTCATCAAAAGTGAAATCCCCTCCCTTTTTCCTGGCTGCTATTCTCTCCATTTCGAGTAAGTGCGCAGCCTCTTGCTTTATAAGTTCATCTGCTGCTTTTTGTTCCTGCAAACTTAATGCCTGGTCATTTGCTATTTTCTGTTTAAGTATTGATAACTGGTCTGTTCTGGCTTGATTAAACCCTGTCAGTCTTTGAGCCAAAGCGTCAACCTCATTGGCAAATTCTCCTCTGGCCGCTTCCAGTCGGGTTGTCAAAGGCTCTAATCCTCTTTTCTCCTGCTCCCGTGTTATATCCAGCATCTTATCTACCAGGTCATACGCTCTTTGCAGTCCTATCCTCTCCGAACTTACCGCGCCCTGAGTCTTCAAAAGCTGCTCCCTGATAGGCCGTTCTTCCATTGATCTAATTCTTCGCTCGGCTGCTGCGGTTAGCATGCCTGTTTCCTTTCTTCTTTGAATGTCCTCTGTGGGGACAGTTTCTAATTGCCCTTGTAAATTGGTTACGTCTTTCTCAAATCCTCTTAATGTAGACTCTCTGCCTGGCACACCCTGCTCTGCAAGCTGCTCTCTAAAGAGTTGGTTAAGATCGGGCCTTCCCCTAAGATAAGACTCAATATCACCTGTAAGTGGAGTAATAACCTCTCCGTATCTTCTGACTCTCTGGTTTGCCGCTTCTTCTGCCACTCTCCTTTTATCTTCGGCAAGATCAAAACCCCTGTCATAGTCGCTAGGCCCTTGCTCCTGTTGCCGCTGGGATTCTGGCTGAGATTGCCCGCCACCGTCTGTAGGAGTTGTTCTGGCTCTTGCGGCATTTGCAGCTTCCCACTCTCGAAGTCTTGCCTGATCTGCCGCATCAGAGATAATCCTTTGCTGGGGCGGTTTGGTTGGAGCAGGTGCTGCTGCTTGAGCTTGCGGTACTTTAAGATAATTCAATATTGGACTACTCTGTGAGTAGGTTTTTGGTAAGGCCTGTTGTACCTGTCTAGCAATAGGGCCTTCTCCTCCTGTTTTTAACCATCTTATTGCACTTTGTAAAATACCCATATTATTAGATAATTTTATTTATTTATGCTATTATTCTTTTGTCATGTTCAGAAAAATTCGTCATTATTTTTTCTTATCAGTTATTTTTTCAATTCCCATATTTTATGTTGGAACTATTTTTGTCGCTTATCTACTTGAGTTTCTTCGTTTAAAAAATCACGATGATTTTTTTCCTTCCAATACTTATCCTTATGCTGTTTTTATTTCCTATACCATTTCTTTAGTAATCACTATCAAATTTTTTCCTCTCGATAAACCCTTGACTTTTTTCAAAAAACACTTAATTAAATGAACAAAAAAATAATTATTGCTTCGATTACACTAATCATTTTTCTACTCATTTATTGGTTTCAATTAAGACCTTCTCAAATAAAAGCCTCGTGTCAAACAGAGGCTGACGATTACTTTGAGAGGTCATTCAACCGTAAAGACACAGACAAGGATGGTTTAATACGCCAAGTTGACATTGACTGGTTTACCAAACGTGCAAAAGATAAATATAATTTCTGTCTTCATCGAAACGGTCTTTAATTTTTCAATGTGCCTCTTTACCAAAAAAAGAGTCTCCATCTTCTACCCGATAGAGAAGACTTTGACTCTTGCGTGAATGTCAAACGATTTTAGATTGTCAAATTGCGTGTTTAATCCTTCCCTTATTTCCCCCTCTCGGGGTACTAGGGTACGAGTAGTTGATCTCACCTTCCGTTCCTAATCTATTCTCCGCATTCATCCTTAGTCCTCCTACTCCCTTGTTTGTTCTTGAGAGAGTCAAGCGTTTCTAATAGATGCGTCTGAATGAGTTAGTGTACGTCCTACTGTTATCTCTTTTTATTCGCCGAACCTCTTACGAGGAAAAGAGTGCCTGTAGGTGTCTTGCTCCATCTCAAGCCATTCCTAGCCTGATCTGAAAGGTGAGACGGCGGCCGCCATACTCGTAGAGAGTTTCCTCTCAGATCAGATTACGAATTAAACTGCTGTTTGTACTGAACCCCTATTCTCGAATAATCGTATGAGTTGTTCTTTGCTTGCATTTTCAGGCGGAGTAATACCTTTTTCTTTTAACATCTCTGAAAGTACATCCCTCGTAACTCCTGTGCTGGAAGGTTCTACAGCTTCCACAGGTGGTTGCCCATTCCCTATAGGCGAATTAACGGGCACAGTGGGTTGTTTTACTGCCCCCAACTGATTTGTCAGACCCTGTACCATCTCCATTAGGCTCTTTACCGTCTCCTTCAACTCTGCTATGTCCTCTGTCGTCTCCTTAGTTGCTCCTGCCTCAGGTTCTTCCTGGACTGGATAAGGAATTGCTTTATCAGCAAGCTCGCCTATACTTTTTCGCATAAGAGCCTTGCGGTCTTCAATGGTAGGTTTGTAGAGGTTTCCGTTAGCATCTATGGCCTTGCCGTAGTCATTGCCCGCTTCTTTAGTTCTTAAAATTCCCTTTACACCTTTGGCCAGTTCACGGTCTGCCAACTGTTTAGCCAAGATATGGAGCATGTGATGTTTATCAGGGTCAAATTCTTTTGTTTCTCCAGGGGCAAAGACATAAGGTTGTCCGCCAAAGCGTCCTTCAAAAGGAGTTTCCGTAAAATTGTAGAATGAATATCTGCTGTTATCCATATTTTCTTTTTAATTGTCTTCTCTAAGGTCGGGCTTATCTTTAGCAGATATTCGTGAGCAAATGTACTTTTACCTATGACATTATAAGACCGACCCTACAAAAGACAACTATACTACTCCATGACCTTCACAATTAGGACAATGAGTATTCGGATTTATCAAACCTGGCTTAACTCCGCCTTTGCCTCCAAATTCGCTCTTGCCCCCATCATCTATTAAGACAGTGCAATCAGGACAGGGCGCACTTGCAACGACTGGTTGTTCTTCTTTTTTAACTTCTTCAACGCCCTCTTCAACAGATGCTTCCTCAACAACCACTTCTTCTACTGCCTCCTCTTGAGGAGTCTCTACGACTTCTTTAACTTTTTTTACTTTCTTTTTAGCCATAGTATCATGCTAAGTATGCTCCATCCTCAGCTGGCGCCCAAACACAGTAATAATCAATCTGACCAGCTGTAACATCTGCTGTTCCGACAGTTTCAATAATATCTACACCATCATTTAGAGCAATCAACGCACCCGATCCGGCAGCTGCAGCCACTCCTACTGCCTGGGTAGCACTAACATATATTCCACCATCGTCAATTTCTGTGGCAGTTTCTTGAGCAATAAGTCCTGCGGTATTTCCTGCAACTCCTACTTCAATAGTAGCTGTAGCTCCTGTAAGATCGGTATTACATACGCCCCAAATTGCCTGTATAACTATATCTCCTGTAACAGTAAAGACTGTGTGGGGATCGTCTGTTCCGCCATCATCTCCATGAGTGTTAGCTGAGCCACCTGTAAAGGACGAGTCTGCAACCTTAGCTAGTCTCCACTCTAATAGCCTACCTCCTGTAAGACTGCCTGTGGGAACGATATAACCTGCTTTATCAATACCTCTTGCAAGACGATTGCCAGTACAGTAAAGAGAGCCCGGATCAAATAGTGTATTGTCTGCACCAGTACCAACTACACCAGAACCCATCCAGTTGTTGGCACAAATTCCCGTATCTGCTGTTGCAATCAGAATACATCCATCTCCAGCGGTGGTTGAAGTATTAACTACATAATTATCACTAATATTAACCCCCGAAGAAACACCAGTAACACTTCTTATAGGAGCATTTGACCAATTTCCTGTAAAGAAATTTCCGATAATTTCATACCCGTCTGTGTCATTTAATCTAAGTCCATCAGCTGCGCCCGCAGTGTCTTCTGCGATAAAATCATTTTCGATAAATTTAAACCTCGTTCCGCTTGTTGCGGGATCAACTCCAATTAGAAAGTCATCTCCTGTTTCATCCCAGTTAAACTCGCAGCCGACCATCTGACAATTAGCTGCATCAACATTTATTCCTACCGTAATTGCTGAAACTGACGCTAAAAACACCAAATTCTCAAGAGTACAGTTGGCCGCATCCATCTCGATAGTTCCTGCCGTAGCTGTCCAAGTCAGAACTGGTCTTGCCCTGCCTACACCAAAGCCTACAATCCTAAGTCCTGCTATGTCGGATACCAAAGAGGTTGCTGCCGAGATGTTTTCTGCATGTCCTGGTAAAACTGCAATCACATCGCCTCTAGTTGCTGTTACTGCTGCCAGACTGACAGCCTGGTCAATAGTTGCCATTGGATGATCTGTGTCTTCTCCGCCATTGGTTGAGGCGCCTGAAACTGAGTCTACGTAGAAGATTCTGCCTCCCGGAGCTGGGGCGACGTGTCCGCCACCGCCTTCGAGGTCTTCGAGTTTAAGCTGTCCTTTCCTATATTTTAATAGGGTATTTCGTTCTGCTAAGCTTCGCATAGGTATTTTACTAAGGCAAGTTCAGGAAGCATGGCTCAACCTGAGCCGATACTCCCAGTATTCCTGCTGTACCAATTCTCTCAAGTAAGGTAACTGCTTTGGTAACTGTTCCTGCTGTGGTTGTGGAGGGAGAAAGTCCCTCTCCAACTGCAGCTACTGTTGCGTCTGAAAGTACTCCGAATTGTCCCTCTACCCCGATCCAGCCGTATCCATCTATCGCTACTGCTGTTATAGCCACACCTACGGTAATACCTGTTCTAGTGGTCGGACTGACAATAACCCCGTCATAAGGATTTTTGGTAACAGTTACCTTTGAGGCGGTTGTCAAGGCTGTCAAGATTGGCTCTGCGATATTGAAGGTAGCAACTCCCGAAGCCGCTGTCACATCGTGTCCAGTTATAGAGAAATTCTGTCCAATACCTGGAGTAACGGAAACAACTAAAGTACCTTCTGTAAACTGGTTGGCTGTGGTAGCTGTTGCGCCCAAAGTAACTTCCATGGTCTTTGCGTCAACCGCTGCCGCTGCCTGTACTGCCATGTCTGTATAGTCGGTTGATCTGGCAGGGGATTGTAAAAGATTGCCTTTAACTAAGGCTACTGCTCCTGCCTGAACGTATCTATACTTTCTAAAGAGTGCATCATATCCTATACTCCCTAGCTGGTGCTGTTGCACTGTAGATACATCGAAGCTGTCAATTCCAAATACTTCTGGCAATCCTCTTAAATAAGACATATATTTATCCTGTTATTCCGGTCAGCCTTCCTACAAACCTTGGGTTCGTACCAATTAACTGTCCGCCGATCTTGAAAAATCCTACTTCCGAATCGGATGATGTAGGTTCTCTCAACCCTGACCAGTAAAGTTTCAAAGCACTGTTAGGAGCTTTCTTGTAAGGTCCGTCAATTACCGAAGTACCCATTGATACTTGTGTCCATTTCATGGAAGGAAGCGAGTACCAAGCTACATAGTCTTCAGGGATCATAAATAAGTTTTGAGCTGGAACTTTCTCATCTCTTACAACAGGATGTCCTGTGTAAAAGAGTGAATCAAATCCGATGTCTCCGCCTAATGCTTGTTTAGAAGCTACAACTCCGTCTGCGGTTGCTTGAGAGTAACCAGATGCTTGAATGTTATTTACTATAGTCGGCTGTAAAAGTCCTTCATAAGCTCTCCAGACTGCCTCTCCTGCTGTGAGGAGGTTAGGATGGATTGTTCCTGCCGAACAGTCATCATACAGAGTTCCCATCATAGAGGTAGACAATACTCCGCCCGCTGCGTTTCTTTGTCCGTTAAGAGCGCTGTATGTGCTTCTGCTGGCTCCGCCATACGTTGTTACATCTGTTGCGTCATCAGCCACATCTAATAGAGATAATGGGGCTTTGCCTGCTTGAAGGGTATAAAATGCGTCTCCAACGCTGTCAGCCATAGAAATCTTGGCTGTCTCCATCTCAACGCCTAAAAGTTTAATAACTCCCTCTTTGGTATTGTTGACATCAAGATCAGTTCCTGCAACCACTACTGATTGAGAGAACCATCTTGGCTCAAAAGAAAGTCTTATACGTGTATTGACTCTTGCGGTTGAAAGCGAGTCCATTCCGTCATACCATTGGCCGGAAGTATTTTTGCGGTACATGAAAGCTACTTTAATTGTTTCTCCGCCCCAAGGCTTAGCGTTCATAAAAAGCCTGTTCGTTAAGAAGTTTCCACCCAAAACGCCATCGTAAACGTTAGGTGCCATCCTGTGCAAAGTAAGAGAATTTAGGTACTCATCGAAGGTAGCCATAATTTTTTTGAGCTACTTCTTCAACTGAATAGGTATAGATGACCGAATGTTATTTAATGAAGTTTTTGTAGTCTATGTAGTCTGCTATGTTCTTTTCTATTTAGGACTTGTAAGTTTTCTAGGTTATTATTATCTCTGCTCCCATCTATATGATGGACAACCAATTTTCGATCTAATAATTCTCCTGATTGTTCCTCTATTACAAGTCTATGTTCTGCTACATATCCCTGGATTGCATTTGGATGGTTAGGTTTGAGAATATATCTATAGCCTCTATCTCTTCTGACTCCGCCTTGCCATCGTTTGTGTTTCTTACCTTGCAACCAAGTATTCTTACGACCCCGAATCTTTGCCGTCCGCTTTTCAATATGCTCTGGCGTCTGTTTCTTCCCATACACTGCGTTTTTCTCGCCTAAATGGGACTGTCTTATTTTCTCTTTGGCTTCCTCAGACATTTTCTTGCCCTTATTTCCTTCGGCAATCCTTCTGCGATGCTCAAGAGAAAACTTTTTACCTTGCCATACTGCAAGTTTTGAGATTCGAGGATCGTTTTTAGCAGTTTTTCCCTTATTCCAAGCAATATGTCCTTTGGGAAATTTATACCTTGGCATATCCAAAGTATAACACTACAAAACTCCTCTGTCAACTATATCTATTCAGTTGTTAAAGTGCTACTAGAAATTTATATTTTTGATATAAACTTTTAGTAATTCTTTAACTTCCTCTAATCTTTTCTATTTCCTGCGCTACTATATCGTCCATGTTTCTGTCATGCAGTCTTCTGTCCTGATAGGTTCTGTCTGTCTTGCCTATCTCTGCTCCCTTTCTTCCTGAACCTACCTTTGCCTCCTGAGCTTTTTTAATTCCTTCTTCTTCTCCTGCTTTCTTTCCTTCCGCTATTGCCGCTTCTCTTGCTGTCCTTGTCTGTTCAAAAAGCTCTAAGACTAAACTCTTGTCTTCCTCGTCATCTCTCCCCTTGCCGTACTTTTTTAGTAACCTGACAATTTCTGTTATGTCATCATCAGATTTTATTACGCTGGTTGTCTTGAGTTCGTTCAGCCAGCCTAGTAAAGCCTGCTCCTCTTTCTCTATCTGTGCTCTATTTTCTCCGTCAACCCTTTTTAAGTCCTCGTACATTTCCTTTTTGGCTTGTAAAACTAAGGCTTTTGCTATTACCGCATCATTACCTTCAAGTTTTAGTCCCCCAAAAATGCTCGGGCTTTCCTCTTTCTTGGTTAGTCCTTGTTCTAATCTGGCTAACCTTTCCTCCCAAGCCTTGTTGCCCTCCCCGACTCTTTTGGCAACTTGTCTTTCAATGTACAGTTGAACTGTCGGGTCTTCGTGATAAGGAACTTTCTCTCCGCCTTCGGGCGAGACTTCCTTCTTTTCTTCCCCTTCTGGTGTTTTTTCGCTGGGTTCACTCCCAGGTTCAGATTTTTCTTCAGGCGGCTTTGGTTTCAAAGCATCTATTTCTTCCTGTGAAACCTCTGCTCCGTCTATTGGTCTTAACATAATGTCATAGTCTTTTTACGCATATTTGTTGCGGAGTAGCGTTCTCCGAGACTATCTATTAAAATAAAAAAGAGCGACCTGATAACTGCTTATCAGATTGCTCACCTTTTTCTGCTGGTTATATTATTGACTAAGAATAGAGGTTTGTATAGTCTGCTATTTTTCGAGGCTGTACCTTTAAGCCAGTCGTTTTAGGATAATTGTTATTTTGTCCATTATTAAAATAAATTTGTCTTGCTCTGGTATAACTGATTTTGAAAATTCTACCAATAATTTTCCAAGATACCCTGCCTTCATCTCTTATTCTTTTAAGAATAATTACCCTATCTACTTTGGTTTTCATTTTTCCTTGTTGGGTTTCCAACCCAGTTTATGGAGACTTCCATAAACATACGCACCAATCCTCTCCTTACTAAAACCTTTTCTCTTAGCCGCATTGAGTAATTTGGCTTCAAGTTTTTTAGGCATAAGATTGTTGTCCTGTCTGCTGTTCCAATATCTCCTTTTCCGCTACAACGTGTTGCGCATAGATAGCCTGTATATCTTCTGATAACTGCATAAATTCATCAGATCCCACAAACTGCAACTCTCTTATAAGATGATCCTCTGCTTGTGCGGAATCAATACCCTCAAAAGGTTCTACTTGCTGTCCTGATAAGAGGGCTTGCGTGTGTTCTGTAGGTTCGACTGCTAGAGTTTGGGAAGCGGGTTGTCCCATTGGCGTAGTTTGTCCCATCTGACCATTAGGCATTGCTTGTCCATTTGTTACGCCATTTGGTACTTGTGTAACAGGTACAGGTGCTTGTTGCGCTGCCACTTGCTCCTGCATTGCCGCCGCATCCTTTTCCTTCTTTGCCGTTATTTGCTCAACTAATTCAGGGTACAGTTCTTCGGGAGCGTTCTGCTCTAGCCACAAGTTCTGTGCCATCTTCTTGGGGTTTGGGTAATCCATGCGCTCAAAAAAGTCGAGGTTGCTAATCTTGTCCGCCTTAGCAAGTTCTATTGCCTCGTCTCTTTGAGTGCGCTTGTCTGTAGGCAGAGTTGATCCTGCCTTAATGATAATCTTAATACCTTTCTTCAGAGCTTCCTTAAACTCTTTGTAAAACTCTTTGCCCCTTTTATTCCCCAATATTCTCTGAAAATGTTTCTCTTTGTACTTGACTGCCATCATCTGGATTTCCCAGCTATATATCTCTGAAGCTACTCTCTCTATTCCTCTGACAATTCCGTCAATTCTTCCGTAATCCCCTTCCTTTGAAAGTTGATCCTGTCCCAATGTCGGCTGGCTGCTCTTTTCTCCCCGCGTTGTTGAATGAACACCCATCACATTATCCAAAGCATTCTCTAGGTGCAAAAGATTATCCTGTATAAAAGCCTCTAACTTCTTGGGGTCTACTCGATGCAAAGCCTTTGTCGGATCGCTTCCTGTTACCGCCAGTTTTTCGCTGTACCCTCCCGTGTACTTATAGAGTTCGTCTTTATCGATCAACTCCATTGCTCCCACGAGAATACCCTGATCTCTTGACGTATCGGTAATAATCCTTTGCATTAAATTGATGCCATCCTGCAAAGGAATAGCCTGACTGACAACTGAGGTGTCATCCCAGATATGCCTGCCTAAAGTCTGGGAGTTAAGAAACATAGTAGGCTTTTTTGAGTAATCGAAATGGTTGTTTTCCTTGTCAAATTTCTTGTCATCAGTCCATTTAATATATGGATTAATTTTTTTCTGCAAAATAACATCCCGCATTTTCCAGACTATATACCTGCCGTCTTCAGGCATATATTCCCAGAAGCCAACAGGAGTGTCTCCAAATTGCTCAATGCCTCCTCCCGCGTTAGGAAATAACTTTAACAAAAATTCATCTTTCTTTTCTGGAAATTCATCAACCAATTCCTTAACCGACTTTTCAAGATATTGCGCGGTCCAAACATCACTGCTGTAATATCCGTCCGCCCCTACCATCATTTTGTGGGGATGGACAAACTCAACGACAAAATCATCAATATCGTCATACCAGACTATCTTAGGAATACCGATCTTAAAAAGTAAAAGGTGGCGGGCAATCATCTCAAAAAGTTCCTGTTGGGGGTAATCCTCATCGTAGTATTTATCTAATAAGACTTTTTGCAAAGATGATATAAAGTCTCTGCTTTTTTGCGTTTCTTCTTCTTCATCGTTGACGATACTGATGACAGGCTCGGCGGGCTTTGAGGTAATAATAGGAACCATTGTCTCCACATTCAGGTAAATTCTATTTTGTACGATACGGGAGTTATGCCAGCGAAGATCAATACCCTGTAAGTGATCCTTAGACCAGTAGCGTTCATTTCTTAAACCTTCGGTGCGGAGTTCCTCAAAGTCTTTGGTTGCGTTCTGAATCCTTTTGTTGATTATTTTTATGAGGTCTGCATCAGAGGTATCAATAGTAGACCATTGTTGTATTTCGCCAGCGCCTTCTTTTGTATCCTCCGCCACAGTTGGCAGTGCCATAAATTACGCTCGTAAATACCTGCTACAAAGATCATAGGCTCTAATATTATTATCTTAATTTTCTCGTTTGTCAATACCTAACCTGATCGCCAATCTCTTTTTTCTTGCCATTTTTCGGTAATAAAACCTTCCGCTTTCTCAGGCAAATAGTTATCTTTCTCCTTCTTCTCTATTGTCGGCGCCCACTTCGCCGCTATTCTGTTTTCTCCCGCTATTTGATTTGCTATTGCCAATGCCATAATCAGATCAGAGAAGTGGTTACGCTCAGGTCTTGGTTCTCCTGTGCGTTCCGCAATAATAAAGGTAAGCATCTCATCTACAATATCTTTATCGTAGACTTTCAACTCTTTTCTACGGATAGCCAAAGCCAGATCATCCAGCATCTTTCTTCTGTTGGTAGATGTTGTAACCCATCCTATCCTGTCTTCTTCCTGACGCAGTATTCTGTCAAAGGTTTTCTGCCTGTATAGCTTGCCGTACGGGTACTCCAGCTCAATGAGTTTGGCTATTGTAGCTGCACCGATGTTTCGTTCTACAGCCAATAAAGGAAAGTCCCCTGTTTTTTTCTTAACAAACAGCCCCATTTTGTAGAGCTCGTTCCCAAAAGCGGGAGATTCAATCCTTGCATGATAAACAAGCGGTACATCATGGTACTTCTTGCTTATACAAACTCCTGCGGCAAAACTAATTCCTTCCCCCGGATCCCCCGACAGGACTATCGGCTCCAACGCTTCCAGATTGCGGTACAACTTTATCATCTTTTACCTCCGTTTTAGTCGCTTGAGGCGTTAAAACAATCACTGTTAACAACCCCAAGTTCGTACATCTTGGACTGACACAGTAATATACATCGGGCAAGCAATGATACTTCGCCAAAGGTTTTTCACAAACGACACAACTGCTCATTATACCTCCCTTCTTGGTTTTGCGGCATTGACTACCAATTTTCGCCCATTAAGATCAGTACCGTCAAGGTTTTTGATTGCGCTTTGGGCTTCCTCTGATGTTGACATCTCAACAAAACCATAGCCTTTTGATCTCCCCGTATCTCTGTCAGTTATAACTTTAGCCGAGACTACCGCTCCGTGTTTCGCAAAGAGTTCACTTAACTTTAGGTCATCAAAAGCCCAGGGGATACCGGCGACAAATATATTTTTATTCTCCATAATTCACCTCCTCTGCAATATGCGTTGTTAAAATTCTTACTCCCGATGAACTAATCTCTACCATATGTTCAAACATTGCTGACTTGCGCCCATCTCTAGTTTTCAAACCCCAATCGTCCTCCTTGACCACATCGCTATGATAGGTAACATGAGGTTCAATGCATACTATCTGTCCCTCGCGGAAAGTACCCAAGTCAACCTCGGTATACTCGTACTTCTTCCCGACTCTCTTTTGCGGTACGATAAAGTGCGGGATGGCCGGCTCCATGTGCATCTGCGCTCCTATACCATGACCGTTCATCTGTCTGACAACAGCCAATCCCATCTGCATTATATAGCGTTCAATAACTTTGCCTACCTCGCTAACCTTGCCGCCTACTTGAATAGCTTGGATACCTCGGTACAAAGCTCTCTTGGTATACCTTAGCAGTCTCTCATCCCTATCGCTAATCTTGCCTATAGGAATGGTGAGTCCTGCGTCTCCTGCCTGACCATTGATTGTGATACCGCAGTCTATCTTTAAGAGATCACCATCTTGTAAGACATAATCCCTGGGTATGTTGTGTCCTACTTGATCGTTGACTCCCAGACACACCACAGAAGGGAAGGGTGTCTTCGCCCATTGAGGTTGATAGTTTTTGTTTGCCGAAACGGCTCCTCTTATTTGTATAGTAGTCTCTGCTCTCTTTTCAAGTTCCAATAAATTAACGCCTACTTGAGCTTTCTCAGCTATTGATTGTAGAACTTCACTGATTACTTCGGCAGGATTCATTTTAATTCTTTATATATTGTTTTGACAACCTTTGTGTCTTCTGGTAAAGTTATTTCTACAGACTCTGATAAATTCATTAAAGCTAATTCAAAGTGGCTAAATAACCAATGTAATCCACCATTCCTTTTAACTGTTAACATCAAAAATTTCTGCTTTGACTTTGTATGAGGTAACCGCAGTATTAAGCGAACATAGTTTTTTCGTTCATTTTCTGTTTCTATCTTCCAATCATCAAACCATCTTTTCATACAATCTCCCCATAAATACTTTTAACTAACTTTTTATACCTCTTCCTAAAAACAGGCAAACCACAATAAAATAAGAGTGGGATTCCTTGTTGAGCAGGGGTCAGGAATACTCCATCTTCACTTAACACCGCTGAACTGCCTTTAACTAAACTACCTGTAAGTTTCGGGTTAAATTCTGACATTTCATCAATATACCTCTCGTAATCTTTATCAGATAGAAAAAAGTATTTTCCCCCTTGCTGTTTTTGTTTCTTTAATTTAGCTACTATTAAATACTTCATTAAACTATCTCTCCGTATATGTTCAGATTGCCCTCAATCAGAGGCTTTCTAACAACCTCTTTTTGCAACCACAGTATGGCTTCTGTATCAAAAAACTTACTGCCGCTGGAAATAAAAGCCTGCCCCGGGCTATTAGGATATTCCTGCCAGAACATCTCTCTGGTCGTAAAGTCTATCTCTTTGATAGCCAGCCATTCTTTTGAGTAGAACTGGTCAGCTCCATAGAATACTGGTCTAAAGGTACTCTCGCCTAAACTGGCCTTATCCCACAAGTCCTGATAATAGTTGCCATATCCGTTAGCAGTTGACTCGATAAACACCTTCCCCTTGCCTTGCGGAACCATCTGCAACGCCCCTTCAATCGTCTCTGTGGCAGTTATGATATCCGTATCGGCAAAGTAGGCTGCTTCTGAAAAATGCAAGTCCTGAACTGTTTCGGTACGCAATGCAACCTTACTCCCTGCTGTACCAATCCAAAACTCCGCCCCGTTCCACTTATTGCGCAACTGGTTTTTACTGACTATATCGCAAATGTCCGTTAGCTTACTATTTTCTTTTATTGCTGCCGACTCTATAAAAAACTTAGCCCTGCTCAATAGTCTCTGAGTTTCCTCTTTTGTATCCGCAATAGATACGCAGCCGATCGGGTGTTCCGACATTAAGAAGTCGGTAGCAAACATACCCAGTATCATTGCGCTAAACCCCTCTTTGCGTCCCTTGAGGACAATATCCCTCACGCCCTCAAGCTCATCGCCATAGTGTCGGTATAGGTCAACCATGTAGTAGTCCTGTACTGATCTGATCTGTCCCTCCTGGAAGATGTCAAAAAGGAATGGTACAACTATTCCATCCTTGTTTTTGATAAGGAAGTTATCCTCGATAAACGATTGATAATTGATGTTTTCTCCAAAAGCTCTCATTTTATTGAATATCTTTTTGCCATAGTTGCATTGTTAAATACTCCTACATTCACTTGAATTGGTGGGGTTTCATCATCTCTTTCTATTCCTAATAATTTTCCAAGCGTCTTGTGGTATTCCCGTCTTGTCTTATGGTCTGCTTCCCTCTCGCCTGTAAAATCATTCCACTTAGTAGCATCAATTCCTTCTTTTAATTGGTCGAAGTATATTTGTTGATCCAACCCATAGGCTTGCATAATTAACTCTTTACTAACTTTTCCTAACGCCCTTGAACCCAAAACCTCCGCACTTCCATTTGTTACGTTTGGGTGCAATTCTTTATAAGCTCTAGTGGCATTAAGTCCATTTTTAATCCAAGCAAGATAAAATAACAATAAGTCTAAATCCTCCCCAAAGATTACTTGAAGTTGTTTAATATCGGTTTTTTGTTCAGTCATTTCTCTCCTTCTGGCTTTACAAAAGCCTCATCAGTTTTAGCTCCCATCCTGGACTTGGCTGTCACTGCAGGATCACCATAAGCGTCTTCAAATAACTCGTTAACGGGTCCCGTATCATACTTCTGCGGCTGGGGCTGTAACTGCTCTTTTGCAAACTCCCTTCTCTCAAAGTCCCTAAACTGCTCTGCAGGCACACTATAGCCTGTTTGGATTTTTCCCGCCCTTTTTAATATTTCTTCTTCTCCGCAAACTCTGCATTTTCGTTCAATAAAATCCCTGTCTGTTAAGACAGTTCGCATATCACTTAGAAAACCGAGGACGTGCGAGCAAGATTTCATTCATTTTTTTCCCCGCTATAAACAACTATTGCGGGTGTTGGCTCAACAAGAGATATCACCCTTTGGGGTTCACCTTCTACCTTGATACCGTCTTGCTCTGCAAGTTTTATTGCATCAGCTACTGAACCTGCAATTACCGCCAGGACAATTTTGCTTATTTCATTCTCCCAAATGTAAATCGTCATATACCTCCTTTCATGGTTTTGGTGCTAAAGCTAATGGATTTGTTATCGTTGTATCAGGCGCTCGGTTCGCTTCCTCGTTACTTTCCCATCCCGTTACAGGCGTTTTATGAACCAACCCCTCACGAAAAGCCTGCTCATTTTGCGATTTTAACTCTGCCTGCGGAGTGGGAGAACCAAGCCATTGAGTAGTCTTATCGCTCTTAGGCTGCTGTTGGGTTGGGGTAGTCGGCTGATCCCTATGTATCTCTAAGTCCATTCTCTGCTCAGGGGTTAGCTTTTCATACGCTCCAATCAACCCTTTGGTTTCTTTCCATTCTTTGTCGTATAATCTTTTTATAAGCGTGAGTCCAAAAAGCCAACCGTACATTAAGTAAGGCGCAATCAAAAGCCCGGCAATAATAATTAAGACGTACTCCATATTTATTTCTTTTTCTATTTCTCCCCTACTACTATGTCAACTTCTTCTTTTTGGGGGGCTTGTGGGGCATCCTGCGGTCTTGCATTTTCAGGAATAGGCTCATTTGTTGGCTCGCTAGGCACAACAGGATAGTTTTTCATTAACTCCTCTGTAAAATGATTAACTAATTTATCAATGTTTTGGGGGCTTGTAACCCCTATTGCAAAGAGAGCGGATAGAGAACATTTAATAATTCTCTTTATGAATTGTTCGCCAGTTTCTGTATTCATTATTCTCCTTGCTGTTCTTTTTTCTCTCTTTCGGGATCAGGCATATCAGTTATGGTTGCCTCTACAGTCAATAACATCCCCCCCACACTTGCCGCATTTTGTACTGCGGAGATAGTAACTTTGAGTGGATCCACAATTCCCGCCTTCTTCATGTCAACATACTTTCCTGTAACCACATTATAGCCTGTTCCCGCTTCCTTTTTAAGAATCTCGTTAATAACTACATCAGGACTGCCCCCGGCATTTTCTACTAATAGTTTAATTGGTTTTAATAGAGCTTTCTTTAAAATTTCTGCCCCTAGATTTTCCTCCTCAGAACCCAAATTGGTGTTTATCTTTTGAGCTATTTCTAGCAAGGCTATTCCGCCTCCAGGTACAATCCCTTCCTCCACCGCAGCCTTGGTAGCACCTATGGCATCCTTAACCCTCTCGGTCTTTTCTCTGTTTTCCGCATCCCCAGATGTCCCGACCTTAACTACCGCTACTCCCGAAGTCAGCTTGGCAAGCCTTTCGATGTACTTCTCTTTCTTCAACTCATGATCCGCATCCTTTAATTGTTCTTCGATTTGTTTTGCCCTGGCCTTGACTTTCTCCGGATCACCCCTGCCTCCTATAAGGACTGTTGAAGTTTGGGTGGCAACAACCGAATCAGCCCTACCTAATATCTGCGGCTCAACGTCTAGCTTAATGTCCTTGATGTTCATTCCCATCTCTTTAGAGACAAACACTCCGCCCGTTAAAATAGCAATGTCTTCCAGACCATCTCTTTTATGCTCACCAAATGAGGGGGCGGGAACAGGCAAGACATTAATTACTCCCCGTTCAAACTGCGCTCCTAAAATAACCATTGCTTCTCTCTCTACTCCGTCACAGATAATAAGCAAGTTTTTGTGTCCCGCCTCCACAAACCTCTCCAAAAAGGGTAGTATCTCTAATCGCGAAGTGATCGTGTGATCGGTCACCAAAACAAAGGGTTCCTCAACCTTAGCTTCTAACCTCACGTTAGGCTTACCGTCAAGCACCCTTAAAACAAAACCAGGATGTATCCAGCCTTTATCCCACTCCATACCGTCCTTAAACTCGGTATGATAGCCCAATTCGTTACCCTTGTCTACCGTCACCACTCCGTATTTGCCTACTTTTTTAAGAGCCTCAGCTATAACTTTTCCTATCTCCTCATCAGCTGCCGAGACTGTAGCCACCTGGATCATCTTCTCTAAAGATTCTTTAATAGGTTCTGCCATTTCTTTTAGGAGTTCGACCGCCTGCTTAGCCGCAGTATCAATACCTTTCTGCATCAACATGGGGTTCTTACCTGCAATTATGTAAGCGTTCCCCTCCCGTAAAATCTCGTAAGCTAAAACTGTGGCGGTGGTAGTGCCATCCCCGGAGGCATCATTAGTCTTTCGGGCTGCGTCTCGTATAGCTGTAGCTCCTGCGTCTTCACGAGGATCGTCCAGCTTGGTTTCGTTACTTACAGTCACCCCGTCATGCACCTCAATAATCCCACCATATTTTGAGGATAGTAAGACATTCCTGCCTTTAGGCCCCAAGGTAGTTCCAACTGCACGAGCCATAATTCCAGCTCCTTTTAAGATATAGTTTCGAGCCTCCGTAGAAAACTCTACCCTTTTTGGAATTATTGCCATTATTCTCTTACCTCCTCTATAAATAAAGCGAGCAGTGAATCAAATCGAACCTGAATTATATCTGCCCCCGAGCTATAATCATCATTCATTTTACGTTCCGTTCTCTTCTCGAAAACTACTATGTCCCCCTTCTTGAGCTTTCTTTCCTTACCTCCCAACCCTTCCTCATTAGTCTCTATGGAAAATCTGGGTATCTGTAGGACAACTCCGCCCTCTTGCAGTAAAGGCAGACCCCAATCTAAAACCTTGCCGTAGTTGGAGTCTGCGGTATCCTCGTTGGAACGAGCCAGCTTACTGGTGTGAGGAACGGGAACTTTTTCAAGTAACATGAATCCTGGAGACGGAATTAAAGCCATATCAGTTTAATTTTTTCTCCTCCTCTTCTAAAAGTTTATCAACCATAGCAATATTCTTTTGTATTAATTTTATTTTTTCTGTTAAGCCCGCAATGTGTGCTGAAAGATTAGGGTTTATATCAACTGCGAGAAGTTTATCTCTTTCCGCCATTCTCAGATTAACTTCCGTAATGGCAATTTCCAGCATCATATTGTTTCTGAAAATTGTCAGGCTGTCCTTGTGACTATTCTTCTGAACCATAAAAAAACCCGCACCTTTCAATTTAATGAAACGTTCGGGTATGCAACTACGATAACACATCCGAAATTACTTGTCAATAACGAAAAAGGAAGCTGTTAATAGCCTCCTCTTTCTCCCGAACGTATTGCTGGCGGGCACTAGTATCCCCGCCAAAATAGGTTCATTTCTCCTTCTTCTCAATCAAGAGATTGACTACATTCATACAAGTTTTTTATAAACAACATTCGAACGAGTTATTCTATAAATTGGTTCTATATATTTATTTTTTACTAATGCACCTAAAAAACCTCCCAATGCCATGCTGGATTTACCTAGTATTTTTTGTGCATCTTCAGTTGTAAATTCTTTATTTATTCTTTTCAAAAACTCTATATGATGTTTATACATTATCTTCTTCATATTCTTAAAGAGACTCAGTTGGAGAGAAGAACCCTCTATTCAATTTAGCCCAAGAGCACTCTTGAACTACGATAATAGAGTCAATAGTCAACATTCTCCCCAACTCAATCTCCCTTAAATACCTCCTCCAAGTACTCCAAAACATCATCAAAAGCGAAATCAAATATATCATTCAATTGATCTATAACCTTTAAGCCTTTGAGATTCTTAACCCTAGTTAATTCTAATTCTTCTTTTACCTTTTTTTTAATTTCCTCCACCAACCTTTTTCTCTCTGAACGGAGCAAATTAGAAATAAAGATTTTAATTTGTGCTTGTAAGAATCCTAAATCATATTGATAATCTTCTTTTTCTGGTGGAGTATCACGCCATGTTTCCCATTCAGGAAGTTCCTCAAACTCCTTTTCCCACCCTTCCACGTTTGCTCCTAGTTTACTACTACTTGACTGGTAATTAGTAGATTCCTCTCTAGGGGTAGAGCAAGAGCACTTACAATTACAATACATCGTTTTTGCATGAGTTGGTTTATGACAATGGCACTCACAACCATTTTCGGGGCGATCCGAAATTGGTTTCTCCTTTACTTCTGGGGTCTTAAGTTGCATTTTGGCACATAAACTATCTTTGCATAAATAAGGTGGACTTCCCCACGGTGTATGAAAATGTTTCCTATTGTCTTTATGAGATGAGTTAGTCATTTAATTTTAATATAAAATTCTCCCGTTGACCAATTCTGCTCCCAAGTTCCGCAACTGCATCTATAAGGTAAGGCTACACTATTATTCCCAAATAATTCTTCCCCACAATCTTTACAGTGAGGCATTAAGGCTTTAACTCTCTTATAAACCATTTCTTTCTTTTTCTCGATAGATGAGTTAGTTTTCATATCTTTTTATAAATTCAGAGCTGCTGCTTAAATTTCCCATCTTATCTCGATAAGTAATAACAACGTATCTGTAATCTTTGTCTTTGTAATTATCTATAAATAGTTTCTCTTTCTTTTTCTTAATAGATGTAGTAAAAGATTTCATAGATTAGCCAATAGAAACTCTAACATTATCGGGTATTGATTTTAATCTCTCAATAACTAATTCTTTGATTAGAACCTTTTTCCTTTTCCCTTTTACCTTTACTGTAGGAGATGGAATATTCATAAATCTATATTTTTAATAAAATTCGCTACGTTTATAAATCCACTTGCTAAGTTCTTAATATCCTCCTCTGACAATTTTTTGTCAATTAAAAACATAGGTCTACCCATTAATTTAATCTCAACGAGTTTCTGGCATAAATGTTTATATAATTTATCTTCAATTAAATAATTCCACCAGTTCTCTTGGTATAAATCTTCAAATTGTTTTCGCCTTAAATCCATTAAAAAATTTATCTTTTTCCAATTCTCTTTTTGTATTGTTCTTATCTTGGTTTTAGTAGTCATATTTTCTATTCCTCCTTAAATGGAATATTCATAAATTATTTATTCTAGGTTTTTTTGGCTTAAAAATATCTCTCAATTTTCCTTCTAATAAATCATTGGGCATAAACCAACCTTCTGTTTTTAAATCGCTATGTGCAATCCAACTTCCACTTTTTGAGTAAAGGTCTATATTGCCTTCATTATCACTTGTGATTATCAATTCAATTATTTGTGCCATATTTTCTATTCCTCCTATCCTAAAATTAATCTACTATAACCATTCTCCCGACATCGGTAAAATGGTTGCAAAAGACTAATCGTTTTTAGTTAATGCTTTATTAAGCCACATTGCACTTTCTTCTAGTTTTGTTAATGCAAGCGACATACCACGACTGCTCGGAAGTTCTTTTAATTCATTGAAAAGAACCTCATACTTATCTCTAAAAGTCTGCATTACTGCCTTTTGCTCGTCTGTTGGCTGGACGTATTGTAAAGTTGAAATTTTAAACACCCCCTTTCATTCTCTATCCTTTACTTTCATCTGAATTAGCCATTTGAGATTGGGTTAGTATTTTATCTTCTTCTTGTGCTTCTTTTATCATAATTTTAACTTTAAGAAGGGCTTGCCAACAAGATACAACTGTTTGCCACCTTTCAGCATCTATAATTTCTCTTACTAAAGCCTCTCTAATAAGATAACCCTGGGTTTCCCACACTTTTTCTTCTTTTACATTTTCGCTTTTCATTCTCTATTCTTTACTCCCCCTCTAATTTAGATAAAATAAATTTACTGCACCCACAGTTTAGCTTATTACCGCAACCTGTATATTCTCCCCAATTATTATAGTGGTCTTTTCTTTTATCTCCGCATTTACACATTACAGGAGTGTCAGTTAAATTAGTAACCTGTTCTTTAAGCTTCTCAAATTTATCGTGTGTTTCACACCACATACTTTTATCAGTTGTTACTACTCCAATAAATTTATGCTTAGACTTTTGATAATACTTTTTTCTCAATGCCAATCTTTTTGAATGATGTTTGTAACAGTTATTTTTCCAGACTTCTTTCTCCCCCTCTTTTTTAGCTTTTGAGAGCTCGGATTGGAAAAGAGAAACTATTTTTGCTTGAATATCCTGTCTCCAATATATTTCCCCACTCTTAATAAAAATATTGTGTAGTTTCTCTATACCAGATACCGATATAGGGGATGGATTAGTTTTCATGATTCAGCCTCCCACGCATTTTTAAACTGTTGCTTTAAAAGTCTAGGAGTTAAAATATAAAAAGGGTTATGGTGTCTACAAGTCAACCATTGCCTCATGCCAAATCTTCCTTTATGCAAGATAAATTTATGATAGTAACTCCAAATTACTCGCATGGTATCGTGATATAAAAATCTAATATATTCTTTCATAAAACCTCTTTCTCAACAGACAATAATTCGTTAGTTGCATATTTTAAAAACTCTTTTAATTCTTTTGGTGTAACCATAGCTTGCCACGTAAAGATTTCTTTACCAATAGAATCTTCATACTTAGAGTTTTTATGTGCTTCGTGAGCTTTTATTGTAAAAAAATATTTTTTCATAAAACTTTCTCCTCACTAAAGGACTCCTTAACAAGTTTTAATGCCTTTTTATGTCCTTTTTCCGCTTCTTCCCACGTTGCGTATCTTTCTTGATACTGGTCATGCTTTCCACCAAATATCATAGTTTCAAATAAAATAGGAATATGATTTCTACCAAAGGCAAAAGAATGATCTAGTCCTAAGAATACAGTTGATATTTTTATGGGTATTCCTAATGCTTTTTTGCCGAACTTTAATCCTTTAATTATCTGCGTTTGTCTAACAATTCTCGTCTTGCCTGCTGTTTCAAACCATCTAGCCCATTTCATCAAGTCATATTCTGGAACGACCTTCTTGCCTTTTAAAATATACTTATCGGTTGTTTTCATAAAATCTCTTTCTCCTCACCAACCCCCAGATGTTCCATGAGTTTATCCAGTTTTTCTTCAATCTTATCTAATTTCTCATCCAAGGAACTAATATCCAAGGGAACGGCCAAGGGGTTAGGTTCCAAGGATTCAAGGTCTGAAACTACCAGAGGACGAAAGGCAAAAACGTCATGGCGATGGCCAGACCAATCGCGATCGACATACGACAAGCCACCAAGGTCAGAGTAGCCACCGAGAAGGCGGAGGCCGTCCTCAAATTTAGTATTAGTCCACGTATACCATCCTTCAAGCTCCTTGCCTGTTTTTTGATAAAATAAATTGTTAAACTCCACATACTCGGATATTGAGAGAATTTCAAAGTGAGTTCCTGCTATTCCCGTAGGCTTTTTAGCTTCCTCTTGAGCTTCATCATAAGTTAAGTTATATTTCATCTCTGATTTAGGATTAAAAGCTACTTCCATTTTCCTTCCTTTTTCCTTTCCAAAATTTTCTTCCCTATGCCAACTTGAGTAAACCTTATTTTTCATTTCTCCTAACGATTTTCCAGAAAGAAAAAATATAAGATAACCTTTTTTCTTAAGTTCCTGTTTTTGTTTAGTTGTAAATTTCATATTTTCTAATTAGAGCCTTTTATTTAGATTTAGACTTAAATTTCTCCTTCCCATCTATATTCCAAGAGTATTTAGGTGACTGTTTTAAGATGTATCTTAAATGTAAGAGCATATTATGAATACTTATTCCATGCTTTTGGTTTAAAGCTCTATTAAGCCACCCAACCATTTCTTCCCTTTGTTCTTTTACTTGGGAATCTGTAAGTGTAAATATCATACTTGTAATCTAGCAATAACTGATTCTATATCCTTGTCCCAAACTGTATTCTTATACTGGGTAACAAATTCATATCGGCCGGGAAATTCCCTTTTAACTAACTCAAAGAAGTAGAACGGATTGTTAGTATACCAAAAGTGATGACCAGAACACCCGCAAATCGAATTGAGTAGCTCCCAACGCAACCTGTGATTACTACGGCCTATTATGTGCATAGTTTGCAGATCACCAGAACACTCTATGTGATCTAGCCCTCTTAATTCACACCTACCTAGAGAACGAACCTTATCTCTAAATAATTTATCGGCTCTTAATTTTAATGTTTTTTTACTTGGTTTTTTCATAATCTTCATTTATATATTTAATAATTTCGTTGATTTTGTTTCTCATTTCTCTTATTAATTCTCTTTGACCAGACAGCGTTGAGCTAAGTTGTACGCCTCTCCTGACTGGTAGTTTTTTGATTGGATAGTTTTCTTCCGATCTTTGTATAGCTCTTGCAGTCCTCATAAAACCCTCTTTCCAGTTCGTGTGTTCGAATGCTGTCTTGCCACAAACCCTACAAAGACAAACATATCCAGACACTTTACTCTTAACTAATTTTTGCTTTCCTGCTTCAAAAAAATGTTTTTTCATAATTTGCTGAGGGGCAGGTGGTCATGGACAATACCCACACTTCCTTTTACTTTTCTTACCCCTCAATTGCTTTGTTGAAGGGACTGCTAGAGTCAAATACATGAACACTTACAATCCCCTCAACTTCTCCTTATTCTGCCCTTCGCTTTAATCCCGTCTGGTTTTTACAGGATCGGTTAAAAAAGCATTCTTGCTTATGTACCTGTCTTCTTATATATCTTGAGCTTCATAAATATTTATTAACTTATCAATTAAACTATTAAGTTGACCTTGGCCATACTTATAAAGTTTCTCGTTTGGACTAGCTATTTGGTTTACTGGGCCAAGTTTTTCTTCCCAAAAAAATTTCTCTAATCTTTTCCTTAATCTTTGACCCTTTTTTATACTAACCATATCACTAAAAAACTAATTATTATTAACCAAAGAATCCAGTTATTATTTATACTCACACCTCTTGAAATTTAACTACTTTTCCGGATTCATCTTTAACTTCAGACCACTCCTTCTTTCTGCCTTCTCTTATCGGATATAAAGTTATGAAAGAATTAGTAAAAGTGTGTTCTCCGATCTGCACATATCTTGCTCCGCCGTTGACCTGAGCAAGTAAAAAATTTCTCTCCTCATCAGTCAGATAAAATACTTCCTTGTTGGGATAGACCAACCGGAATCTCTTCTCTGGAATCTTGTCATCCAAAAAGTCTTCATATTTAGCAATAGTTTTATAGATTTGAATGTCGCTCATAATCTCTGCGGCATTACCGCGATAACTGGCTTATCCGGACTTCTTGACTTAGCGTAAGCAATTAATGATCCGAGTTTTTGCTCAAGCTGAAGCGGCGTTGTAATTTGAGGGGCATATTGTTTGCCGTAGGAATCAACGGCAAACTTAATTGACCGGCATATTTTATCTTCCCCGTGTTTTTTAACCATCCGCGCCAATGCCTCACGCTGTGATTTGTTTGGAAAAATCCTCTCATAATTGGGATTGACAGGTTCGAATAATTTGATTAGATCATTTATGGGATCATTTACCTGAATTTCCTTTTTTTTCGCAACGCTTTTTGGCGTTGCAATATTATTAGTTATATTATCTATTCTATTCTTCTCTATTCTATTCTTTTCTTCTCTATTCGTTACTATTGCGTTACTTTTGTTATGGGTAGTAACGTTACTCTTGTTGTGTTTCGTTCTATAACGGGCTTGTCTTTCGGCGTTACTAAGGCTTTGTTCTTGCCTCTTTTTGAAGCTAGAAACGATAATTTTATTATCTTCAAGTTTGACCATGTTTAATCTCCGAAAGTGTTGTAGGAAGCCCATATTTTCTTTCCATTCGTCATCAAGCGGCGTTACTCCGCATAACGAGAGTATTTTTTGCTCCGTTACATAGTTAATTTCCCCTTCTTTTTCTGATGCGCTTGCAAGGCATAGAATTGTCAGCCATAATGCTTTTTGAATTGCTGTTAAAGAAAGCATTTTGGGATCACTTAAAAATTCTTGTCCATAAAACTTAAACCAAGTTTTCATATTATTATTCATTTCCGAAACACATCCCGCCATTGGCTGTCGGGTGATACCAATATGGTTTTGGGTTCCCCTCTTTTGTAACTTTAGTTTTTGATAAAGCTCTTAGAAGCGGGATGTTGTGGATAGAGCATTTTCTGGCTACAGTTGTCTCATTTAATTCTTCTGTCTTTTTATTGTTCTTTTTGATCCACTCAGCATCAGTATCGGGTTGAGATATAGCCTTGCTAACCTCATCCGCGCTTGCTACGCTTTCTATTACACCTATGCCCATATAGGCTAGAGCACGTCCTACAGCGCTTGTAGACGCGTTTTCCAACGCTGATGTAGTATTGATGTATCCCTGACCTATTACAGCCTGAGAATAATCAATGAATTTTCTCTCTGGATTCTTGGCATCCGGTGTAACTATTGCTTTGACAATTATGGTTTTGCTATCCAATGGGGATACTATTTCAGTTTGAATACAGCCGTTAGGAAAATGTTCATTGAAAGCCAGTATTCTGTCCTTAACCATGACGTATTGCTTGCCCTTGATATTCATTGTCGGTAGTTTATCTGTCATTCATTTTCTCCTATCTCGCACTTATTTTTCGGATCTCTATATCCTCTAGTACAAGTATCAAAGTAAGTTCCGTCTGATTTCTTGCCCCAAAACCCCGCAGGATGGGTTTTGCACCATCTTCCTTCTACATATTGATTCGATTTTGTTTTAAATTTCTCCTGATTTCCGACAAAACTTAAATTACTCATATTCTTTCCCCCCAACAATTCTTACTAGAAACCCAAGGAGTCAATCCTTGTTCCTTATAGAGCGCGTAGGCGTATCCAGCATTAGCATATCCATTCCGCATCTCATTTATTGGCACATTGTGTACGGGAGCGTTTATTTGAAAATACCCTGTCGCGCCGATTGAATTTACCACTTTCTCTCTCAGTCCCGATTCGCAAACAGCTAGTATGATTCCGACTTTTGCATCCCCACGCCAAACCTTAGCGATAATTATTCTTGCTTTTTGCTGTTCGCTGACACTTCCTAATTCTAGTTGTTTATATGTGGTCAATTCCCTGATCTTCTGTTCTTGTGCGTAAGCCTTATTAAAGTAATGCGCGGTTATGTTTTCCTGCAATTTATAAAATCTTCCGAATACAACAATCGGACTTATGATTAGGAGAATCAAAAATACCGATCCCCAAAATTTATATTTTCTTTTTGGTGCTAAAAGATTTTTCATACTCAATTTTTCTTTTTATCCAATCCTTTCATTATTTCCCCAGCTCGATTGAGTCCATTTGCAACTCCTTCATGATAAGCCTTTTTTATATCGCTGCCCGCTTTTTCAATTAGATCTTCAATATATTTTGGGTATTTATAGTTAGTTGTTTTTTTCATAAAGTTTTTGAACTAACATATTGTGAATTTCAAATTTATACTGCGCTATCTCGATAGCTTTTTCCAGCTCCAATTCCTTTTCTTTCTTCCCATCCCATTGTGTTATTTTAAAAGGCAAACTAGCTCTTCTCATTTTTTCCTTTCTTGACTATGTTATTGGTATACCAATTGCAGAGTCTAGTAACATGCACTCTGTGATTCTTCAGGATATTGGCTATTTCGTAGTAGGTTAACCCGTTTTCATGAAGTGTGTAAATCTTCTCCATTTTTTTGAGGAGTGAAGGACTAGGAGTGAAATCTAGTCTAGGAGTTTTTTGGTCTTTTTGTAAGCTTTGTTGATAATATAACTTTTGCGACATCACACAGCTTTAAATTCATGGAGAAGTGGCATTATA